>NZ_JBVHTO010000008.1:0-468540 GCF_055565855.1 Streptomyces sp. NPDC028308
CCACCAAGACGCCACAGCCCACATGCGTGGAGCACCGGCCCCGGCACAAACCGACCAACACTCAACCCAGCCCACAGCACGAGCCACCCACCAGCCCAGTCACAGCAGACAGCCGGGTCGCCTGACGGCGCAGCACCGGACGTGGCCGTGGCCCTCACGCCGCACTCACCCGCCCCCCACCCAGCAGGCCACACACCGACCTCCCACACAGCCACACCCAGGCACCCGATGCCCTCCCCCACCACCACAAGACTGCCCCACCCGCCCGGGACAGCCGCACCAACCCGGGCTGCCCCGCCGACCCGACACCGGCACGCTGACTCGAACTGACACGCCCCCAAAAACGACCGCCGCGCCCGAGAACACCGGCACAGGCACAACCATCCCGGACGCCCCGTCAGCGTGGCCTGTGGTCCTCGACGTCTGCCTGCCGGGGTGTGGTCCAGCTGTGGCGAACCCCGTACGGCTCCCGCCCATCCGTCCTGGTCACCTCAGGGGTGTCGAAGCCCCGGGTGAGAACCAGACTGCGCAGGGCGCCGTACCCGAGAAGGACGGTCGCGGCCGCGGTGAGGTACAAGCGGAGGTCGGCCGCCCCCCGGCCGTCACCGGTCCGCAGCACATGCACGAGGCCCCAGCTACTCAACACGGCCAGCACTGCCCATATCGGCCACAGCAGGCGGTGTGTACGCCGCCGCTGCCGTACGTCGCCCGTGGAACGCAGCACGACGCGCAGTCGCGCATCGCAGTGCTCGCAAAATACGCTCATCTCGCTCGGCCGGTCAGCGAACCGGGCCAGACTGCCCGCCTCCGCGTTGGCCAGCGTCGCCGTCTGTGTGCTGTCACCGACGTGCCGCGTGACATAGGTGTGCGTGATGCTGTACCGGAATCTGTCCGAGATCTCGCTCCCCACAGCGCCTCCCCGCTCTCCCCGGCTCCCGCCGATTCCTGCCCCTCTTAACAGTTCATACCCGAAAGCGACTGGGATGGGTCTAGTTGGTCAAAAGACCAGCCGGAGAACGAGGCTGGGGCTACCGGGCGCCGGTGTAGTTGCCTCAGCCCGGCGGGAGAGGCTTCCGGAACTGATACCACCAGGCCGTGCGCGACGGCGATGCGGCCCGGCTCGCTGGCCTCTGTCCAGGCAAGCACGGCAAATAGGGGCGGATCTGCGTCCTGTCCGACGGGCACGAGACCTCGATGGAGGAACCGCACTGGGGCCGCAACACGATGGCCGGCCGATCGCGTGGGTGGGAAGCGCATCAGACGACTGGTGAGCGGCGGTGTGACCAGCGGGGACCCCGGAGCGCACGGGGGCCGGACTCCTTCGCGGCCCGGGGTCAGCGGCACCGGACCAGGCCCTAAACGCACTGGGTGCAGTGCCCGCCCCTGGGATCTTCCGGGCGCTCTCCCGGCGAACTACGTGCCGATCAAGGCGGGTTGTGTGAGGCGGTCCATCCGCATGTGGAGGGTCCGCACGGGACAGGCGCGGTTCTACGACGCCGGCGGGCACGTTGGACCCGCTGTCCTTGGGCTGCTGGTCGCCACAAGAGGAACGATGACCGCCCGGAATCGGCTTCAAGGCGTGTGCATTGCGCATTCCCGCGCCGCGCTGTGGTCGCAAGGACTGGCCGGCACCAGGGAGGCCAGACCCCACAAACCGGCGGCCAGCGCGCAGAGGACGACGACCGTCGCACCGGTCCGGAGTGGACAGCCCCCGCGGTCTTGCCGTTCAAACACCCGACGACGAGGAACAGGGCCGCCGGTATCCCCACCAGCATGGCCGACATCACGAGGATGAACCCTCCGTTGTAGCTCACGTCGAGACGACGCCCGCACCAGCCCGCCCCCAAGCTCCAGGCGCTGCCCGCCCTTCAGCTTGGGTGGGCGACGCGTACCTGCGGCCGAGCAACCGGCCCAGTCCATCCCGGCGTTCCGTCCGGGGTGCCGACAAGCTAGCCGCGTTGGCCAGTCTCGGGCTGAAGTAGCGACGGGCAGAGCAGCCGCCTGACAGTGCATGAGGGGCCATGCCGAAGTCGGCGTGGCCCCTCGCGCTGTGTCAGGCGCCCGTCCACTTCGCGCGGGCAGTCAGCGCGTCGCGCAGGATGCCGTTGGACATGGGCGGATCCTCTTCTACTGGGTACGCAGGGTGCGGGCGACAACCTGGGCGTACTCGCTCAGCGGCAGGTCCTGCTTGTCCCAGGTGGCGGCCACGTAGTTGAGGAGTTCGGCCATGGCGTGCTCCGAGTCGCTCGGATCGCTGGCGAGCAGCTTGTCGGCGGTCATAGCAACGTCGACGGCCGGGGCGGCAGCGGCCTGTTGAAGGGCTGGGGAACGGTGTCCTCGGCGCGGGTCCCCGTTACTCGCAGGGATAGCTGGTGATGCGGACGGTGTACGCCGAGGAGACCCAGCGGTGCGAGGATCGTGGAGCCGTTGGCGTAGGACCCGAGCTGGTACACCGGCGCGAGCTCCACGGCCCCGCCCGTCGTCCGAGCGGGCGCGGCGGCTTGGGCCGTGAGACCGCCGCCGAGGAGCGCGGCGGCGGACAGGGCCGCCACGGCCACCGTACGGGCGGCGGACCGACGCGGTGACATGGTGCGGCGTGCTGCTGTGACGGTCATGGAATCAATTCCCCTTGTGTCGTCGGTTCTGGGTGCGGAACACGTATGTAGGAGCAGGTCCCGGGCCGGCCGAGCGGTGTCACCGCTCAACGAACACCGGATCTACGCACGGCGTTAGCGCCACCGTGGCGAAGTCGGCGAAGCGGTCATGCGCATACTCCCCTTTTGCCGAAGGCGGTGTACCTCCAGTGCTCCGGCGTCGGGCTTCCCCGGACACGCCGGAATGCCATGAATGCTCCGGGGTGTCGTGTGGTGTGGCCACGCCCTTAAGCCGTGGCTTACTGGCTCTAACAAAAGTTGTTGATCATGTGACTGTCGGCCTGCTGGATCGTTGGTGTGGTCGCGGGGAAGAGACAGTCGCGGCCGTGGATCGTCTCGGATGAACTGTGGTCGCTGAGCGAGCCGTTGCTGCCCGAGCCAGGGCCGAAGCAGGTCGAGGGCCGGCCGAGGGTGCCGGACCGGCAGGCGTTGTGCGGGATCTTGTTCGTGCTGCATACCGGCATCCAGTGGGAGTACCTGCCGCAGGCACTGGGCTTCGGCTCCGGCATGACCTGCTGGCGACGCCCGGCCGCCTGGAACGAGGCCGGCATCTGGGACCAACTGCACGCGCTCCTGCTGAAGAAGCTGCGATCGAAGAACCAGCTTCACTCGTCGAGGGCGGTGATCGACTCGTCCCACGTCCGGGCCGCACGTCGGGGCCCAAAAGCGGTCCCAGCCCGGTCGACCGCGCTCGGCCGGGCAGCAAGCACCATGTCAAGAACGACGCCAGCAGCAGCCAGCCTGTCGTGTCGAGTCCGAGCACCACCGCGGTGAGGATCGCGGGGGCGAGAGCCTGACCCGTGCTGAAGCCGAGCCCAAGGACACCGGGGTACTGGCCCTGGGCGTACTCGGGGGCAAGGCTGAAGCCCATGGAGAAGGCGGCCGATGACTCCCAGACATAAGCGTGACTCCCCCTCCAGCCGCGGATCTCCTGGAGGGCGGTCACAGCCCCTTACTCGTTCATCGACGTGTCCCGATACGGATCGACGGCGGTGAGCCTTCCGGACACTCCGCGGAGTTGAGGCGAATCGGGTGCGTCGGCCAGTGCGTCGCCATGCCCGTGGGAACTCCGCAGGAGCGTTGCGGGGGACTTGCGACAGCTGTCGTGTGCCGGCCCTGCCGAGTGCAGCTCCAGATCAATCCCCATGCCACACGTCGCGAATCGCTCGGCCTGTCGGGGAGACAGAAAGGCGTCGTGTCCGCGACGGTCAGGTGACACGACGTACGACGTAGGCGGTACCCACTTTCTCCGCCTCCGGGGAGTCAGCCTGGATCGCGAGACTCGGCCCGGCCGTGATTATGTCGACCCTGCCTGTCATCGACCGCGTGCAGTCGACACGCTCAGCCTTCTTGACGGTGCCGGAGACGGCCGTGAAGGTGACCGTCCCCTCCCCCACGCATGCCACCTCCACCCGCAGCGCGACGCCGGACCCCACGGTCTCGTCCAGGTTCATGCCGGGTATGGCGAGAGAGCCGGACGAGACGAAGTCTGCGTCGTCAGAACCCAACTGATCCGTCCTGCCGAGCAAGTCGCGGGCCATTCTATCCAACCGCTCCTGGTCGGAGCTGGGCGTCGTGCGCGCTGTGGGTACGGCGCTGGAGCTCGTCGCCTTCTGCGGCTGGGGAGTCTTCGAGGTCGCGGCCGGCCCAGAACAGGCCATGGTCATGCCCGTGAAGAGCACGACGGCAGCCAGAGCCTTACCACGATGACGGTTTAAGCGGTCCACGACATCCCCCCGGAACAAAGCGTAGAAGCCAGCACGCTGGCAGAACCCGGTGATCATCCCGTGTGAACGACAACTGCGCCACCCGCGTGGCCTGGACACCGGCACCAGCTCCGTACGCGGATCGCACTCAACCAAACGCGAAGGAGACGATCGGTTTGGCGGACTCGCCGTCGGTCTTGCCGCCGATACCGACCCAGATGCCGAAGCAGGCCTCTCCGCTGAAGGAGCCGGTGAGCAAACCCTGGGATCGATGCGGATGACGGGGTCACGCTAGGCGTACAGGTAGGGGTTCCTGGCCGGAGGGGTCGGAGTGGGTGAAGCGGCCCATGTGGGCGTTGTAGTAGCGGCCGCTGTAGTCGTACGGCACCGTGGGGTCCTGGTAGCCGCCGGCCGAAGGGGTAGGGCTGGGCGACCGGTTCGGTGGACTGGGCCAGGATGCGCACGCCTTGGGGCTGTAGGAGTAGGAGTCGACCTTGTTGCCGTCCTCGTCGGTGAGGGCGATGACGCTGCCGATCGCGTCGGGGAGGTCGAAGTACGCCTTGCCTGCCCCGGTCGGCATGGAATTCAAGGTGCCACCGCATTCCTGGTTGAATCCCAAGTCCACACCCGCCGTGCGATTTCCTGAAGCCGCCCTCTGGCTACGGAACAACACTTCGCCTGGCTGGCACGGGCCGGCCAGGCGAAGAGCCACGCTTTCTCCGTGTTCCGTGAAGGTGCTACCTCGCGCGGGCCTTGCTCACCAAGAACGCCACTCCGGCACAGATCGGCCCCGCTGCCGCAGCGAGCCCTGTACGGCGTCTCACCGGTCGCCGCCGAAGTGGTCAAGAATTTCGTCATGGCAGTCGTCCGCGCCGACCCGCGTTCGCGATAGGGCGATCACACCATCGTCGTCGCCTTCCGCCTTGGCCCTGTCCAGCTGCGTCTCGATCTCTGAGATGTACTCGGCGCACTCAGTGCTGACAGGCCTCTCGGGCTGCTCCCCAGACTTCCCGGAAGCGTTCAGGGCGGTGGTGGCAGCGATACCAACCACGCACAGCACAGCCCACGCGGCGACCCACGTACGACGGCTCATCCCTAACGGCTTCGGCATTCAAACATCTTACGAGCACCGCTCAAGCACACCTCCGTCGGCTGCACCGCCGACTTCCGAGACCAGCCACCGGACGACCAGTGAGACCCCAACGACGTTGCATTGACAGCGCAGTGTCGGGCCGGCCGCTGTAGCTAGCCCGGCACGACACTGCTGTTCTCTTGCATCAGCGGATGGCGGCTTGTTCGAGGAAATCGTCGAGGACTTGCTCAGCCTGGGAGGTGCGGACGCCGAGCCCGCACCGAACGCCACCGCGTCCTCGCCCTCCACGGCATCACATGATCACCGATCATCCGAGGCAAACCGGGGACCGGACTTTGCGGTGTTTGGCGTGCTAGGCGAGCCTGCCCCCGAGATGCACTCGCCCTGGCCGACAATCATTGTCTGCTGCGGCTGCGTCAAGCCGGTTGACGCATCGCCCTAAGTGGAGTCTGTCCACGAAGGAGGAACCTTGCCGACCGTTGTTATCCACCACAGCGTCAACGACACCCAGCACTGGCTCGCCTCGTCGAAGCGCGAAGAATTCTTCGGGACGCTCGGAGTCACGAGCATCCGAACGTTCACCAACCCGCAGGATCCGACCCAGGTCGCGCTGACGATGGACGTACCGAACCTTGACGCCCTGATGGCCTCACTACAGGGCCCGGAGGCCGCAGCCGCGATGAAGCACGACGGCGTGCATCCCGACTCCATCGTCATGTACGTCGAGTCCTAGATACAGCTAGCCCGCGGTCACGGCATCTTCGTGGAGCTTGGAGCCTAGACACCTCCGTGATCCACAGGTGCCGTGACCACAGGCTTCCGGTACCTTTCAGCAGCTCGGCGGGCGGGACCGCGCCAGGCGGCGGCTGGCGAAGCTCAACACGACCAGGTCGTGGTCGCTGTAGGCGGTACCAGGAATCGCTGTCCGGCCGCTGCAGTGCACCGTGACCCTCCGGCCACCCGAAACGGAAGGCCGGTGCACAACGATCGGCGCACTGGTCACCCTCACAGCGTGCCGACGACTCCGTCAGCGAGGCGACTTCAAAGGCGCAGACTGGGAGCGGTTCATGGCACCTACGCGGTAGAAGCCGTGCTGATGCCGTCACGGGGATACATAGAAGGACACCAGCACGGCCCAGGAAGTCTGGCAGCCGTCCCAGACCGAGTGGAGGAGGCCCTCAGTGGCCCAGGCAAGCGGATCCTGGCCGTCGCCCCTCGCGGCTGATCTCTCCGCGCTTCTCCGGCTGCCGCAGCTGACAGACAACCGACGACGTGCTGGAGGGGCCGACATCGTGGACGATCTCCCGCACCGTCGGCGCCTCGCCCCATTCCACGGTCGAGCGCCGGATACACGACAGGATCGCCTCCTGCCCGGGACTCAGGTACTCCGGCTTGCGCCTCATCCTGCTCGCTTCCCCGCCGTGAGTGCAGTGTCTTCGCGGACCTGCTCGCGCAGGACAGCCCAGCCCGTGGTCGGGCTGCTGGGCCGGCCAGACCAGTACGGGTGATCCAGCAGCCGCGCTTGCAACTGGACCAGCTCCCGGCGCAGCCCCGCACTCCTGCCCGGCTGCGCATGGGCGAGTGCCCGATAGGTGCGCATCCAGGACATGTGCAAGGCCACCAGGTCCGGCGGGAACGAGTGGTGCGTCATACACGCCATTAGAGCATCTGTTCGAATTATTGCGCCAACGCAACACCCCCGTCCAACGCACCGAGACTGTGACCGACGGCCTGCCACCCGACCTCCCCCGCCTAGAAGCGCTACGGGTCTGGCACGCACTGGGGATCGAACGCATCCACCGCAAGATCGAGGTGCCGCGGGGGCTGGAAGCCGAACGCGCGCACGGCGAGCAGGCGCGGCCGCAGCGCCGCATTGGAGCGTGGAACTCGACAGCGGTGACGGCCGGCCGACCGTAGAACTCCTCACCAGTGACGGCTACGCCGCCATGAAGCGCCGGCGCCGCGTGGATGCCGAAGAAGCATGCCGTCTGCTCGCTACGGGACTCCGCGCCTACACGCACTGCACCCCCGGCTCAGGCCTTGGGGTGACGCGGCGACACCCACCAGGCAACCGTGATCGGTGTTCGGGTCGCGCACACGCGCGACTGCACAATACGTCGCTCGCACCAGGCTCCGAGCCTGGGCGCCGCTCCCCCGACGTCTCGCGTGTCGCGAGACAACCACGGTCTGCCCAACGCAGTGACCTGCTGTGGTCGGGCTAGCAAGGCCGTCGCCCGGGACCTGGTGGGGGCAAACGCTCCATTGCGAAGTCCCCTACTGCGCACAGGACCCGCAGGGTGCCAGGACATGGGCAATGGTGCGCCGCACCGATAAGACGCAGGAGCGTTGCGCAACGCTGTAACCTGCCGTGGTGCGGGTGCCATGCGCGCGGTCAAGGCGACTCCGCCCGTGTGTACGGCAACGGTGGTGTCCATTGCCGCAGTGAGCGCCTGCGCCACCTCCAGTGAGCCCCACCACCATGTGGCTTTCTTCACGAGAACCGCTGCCGGCCACGTCGGCTCCCGAAGCTCGGCTAAGCCGCCGCCAACCCTATAATCGGTCCGATCACGGCTCACCCACCTGCCGGACTGGGAGGCGGTCAAGCCGGAGCGGCGCTTCGATGGATTCCATGAGTGAGCGCGACGACTTCCTGACCTGGGTCGGATCCGACCTGTACGCGGCGGAACTGGCAATCCACAACGGCGACGCGGACCCGCGTAGGGCGCTGTGGTCCCACAAGGAGCCTGTGAGCGTGCTCGGCGCCTGGCGTAATGCCTTCGGGCTACGCGAAGTCGATGAGCTCTTCACCCACCTCGCGGAGAGCTTCGCTGACTGCACGTCGTATGCGTTCGAGCTGCGGGCATGCGACGTGGTGGGCGAGCTGGCCTGGACGGCCGGTTTCGAGCGCACGTCCGTGTCCGTCCACGGCGAGCCCAAGAGCTACACGCTCCGGGTGACGCAGGTCTACCGCCGCGAGGATGGGTGGTGGCGGGTGGCCCACCTTCATGGGGACGGAGGGCCGTGAACTGCGCTTCCCGGCTCCCGCCGGTCCGTGCGCAGTTCCATGGTTCGGTTTGATCTCCTTGATTCCCCGAGCCGTTCCTCAAGGGATGCGAGCGGTAGAGCCACCGGCGATCGCTGGCGCTCGCTGCCGGTGGCCTGGCCGCCAATGCCGCAGTAGTTGCGGCCGGCCACGAGCCGAGTGGGTGCTTCTGGGAGGGCCTGGTGCAGTTCGCCTGGCCGGATCTCGCTGAACGCATCAATGCCCAGCATGGCGCGGTGGACGCCGTCGCCTTTGAGACGGCAGTCGCGGAGGATCTTCCAGCCCTTCACCGGGCGAAGACGTGCTCGACGCGGGCACCGACCTTGCGGTGGGAGACGTTGTGTCCCTCCTTCCAGGCCGGGAGTTCACCCTGGCCTTTCTCTCGGCGGCGCGGATTGACCAGACTGGTTACCCCGTCCGCGACCACCGTGGTCCTACCGACAGCGGCCTTGGCTCTGGGCAGTTCCGATGCCTTGCAATCGTTGCGGTTGCCCGGCAGCGGCCAGCCGACGATGACGACGAGTCGGCTGTCGGCGTCGATGAAGACCTGGTAGTTGGTGGAGTAGCGATAGTTCTTCGACTGCTCGGCGACGGTGTGGTCGCGGGTGGGGACGAGGGTGCCGTCCACGATGAGCACGGCGCCATTGGCGAACCGCTTGCAGGGCTGGAGAGCAAGCATCGGCTCGAGGTGGTCGATGATCCGGTCCGCCGCCGACTGGGACACCCCGAACGGCGGCGCGAGCTGGCGCATGGTCAGCTTCGTGCGCCAGTACGCGGCGACCAGCAGTGCCCGGACTTCCAACGGCAGGCCCCACAGCCATCCCTCGCGCACCGCGTCTGCACCCTCGCGCCGTAGAAGTGTCACCAACGTTCCGAACTGCCACGGGCTCAGCCCGGTGAACGGAGCTATCCAGACACCTCAGGGTCCTAACTCGTCAAACCGCGCTCCTCAGCCCGCTGTGTAGCCTGTCGATCTGTTCGAACGGGATGAGGGTGGACGTGGGGACGCTGGTGGAGGGAACCGTCGCGGAGGCGCTCCGTGACGGGCACGACGAAGTGGTCCGCCTGTATGTCGCTGCCTGTGCCGAACGCATGGCGCCGCTGTTCGTGGGCCTGCGGGCGGGTGTACCAGGGCGGGAAGCTGACCTGGACCTCTGCGCGGAGTCCGTTCGCGAACTTTGGCATGCCGACCGGCCACTCGCCGACGTTGCCGAGCGCGTGCGCCTGCTGGAGCGGTTCCCGGAGCTTCAGCCGAACGAGGAGGGGATCACCGATGACGCCGACACCTACGCCTTCTTCGCTGCGCTCTGCTTGAGGTATGCCATGTTGGCCCACAGCTCGGGAAACGCTGACACTGCGGTGTCCTGCGGCCATGCGGCGCTCACCGCCATGGGCATGCTCGACCAAAACGTTCCAGGGGCGCGCTTCCTGGCCGAGGAACAACGGCTCCAGTCTCTCTCGATGTGCGGTGACCCCTCAGGTCTGTGGGACGCGAGCGTCGTTGCAGGGCGGGAGAGGTTCCGTGCCGTGTCGGGCCGTCTGACCCGCTAGGCATGCTGATCGCTGCCGGTGAGATCCGGCCTCTTCTTAGGCGGCCACGGTGCCCGCTTCATCGGGCGGAGCTGGGAAAGCAAGTGCCTCGTCAAAGCGCTCGTCCTGCTGGAGGCAGTGGTAGAGCTGGCCGATCATGCGGTTGAAAAGATTGCGCTGGGCGGAGGCGTGCCGATCTGCGTGGTTGTCGCGTCGTCGCCGGTAGTGGGCCTTGGCACCCGGCGAGGCTGTGATCGCGGAGAACGCCCAGAGGTATCCGGCATGGTTGAGGCGGTCGTTCTTCACCCAGCGTCGGGTGACGCTGGACTTCTTGCCAGACGCCCGGGTGATAGGTGATGCGCCGGCGTAGGCCTTCAAGCCGCGGGCGTCGGCGAACCGCTGTCGGTCGTCCCCAATCTCGGCAAGTACCCGGGCGCCGAGGTGGGTGCCGAGGCCGGGGAAGCTGAGGATGATCTCAGCGTCCGGGTGCTGCGGGAATGCTTCTTCGACCGCCTCAGCGAGGCTGTCAGCGGCCGTGCAGGCGGCCTCCAGCTGAATCAGGAGAGCAAGCATCTGCTTACCAAGTGCGTCCTCGACCAGCTGCGGCTGGCGGGCCCATTTGGCTCGGAAGACTTCGTGGAACCGCTCGGTGTCGGCGGCGATGCCTCGCTGACGACCGGCCCGCTTGAGCGCGGTCTGTAACTGTGTGCGCGTGAGGCGAGCGGCCTTGGCCGGCGTCGGGGCCAGCTTGAGGAGCTGGTGGGCCTCGGGTCGGCAGAGCCCGTTCTTCCAGGATTGGACGGCCGTGAGAGCGGCCGGGTAGTACTCGCGCAGCAGGGAGCGGAGCTGGTTGGCGATCTGCTGGCGGTTCCAGGTCGCGTCCTGCTGAGCGCGGGCGAGGACGGCGACGGCGCGGGCCAGATCACTGTCCTGCGGAAGCGGCCGGTGAGCGTGCATGTCGGTCCGCAGCACGTTGGCCAGGACCAGGGCGTCGCCCGGGTCGGACTTCTTGCGCGAGACGGAATGCCGGTCTCGGTAGCGGGCCGCGGCCATCGTCATAAAGATCGACGGCATGGCACGATGACCGGCATGTCAGGTCAGGTGTGGGTGTCACTCATATCGCTGGGCGGCGTTGTCCTCGGTGGCTCGTTGTCCTACCTCGTCCAGCACAGAACTCAACTCTCGGCGGAACGCGCTGAACAGCAACGGCAGCAGCTCGCCTTGTCGGAGGCCCGGCGCGGGGAACGGCTGGCGCTGCTGGAGCGGTTCGTCGAGGTGGGGGCCGAGGCCGAACGTTCCGCCTTTAGTCGGCCCTCGGAGTGGGAGGACACCGACGCCTGGTTCCTCACGACCCAGGACGTCATGAACAGGCTGTGGGTTACGGAGCGGCTCATCCGTATCCAGTTCCCCCTGCCGGTGCACGACGCGGCCCGCGCGTACTTCCTCGACCTCAACCGGACGGTATGGGAAGGCTTGCCCGACGGTGAAAGTGTGCGGGACTACCTGGAGGACAACCGGCTGGCGTTTCTGGACGCGGCTCGCGCGGTCATGGGGTAGCGCACCGCCGTCCCCCGGAGATCGCTCACGGGACAGCCTTTAGCGCAGCGCCGTCGGTGACGACCGGGCGCTGGCCGATCGCCTGCTGGCCGAGACCGAGACGACGGGCCAGTCGTGCACGCTCACCCCGGCCGACCTGGGGATGGGGCGGCCGCACTTTTTCCCGAGCCGTCCGTGGTCGGGGCAGGGACGGTGTCGACCTGCGCCGGACCCGCACGCCGCCACCCTCGGCAGCACAGACCGGTGGGGGCAAGGCAGGGCAACGCTGACGACCAGCTCCACTCCCAGCCACACCGGCGTCCGGCCGAAGCGGAGGAAGCGGAGGAAGTGGAGGAAGCAGAAGACACTCGTCGCGTCATCCCCCGACTTTTCCGGCGCGGATCTGCTGACCTCGTGTGGCGTCGACGACGATGGGGATGCCGTCGGGGATCCGGCCTTCGAGGTCGCCGAGCAACTCCTCGATCGGCGGCAGATCGGCGGGACTGCGGACGTGCACGTACAAGGTTCGGGACTGCGCCTCGACGCTGGTGACCATCGCACCAGGGGTACCGGCCAGCCAGTTCTGCGCGGCGGTCCGCGTCCTGGAGGCCCAGGTGTTCAGCAGCACGGTCATCGCGGTATTGGCACCCAGCGGGAGGAGGACCGCGGTGAACAGCAGCGCGAGCATGACGTAGGAACGCCGCGAAGCCCGCCTCCTGTTGCCTCCGGGCTCCTGGACCAGTTCGAGGGCGGAGAAGACCGTCATGCCCGCGAAGACCAGAGCGAAGAGGTTGGAAACGAAGAGCACCAGCGCCCCGAGCGCGAGCCACCACGCCCCTTGGCCGGCACAGACTCCGGTGACCACGAGCGGGGGCACGAGGGAGATCGCGATGGCCACCCCCGGCAGGACCGCGGCGACATCCTTACGGGCCAGCGCCACCGCTCCCGCGAAACCCGTGGCAAGAGCGGCGATCAGGTCCAACAACCCCGGAGACGTCCGGCCGGAGATCTGAGAGTCGGACAGCAGGTCATAGCTTGGAGGCACCACCAGCGAGGCGGCCGCACCCACGAGTACCACCAGCAGACCGCCCAGCGCCACGAAAGCAGCCGCCGTACTACGCCGGCCTTGCACCGCCCCCAGAGCGATCCCCATGATCGGAGTGGAAAGCGGCGCGATGATCATGGCGCCGATGACCGTTGCGGTGGAGTCCGTCAGGATCCCACCAGCGGCGATCACCGAGGAGAGAAAGAGCATCGTCCAGAAGGCCGACTGCTTGGACCGGCTGTCACCCGCCGACAGGTCCAGGTCTTCGCGAAGATCCTCCAAGGGGCGGCGCTGGCGGTCCGGAAGGACCCAGCTGCGCAAGTGGCCGAGCATGCGCCCAGTATCAGCGCCGATGCCTACCCGGCATCGCAAGGACACGCGGCGCCCTGCGCCGCAACTCTCTCTGCTCTCTGGCGTGACCATGACGGCAGGACGTCACGCCAGAGACCAGGCCCCCCCGTACCGGACCCCGCGATCCGTGTCGTCGGTGCGGGCCACATGCAGGTCGGTCTCCGTCTCGTCACGCGATGAGCCGAGGACGCCACGGCTGCCCCTCTGACCTCGGGGGCGGGGTCGCGGGTGCCGGCGATTTGGATGGCCGGGCCCGCAAGGGATCCCCAACTCCGCGGGCGTGGTGTCACCACCTCAACACCGCTCGGGGGCCGACGTCCCAGGTGCCCATCGCTCTCCTCGCGCGGGCTGTCCGGGGATCGTCGCACGGGCAACCGATGGCGAGCGCCCCAGACCGGCCTGGCCCTTTCGCTCAACTCCTGGATGAACTGGCCGTTTCTCTGGCGGCTGTTCACCGCATTCCCGGCCCGGATGCCGGTTCGGGCCGATCCGCCGGAGCCGGACCAAAGCCCAGTGATCCGGTACTCCGCCACTGTCAACTCGCGCTCCCCGCCTCCTTCGTACCTGGTTCAACGAACTGCGTGGGCGCCGAGCCGCGGCCACGTGCACGAGTTCGTCGGCCGCCAATACATGGCGGCCGCCCCGAGATGCAACACACATGGCGCAGTGAGAATCTAGCTATGAGGGCCGTCGTTGGGTGGTCCGGCTCGTTGGGCGTGAAGCCGCGAAGCAGTCGATGGAACCAAGTCACCAGCAGGCCCCTTCGAGGCGCGCGCCGGCGGGATCTGAACTCGACACTGATATGGGATCGCTCCATCGCGGGCGGGCACGGCGGTCGGCAAACTCCGCTTGCTGGAAGGACGGTGGGAAGAATGGCTGCATTGACGATGCGCCGGACGGCGGTGGCGCTCGCCTCCTGCGCCGTCGCCGCCGGAGGCATGATGGCACCGACGGTGGTTACTGATGCCGCTGCGCAAGGGTGCTACGTGGATGCCTATCCGCCTGATGGTGGTACCAACATCGGCGGGTCTCCGAACAGGTACAAGTGGAGCAACTCGCCTTACATCGGCGCGCGGTACAACCGGTGCAACGGGTACGTCTATGTCCTGTACGGCGGGTACCGCGCCACGCACTACAACGTCCGCTGGGCCGCCCCAGGTGGTCCTTGGCAGCAGAGCGAGCTGCCCGCGGGGAAGGCGCTGTGGAAGTGGCCTGCCCGCCACGGCGACTACAACTTCATGATCCAGGCGTGCAACCGAGGGACCCTCTCCCGGTCGAAGTGCACCGCCTGGTCTCCCCAGCTCTACCTCAACACGCGGTGAGAACTGGGAACCCCTGTCGCAGTGGCTTCAAGCCCAGCGAATGAGCGTGCGGGCGGACGCCGAGGTCGCCTCCTTCGACGACCTGGACTCCCTGCCGCAGCGCGCTCGGTGCCGGGACCTGTCCGGCGAAATCCCGCACGACTTCACGCCGGGGGCGTTCCCGCGCGCGTTCATCCACGGTCACGTCGTTCGAGTTTGATGATTACTCGACGGAAGTGGACGATTTAACCATTGCGACCTCGTAAACGGGGAGGCGCGACTATGTTCAGGCGATTCATGGCTTCGGCGATGGTGATTGCCGCCGGAATCGGCGGCGCGCTGATCGCGCCGTCTGACGCAGGCGCTCAGGACTACGGGCCCAACACCTGCCGACAGGGATATGTCTGGCGGCTCGCGCGGGCCGGCGATCTCGTGTGCGTGACACCGCAGACGCGTACCGACACCGCCAACGACAACGCTCTGGCTCCCGGCCGGACCCTCGCGAACGGCTACTGCGAGCAGGGCTACGTCTGGCGTGAGGCGTGGGGATCCGACGACCTCACCTGTGTGACCCCGCAGACCCGCGCTCGGGCACGGTACGACAACCGTCAGGCCGACGACCGGCGACTGGCGGTGCGGGTGTGGGTCACTTCGGTGAACGGCAAGCTGAAGGTCAGCGGCAACCACTTCAATGTGAACGGCCGGGTCCGCATCGTGTTCTCCGGCGCGGTCAGCAAGTCCTGGACGGTCACGGCCACCAGGCACCCCGGGCACCCTGGCGGGAGCTTTGGTTTCGTCCCCGGCTACAGCGCACGGTGCGCACCCGGAAACCCGAACTCCAATGTCTACGCGGTCGATCTGACGTCGGGTCGCCGGACGGTCAGCGTCCCATTCGTCTACTGCGTCAGGATCGACTGACGTCCGTACGGCTGCAACGTACCTGCCACGCCTGGGATCAGGATATCCGTTCCGCTTCGGGACTGAATCATGAGTAATTCCTGATCCGGATGTCGGTAATTCAACTTCCCTGTCATTGGCAGGCGGAAGATTCAACTTACGCCAGTCCTCGGTCTGGCTGCGCCTACGGGTCGTGCGGACATGCCGTGAGCGGGGCGCACCGCTCACGGATGGCGCGGCCCGATGGGTGGTGGAAGCATGGAGGTGGTGCTACACGCCGCTCCACGCTCTCGCGAGGAGGGATGGTCATGGCCAAGCGTCTGGTCGTCTGCTGTGACGGCACATGGAACTACGCCGACCAGCCGAGCAAGACGAACGTTGCCAAAGTCGCTCTGTCCGTGCGCCAGGGGTCCGCCGTCGGGAAAGATCAGCGGGTCTACTATCACAGCGGCGTCGGTACCGACCGGTGGGAACGGCTGCGGGGCGGCGCCTTCGGTGTGGGGCTTTCGCGGAATGTCGCGGAGGCCTACCGGTTCCTCGTCGAGACGTACGAGCCCGACGACGAATTGTTCCTCTTCGGCTTCAGCCGTGGGGCGTTCACCGCCCGCAGCCTGGCGGGGCTGGTGCGCAACTGCGGCATCCTACGGCGGGAACACGCCGACCGAGCACAGGCGGCATGGTCCCTCTACCGCGACCGGAACGAGCATCCGAGCGGCGCGGCATCCACCTTGTTCCGCCGTTCGTACGCCCGCGAGACCGGGATCGACTTCATCGGGGTCTGGGACACGGTGGGTGCGCTGGGCATACCTATGCCGAGCGCCGCTCCGCTCCAGTGGCCGGTGAACGCGTTCAACCACCGCTGGGCGTTCCACGACACCGAGCTGAGCAGCTGGGTCAAGGGGGCCTTCCACGCAGTGGCCATCGACGAGAAGCGCTCGGCGTTCCGGCCGGCGCTGTGGCACCAGCAGCCCGACGCCGCCCGGCACGGGCAGGAGTTGAAGCAGGTCTGGTTCGCCGGGGTGCACTGTGATGTCGGTGGTGGGTACACGGAGGCGGGGCTCTCCGACATCGCCCTGCTGTGGATGGTCGACCAGGCCCGGCGCTACGGGTTGGAGTTCGACGACGAGCCGTTCAGGGCGGCTGGGCCGGAAGAGACGAGTCCGCAGAAGGGGGTGGGCTTCCGGATCGAGCCGGACGGCTCGGGTCAGCTGCACGAGTCGCGTACGCACATGTACCGGCTGGCCAAGGCCTACCACCGACCGCTGGGCAGCGCGGTGAACGACAGGAACGAGCCTGACGGGAACGAGTTCCTGGCCGTCCCGGCCAAGGAGCGCTACGAGCACGACGCCGGATACCGGCCCCCTGGGCTCAGGCGGTATCTCACTGACCAGGAGGGGGTCCGGCTGGAGCCGGTCCCCCTGTCGGACCTCACGGCCGGCCTGCCGACGATGCCGCCGGCCGCGTCCGCGCCGGCGGTCGGCCGCGTAGGCCGTTGAGGCGACCGCACTCCCCGATAGCTCAATCTCCGTCCACCAGGAATCCCTTGGCCTGCAGAGCCGCCACCATCGCGGCATGCGTGTCCTCCCCCCACTGCCCGTCCGCGGCCAGCCCTTGATCCCGCTGGAACGCGCTCACCGCGGCCTGGGTGCGCGGGCCGTCGATGCCGTCGATGGGGCCCGGGTCGTAGCCGAGCGCGGTCAGGGCTTCCTGGATACCGCGGACGCCTGCCAGATGGAACTCCCTGGGGCGACCGGCGCCACCGCCGGGCATCGGCGGTGAACCGTCCTGAGAGAAGGTCACCGACGCCACGGTGTCCGTGCCGGTGATGCCCAGGAAGAACTCATGGAGGTCGACCCCCTGGTACTGGCCGGCCGGTGCGCCGCCGATGATCTCGACTAGGGCCCAGTGGAGGTGGGTTGCTGTCGGGCCGCTGCGGCAGACGGTGCCCAGCGGATCGCCTCTGGCGACCGAGGAGCCGGCGGTGATTCCGGCCGGCACATCGGCGATGTGGGTGTAATAGACGCCCACCATGTCGTTGGGGGCTCGCATGAAGAGCTGGGCGCCGTACACCCTGGGGGTGTCGGCGGCCGGGTCGTGCGGGTTGTACCGGGTCACGTGTGCGTCGAAAGCCGCGCGGAACAGGGTGCCTTCGGCGGCGCCGAAGTCCATGCCGTACTGCTCGTACCAGTGCGGCGGCTGGTGACCGCCGACGTTCGGTCCGCCGAGGTCGGTGGCGCCGGTACCCGGCTGGAACGGGCCGGACATGTCGAGGGTGAACGCGGTCATGATGCCGTACCTCTCCATCTGTTTAACGTTGGACCTGTCCTTTCCCCCGTCTCTTCGCTGTGGCACTCGGGGCGCTGGGGTCAGGCCCCAGCCACGACGAAGCCCTGTGCGGAGAGCTGGGAGGCGAGCGCGGACAGGGTGTCGGGGTCGTCGAACGCCCCGTTCTCGCCAAGGCCGTTGGCTGCCTGGAACTCCTTGACCTTGCCCTGGGTGAGCGGGCCGTCCGCGCCGTCCTGGGTCAGTGGTGTGAAGTGCAGGGCGAGCAGGGCCCCTTGGACGCCGAACACGTCCGACAGGTCCAGCACGATCTGCTCCAGCGGCAGACCCTGGGACTCCGCGTCGAGGGCGAGCAGAAAGTGCGCCCGGTCCAGTTTGTTCCGGATCCTGATCGTGCCGACGTCCGGGGTGAAGTGGCATTCGTCCGCCGCGCCCGCCCAGTTCCGCACTCCCACGTGCCCCTGGAACTTGGGGAACCTGAACTTCGGACCCATCGCCCAGGACATGCTCAGTGCGGCGAGTTGGGCGTTGGCCGGCCAGGAGTCGAAGTCACCGAAGCCGTCGCGGCCGATGAGCACTCCCGCCATCTCGTCGAGCTTCTCGAACACATGGCGGTCGATCTCGTCGTCGTCCACGTGCAGGCGGGTCAGGGGCGGCCGGAAGCTGTTGTGGCCGACGGGGGCCAGTTCGAGGTGGGACTTCACGGTGTCCCATTCCTGGGCGACCTCGTCGCTCGCCGCCTCCGCGTCCACGTCGTTGACGAGCCAACGGAGTCTGCCCGCGGCGGCCAGTGAAGCGGCCCGCTCCTGCGGGGTGGGCGCGGAATTGTCCCGTGCCGTCTCGTCGATCTTGTTGCCTATGCCGGTGCTCACATACCCTTTCACGTCCAGGTACATGAAGTTGACGCGTCCTTCCAGCGGGTCGTTGAAGGTGATCCAGTAGTCGCGGACGCTCTGGTGCATGGTGCTGCCTTCCTTCTTCCGGCTCCGGCTCGCTCGGGCAGCATCCGGGCGAACCGGGGCGAGGGTGCGACGCCGAGTTCCTCCTCCAACAGGCGGCGGAACTCCTCGTAATGGCGCACCGCCTCGCCGACGTTGCCCTCCGCGAGATGGGCTGACACGACCGCCCGGTGGGCGCTCTCCCGCAGCGGTTCCGCCCGGACGCTGGCCCAGCCCGCCTCGATCGCGAGGGCCGGTCTGCCCTGTCTTGTCAGGGCCTCGGCCAGCTCGTCGAGCGCGTGCAGCCGCAGCTGCCGCAGATGCTCACGCTCCAGCAGTACCCAGTCCTCGTCCCAGCCGGGCAACAGATCCTCGACGGTCAGCAGTCCCAGCGACGACAGGGCGTACGGTGCGGGGGCGTTGCCCTGCACGACACCGAGCGCTGTCCGGGTGAGGGCGTGGACGTCCACCCGCAGGTCGGGGGTGACCCGAAGGACGTCGCCGCAACAGCTGACCAGCGGCGGTTCGGCGTGAGGCAGCTTCCACAGGGTGGTGCGCAGGCTGCCCCTGGCATGGCCCTCGGTGACGTCGGGCCACAGCGTGCCGGCGAGGACCGTGCGGCACGCCTGCCCCCGCAGTCCCATGAAGGCCAGGAGCCGCTGGGCGTTGCCAGAGAGGTCGACATGCTCGGTGCCCAGTTCCAGACGGAATTCGCCGAGAAGTCTCAGCCGAAGAGAGGACGCCACTTTGATCGCCTCGCGCGCACGGTTTCGCGTGGGCGCGCCTCGCGCGGACCTTTCGTTGCATCGAGGGCGCACGGTCGCGTTCGCCGCCTCGACCGGGCCCCCGAAACGTCGCACGGGTCGACGACGCGTACCGCCTTCTCATTTTCAGACTCCTGCTCACCCCCTGCAACCGGGCCCGGAGGGACCGTCATTGACGTCGGGGTGACGGTGCGCTGACGCCGCGTCCGTAGCGTCGGACGCGGCGCAGGAGAGGCGAGCGCGGGGAATGCCCGGCAGTCGGGCCAAGGACCGACAGGAGGACGCCATGACAGCGACGGCGACCATCGAGGAGTTCATCTGCGTGCGGCCGGCGACGTCGACCGACTTCGACCTCGGGTCGGTGATCAACACTTTGCTTGCCCCGGTCTACGAGTTGCCGGGTGCCCAGCTCATCGACCGGCTCACCGGGAACGTCGACATCGGCCGGCTCATCAGCGACGCCGCGAACGAGGCACCGGACGACCTGTATGCCACTACCACCGACTCGCCCGGTCTGGACAACAGGGTGTGGCCGCCGGGCGACCCGTTCGAGGCCGCCGCGGGAGCGCGGATCCCCGTCGGACTCGCCTTGCCCGTGGAGGGCGCCACGACGGTCTTCCTTTGGGAGAAGGACAGCAGCCCGTTTGCCAACGACGACAGGCTGGGCTCCGTCACCATCGACGAGAGTGAGCAGGGACAGGGCGACCTGTCGAAGATCGCCTTCTCCGAGGAGGAGAAGTCCTGTTACTACGTCTCGTACCACGTGGACTGAAGGGAGCAGTCCCATGTCGGTGCGGGACCCGGGGTACTGCGGCAAGTGCCACGCGATGTTCCACGACGGAGATCCGGAGAAGGGCGCCTGTCCGAGGGGCGGTGGCCACGAGGCCGTCGGGTACACGTCGTCCCTCCGAACAACGCCAACGGGACCTCCTTGTGCGCGACCGCACCATCGCATGGCCGGGCAGCGGCGGAGCCCACGGGCAGTGGATCGCGCCAGGTCAAGGCAGGTCAGCACGTCTTCGACCTGTTCCCCCATGGACGGCCCCCGGGCCGGACGGTTCTGACCGTGAGGTGAGTGATGGGCGGCATCTTCGGACTCGATCTGGAACGGCTGGCCGACGACCGGCTCCCGGCGACGGTGGAGATCGACTCCCCGCTGCCCCCGGTGCGGCTGCGGGGCAGGCTGGAGCGCCGGCAGTTCCGCTCCTTCTCGGGCGTGCTGAGCGCGACCGTGCCCGCCACGACGGTGACCGCCTTCGGGCAGCTGGATCTGGCGGCGCCGGGCGGTCCGGCGTTCGTCGCGCTGCTCGGCGCCACCTTCCCCGAGCCGGGCGTCCAGCTGGGCCTCGGCTTCGCGCTGAGCGGCGTCGGCGGTGTCGTGGGCGTCAACAAGGCGGTGAACCGGGACGCCCTGATCGCCGCCATCGCCGACGGCACCGCCGGTGAACTGCTGTTTCCACCCGACCCGGTGGCGGCGGCGAAACGGGTCGTCCCCCGGCTGCCGGCCCTGTTCCCGACGGTGCCGGGGCGCACCGTCGTCGGGCCGATGTTCCAGATCTCGTGGGGCGGCCGCATGGTCTCCCTGTCGGCGGCCGTCGTGGCCGAGGTCCCCGACCCGGTACGGCTGTCCCTCCTCGGAATCCTGCGGGTCGCGGTGCCGGACCCGGAGGTGCCGCTGATCCAGCTCAAGGCCACCTTCGCCGGACAGTACGACAGCGCCGAGCCCAGCACGTTCCTGATGGCGAGCCTGAGCGGTTCGCACATGGCCGGGGTGCCGCTCGACGGGGACGTGCTGGTGCTGAGCCGGGGAGGGCCCGATCCGACATTCGTGCTCAGCGCGGGCGGTTTCCACCCGGCCTTCGCGGTCCCGCGGGGTGTGCCGGCGCTGCACCGGCTGTCGATGAACCTCTCCCCGGTGCCATGGATCCAGCTGCGCTGCCAGGCGTACTTCGCGATCACCACCAACACCCTCCAGTTCGGCGCCCAGCTCTCCCTGGTCGCGGAGATCGCCGGCTGCGGGCTGCGCGGCCAGTTCGGGCTCGACGTCCTGGTCCACCGTGAGCCGAGCCTGTCGTTCAGCGCGCGGATGCGGGGCTCGCTGTCGGTCGAGGTGTTCGGCGAGTCCCTGGTGGGCGTCGCCTTCGACCTCACCCTGGAAGGACCCGCCCCCTGGCACGCGGTCGGGCGCGGCAGCATCGACCTGTTCCTGTTCAGCGCCTCCTTCGATTTCGACGAACGCTGGGGCAACCCGCCTCCCACCCTGCCGGCCCCACGCGCGGACCTGCGGCGCAGACTGGAAGAGGCCTTCGCCCGCCCGGAGGCATGGAGCGCGCTGCCCCCTGCGGGCGGCGACCGGATCCCGGTGCTGCTGTCCCCCGCCGCCAACCGGCAGATCGGCGAGGGGCGCCGCGTCCACCCGCATGGCGGCGTCGTCGCCCAGCAGCGCGTCCTGCCCTTCGGTGTGGACATCGAGCGCCTGGGACCCTCGCTCGTCGAACCGGCCGAACAGTGGGACATCGCCTCGGCCTCGCTGGGCGGCGAGGAGGCCGACGCGGGAGCGACCACGGACAACTTCGCCCCCGGCCAGTTCCGCAGGCTCACCGACGACGAGCAGTTGGGCGCGCCCGCGTACGACAGGTACCGGTCGGGTGTCCGCTTCGTCGCCGACACCTGTGAGCCGGACGAGGACGCGTTCGTCACGGCCTCGCTCGACTGGGAGACGAAGGTCGTGCCCGACCCGAACCCGACGCGGCTGCTCGACCTGCTGAGGTTCCTGCGGTTGGAGGCGCTCGTACGCGCCGAGATCACGGCCACCGTCTCCCTGCGGGACCCGATCTGGTGGCCGGCCGGGGTGAAACTGCTCGTGTCCCACGAGCCGCCCGTCGTGGCCGCGTCGACCTGGGCGATGACCGCCGCCTCCCTGCCGGCCTCGCCGTCGGCGACGAACGGGGAGCTGCGCCTGCTGTACGCCGGTATGGCCGGGGTGCGGCCGGTCGAGGCCTGGGAGGTGTGACCCCGATGTCCGAGGACCTCCAGTTCGCCCCGTACCTGCAAAGCCCCGTCGGCGGAGCGATCCGCAGCACGGTACCGAACGGGCCCGCGCTGCTGGATCCGGGGCTGACCCTGCTCGGGCCGGGCGGTGAGATCCCGGTCAGGCCGCCCGGCGACGCGTTGCGGATGCTCGGCCCCGAGGCCGTCATCGGCATCGACACCAGGCACGTCCTACGGGTCGATCCGCCGCCCGGCATCCAGGACGCCGAGCCGAACTACCTGGTCTGCGTGGAGTTCGACGCGCCCCAACTGCCCTGGCTGTTCACACCCGCCCGGCCCAGCGAGGGCATGCTGCGGCCCTGGCTGGTGCTGGTCGCCGTCGAGACCGCCGGGCACCCCCTGCAGGGCGGCGGGCCACTGCCCTTCGTGGACGTCGACGCCACGGCCCTGCCGCCGCTGGACCAGTCGTGGCAGTGGGCCCACGTCCAGCGCCCCGCGGGCCAGTCGGGTCCGCTGATCTCACGGCTGCTGTGCCCACTGCACCTGAGATCGGACACCGACTACACGGCCTGTGTCGTGCCGGCCTTCCAGGGCGGGGTCGCCGCGGGACTGTCCGGCGGCCTCACCGAGGTCGACCAGCACGGCGACGCCTGGCGCCGGGACCAGGGCGGCGTCCGGCTGCCGGTCTACTACAGCTGGCAGTTCCACACCGGCGCCCCGGGCGACTTCGAGCAACTGGCAACCGCGATCGTCCCGTTGTCCGCCGAGGAACGCGGCCCGCTGTCCGGCCGGACGGTCGACATCACCCAACCGTGGCTGCACGGCCCGCCGCTGGCCTCCGCCGATCCGCCCGGCGCCCGGCAGACCATCACCGTGCAGGGCGTGCTCCAGCTCGTCGACTCCCCCGCCGAACAGGCCGTCACCGCCCTCGCCGACTTCGCCTCCCGCGTCGCCCGGCACATCAGCCGGGGCACCGAGGACGCCGTCGCACCGCCGCTGTACGGCGGCCGTCCCGTCGTACGCGACGACGTCGAGGACGGTGAGTCCGGGTGGTTGGCCGAGCTCAACCTGAATCCGGAGACCCGGATCGCGGCATCCCTCGGCGCGGGCTGGGTGCGCGAGAACCAGGAGTGGCTGATGGCCCGGGCCTGGGACCAGGTGGGTGACGTCCGGGAGGCCAACCGGCTGCGCAGCCGTACCGCCTTCTGCACCGCGGTCGCCGACTCCGTCTACCGGCGCAGTGTGCAGACCCTCAGCCCCGACGAGACGCTCGGGCTCGCCGCTGCGGTGGGCGACCGCGTCCGCACCGGGAGCGAACTGCCGCTGCGGACCGAGGTCGTGGTCAGCCCGGCCCCTAACGAGCTGGTCGCCCCGGCCCTGCGGCGGCTGCTGCGGCGCCGTGGGCCGGTCGCCCGCCGCGCGGGCCTCGACGGGGAGTCGTACGTCCGCCGCACGCTCAGCGGCGAGCTGCTGCCGCCGCTGCCGACGGCAATGTTGACCCGGCCGGTGGAGGCCGGGCAGTTGGCGGGGGAGGACAGCGTCGAGCTCAACGCCAAGGTGGGCACGGCTTTGCGTGCGACCGCGACCGCGCGGGGCGCCCGGACGCTCAGGCTGCTGTCGGCCATGGCGCCGTCGGCGTGGGCCAACGGCTTCGACACCCAGGCAGGTGCGCTCACCGCGCTCGTGGCACGCCCGGCGGAGGGCATCGCGCCCGCCGAGGGGACGACGGGACCGGCCGACGCCCTGCGGATGTTCCAGGCGCTGTCCGCCGTGGAGCTGTCCGACCTGACCGGTGGCCTGTCCCCCGCGTTCGCCGAGCAGTCGCCGGACGCCGTGATGACGCTGGCGGAGCCAGACACCGCGCTGTCGCCGGACGCGTCCATGGGCGACGATCCGGGGGCGCACATCCTGGAGTTCGGTGTGCCCGTCGACGCGCACGGGATGCGCGAGCGCCTCGCCCAGGCCTTCGACCCCGGGCCCCTGCTGGCGGCCCGGCTCGACAGCACCGTCACCATCCTGTCCGAGGAGGCGCTCGCCGTGCCCGCCACGCCCGGCGAGCCGGTCATGACCGCCCCGGACTTCCCCGCGCCCATGGCCCTGGCACTCCAGGACACCGCGGGCGACTGGTTCCTCCCGGGCTCCGGGACGATCCCCGACGACCGGGCCGTGCTGCTCCAGGCCAACGCGCCGTTCATCGCCTCGTTCATGGTCGGCGTCAACGACGAGATGAACGGCGAGATGCGCTGGCGCGAATACCCCACCGACCTGCGCGGCAGCCCCTTCACACACTTCTGGCCGCGCCCCGACGGCGAGCCGGACGTACCGCCCGTGCACGCCTGGGACCCGGACGGCACGCTGAGCGCCCAGCTCTCCCTGGGCGCGGGCGAGCTGGACGTGCTGCTCATCCGAGGCCGCCTCGTGCGCCGGTACCCCCAGATGGTCGTGGCCGCCGTCCCCGCCCAGTCCGTGGGCGCGGCCGACCTCGGGCAGAGCACCTGGGAGCACCCGAAGATGGTGCTCACCCTGGACGAACGGACCTGCGCGTACGCGTTCGTGCTGCCCGGGGACATCCACGACTGGTGGTTCGTACTCGCCGAGAACAGCTACCGGATGCGGTTCGGCTTCGACAACCCGGTGGTCCCGGCGCCGCCGTACCGGCACTGGTCGGACCTGAGCTGGCAGGTCCCGGAGGGCGGTTTCGCCGACCTCTCGGCGATGCCCGCCGTGCCGGAGCAGGAACCCCGGCCGGACCGGTGGAACGCCGCCACCGTGGCCATGGTGAGTCTGCAGCGGCCTTTCCGGGTCGTCATGTCGGCCCGCAAACTGATCGGAGATCCACGGTGACCGTCAACCTGGAACTGGCCAAGGCCCGCCGGGCCGTCGCCGACGCCCGGATCGCGCTCGACTGGTCCCGCGCCGGACTCGCCATGTACGACAAGCGCATCGAGTCCGGGGAGAGTGGCCTGGAGGCCGAACATCTCGCCCAGGGCCAGGAGGCGGCCACCAACCAGACCCGCTATCAAGCCGCCCGCGACACCTACCACGAGCTGGCCTGCGAGGAGCCGGAGCTGTGGTCGGCCGACAGCCACTCCGACCCGCTGCTGCTCCTGCCGCTGCGCCTGGAGACGGTGTACCGCAAGGCCGGGGAGGCCGCGTTGGAGCTGTGGATCCGCGCCTACCCGGACGACATCCACGTCGACTCCCACGAGCCGGCCCTGACCCCGGCCGAACGTGTCGCGGCGGAGGCGTACTGGTGCGAGGTCTGGGCGGCCGGCCCCAACCAGGACCGCCGCAAGGCAGCCTGGGCGCAACTCGTCGCCGTGACCGGTCCGGGCCGCGCCGCATGGGCGGTGAAAGCGCTGCGGCCCGGCCTGCAGGATCCGCCACGGACCGAGACCCCGCCCGGCGCGAGCGCGCCCTCACCGGCCCCCTGGGCGGTGGAACCGCAGAGCCGCGACGGCTGCTGGACGCGGCCGGCGCACACGTACGCTCTGCCCGACCGGCTGGTGTTCTCCGGCTACGAGACTGTCGGGGACGGACAGATCGGGCTGGTCTGGCGCCAGGAGGGCGCGCCCGTCCCCGAGGTGCTCGACGTCGGCCTCGGCCCGGACAGCCCGGTGCCGCCCGGCTGGCTCAGCGACTTCGAGGAGGCCGTGCGGGTCGGCATGGGTGTCAAGGTGCTCATCGAGGGCGAGATGCGCTCCGACTTCAGCCTGGTCACCGTCGCCGGGGTGCGCGGCGGGACCTCGGAGCACACCGCTGAACTCATCGGCACCCTGCTGGACGCCCACCGCTGCACCGACGGCCTGGCGGTGCTGCCCACCGGCACGCCGACCAACAACACCGAGTCCACCAGGTCGGCCTGGCGCACCCGGATGCCGCCGCCCAGCCCGGAGAAGGCCGACGAGCAGCGCGCCGCCCTCGGTGACCTGGCGCCTGGCGGCCCTCAGGCCGCCGCCCGCGCCGCCCGGGCCCTCGGACCCGCCGCCGGGCGCGTGCTGGCCGAGACCGCCGACGGACTCGACGTGGACGACCACGACCTGCTGCGCCGGCTGCACGCCGCATTCGGTGCCATGGCCGCCGCGTCCACGAACTGGATGAACTACGACTCCGACACCCAGGTCGACCTGACCTTCCTCGTCCAGCACTTCGTCGAGCACGTGCGCGGCCGCGGGACGCTGCCCACGCTCCGGATCGGGCGGCAGCCCTACGGCATCCTGCCGGTCACCTCACTCGACCTGTGGCACGGCACCGAGGTCGACCTGCGGATCCTGGAACACCTCCAGAGTTTCCGCACCTTCGCCGAGTCCCAGGGCTGGCGTTCACCTACCCTCGGCAGCGGTGACGCCGACGAGGTGATCAACGACCTGCTGCACCGCCTGCCCGCCTCCCGGCGGCTGCGCTTCGTCCAACAGGAGCCGGTCAGCCCGCCGTTCCAGCCCGCGCCGGACACGCCGACCGGCACGATCCCGTACAAGAGCGGCTTCGCCTGGCAGCAGCCGCCCGACCCGGCGTTCCTGCCGCAGCCGCTGGAGTTCACCCTCACCGCCGAGCCCGCGCCGGAGGTGAGGGAACTGCTCCGGGCCCACCCGCTGCGCACGCTCCTCGGCGCCCTGCAGGAGTTCGCCCACCTGCAATCCCTCCAGCAGGAGGTGCCGCCCGAGGTCACCCAGCGACTGTTGGACCTGGGCCCCGCCTTCGAGGGAACCCGCAGCGGCAAGCTCGGGCCCTGGTACCACCTCGGCATCATGGCCCTTCACCTGTACTACTTCCGGCTCGACCAGCGGCTGCAGTCCGGCGGCACCGTGGACCCCGTCATCGACCTGACGGACGGTCAGGTGACGGTTCCGCCCGGCACGGTCCCCGAGTTCTTCGACTGGGCGGCCACCGCCATCGACCAGTTCGCCGCGGCCGAGGAGTTGGCCGACGGTGACCTGCCCCGGCTGGAGCTCCTGCTGTGCGAGGTGCTGGACACGCAGAGCCACCGCCTGGACGCCTGGATGACCTCCGTCGCCTCCGCCCGGCTGAACCGGCTGCGCCGCGACCGCCCCGACGGCACCCACCTCGGGGCGTACGGCTGGGTCACCGACCTGCGTCCCCTGGGCTTCGGCGAGGAGTCCGTGCCGACCGACCCGGAGGACGACGGGGACCCGGAGATCATGGGAAACCCGGAAGAGAACCCCCAGGCACCGACCGACGACGAGACTCCGGCCGAGCCCGCCAGGGAAAAGATCAAGGAGATCCACGACGGCTATCTCGTGGCCCCCTCCATGCACCACGCCACCACCGCCGCCGTCCTGCGCTCCGGGTGGCTCAGCCACACCGACGCGGAGGCCTTCCGCGTCGACCTCCCGGCGCGCCGGGTGCGCCAGGCCCTCGCCGTGGTGGACGGCGTCCGCTCCGGCCAGACTCTGGGCGCCCTGCTGGGCTACCAGCTGGAACGCGCCCTGCACGACGCCCACCTGGACGGACTGATCGCCCCCTTCCGCGCCGCGTATCCCACCCCGCACCTCGCCGAGCCGGACGCGCCGGGC
Source organism: Streptomyces sp. NPDC028308 (assembly GCF_055565855.1). NCBI lineage: Bacteria > Bacillati > Actinomycetota > Actinomycetes > Kitasatosporales > Streptomycetaceae > Streptomyces > Streptomyces sp. NPDC028308. The sequence continues at coordinate 27,667 of NZ_JBVHTO010000008.1, forward strand.
GCGCAGGAGGCCCGTACCGCGACGGCCGCCCGTGACGTCGTCGACGGCCGGGCGCTCGTCGCCGACTGCACGGCCCACGGCCGTCAGCTCCAGGACCTCGACTCGCTCACCGAGGTGCTCACCGACCAGAGCCGGCCGCTGCTGGACCGGGCCGGTCCGCTCGTGAACGACCTGGAGGCCACCGTGGACGCGGTCGGCGACCTGCTGCTCACCGAAAGCGTGCACCAGCTCGTCGCGGGCCATCCGCTGCGGGCCGGTGTGGCCGCCGACGGCATCGCGCGCGGCGACACGCTGCCCGAGGAGTTCGAGGTTTTGCGCACCCCACGCTCGGCCGTCGCGCTCACCCACCGGCTCGGTCTGCTGGCCCCCTCCACCGGCACGAACGGCTGGACGGCGGGCCGGCCGCTCGCCGCGCTGGAACCCGCCCTGGAGCGCTGGTGCCAGACGCGGCTCGGTGACGCCGCAGGTTGGACGTTCGCCTTCGGTGACCCGGCCGCGCCCGCCCAGGTCTCCCTCGCCGATCTCGGGGTCTGCGCGCTGGACGTCGTCCTGGGCGCGGGATTGTTCCTGGACGGCGCCGACCGGCAGCCCGACGCCGTGACCGGGGCCGAGAGCGTGCTGGCGCACCGGCTGCTGCGGTGTGTCCCGGCGGGAGCCCGGGTCACCGACACCGGGGCCGCCCGGTTCGGCGAGCTGCAGTTGCTGTGCCGGTCGCTGGCCGGAGTCCTTGCCGCCGCCCGACCCTTGCTCGTCACCGACCTCGACCCCGGCGCGGGCGCCGACTGGTCGGCCGCCGACCTGCCGGAGCTGGCCGCCCGCGTCACGGCCTGGCACGGGGCGGTGACCCTCGCTCTCGCCGAACTGCGCCAGCGGGTGGAGGCGTTGCCGGGCACGGCCGACGAGGTCGTCCGGGTCCTGGAGACTCTCACCGACCTGGGGATGTCCGGCGCGTGGCCGTCGGCCCACGAGGGCGCCGATCGGGTGGAGTCGCTCCGCGGGCAGGCCCTCGCGGTGCTGAACCGCTTCGAGGCCGAGCCGCTTCCCGCCCTGCCGGGGCCGCCACCGCAGGATCCGTCGGCGGTCCTGGAGTGGGTGACCAGGCTGCGCGCGACGCTCACCTCGGTGCTCGGCTGGACCCTGCCCGTCCTGCCCGTACTCCACCTGGGCGGCAGCGCCGCGGCGAGCGCGCTGACCGGCCCCGCCCCGCAGGACGCCGACGAGGACACGGTCGCGGACTGGCTGCTGGAGATGGAACGCGTCCGGCCCCAGACACGCGCCTTCGGTGACGCGCTGACGGCCGCCGAGACGCTGGCCGGCACGGCCCCCTGCACCTCCGTCGTGGCCCAACTACCCGCCGGGCAGCCCTGGATCGCCCGCGGCCGGGCACCCGTGGCGTCGCGCAGTCATCCCTTCCCGCACCACTGCGCGGTGCTGCGCGCCGACGGTGCACCTGATGCCGAAAGGACCGCCGGACTGATCGTGGACTCCTGGACGGAGTCCGTGCCCGAGCCCGGCGTGGGCGAGCACCCGCCGGAGGAACTGGGCGGCCTCGCCTTCCACTACAACCAGCCCGACGCCCGCGCCCCGCAGGCTCTGCTCCTGGCGCTGCCGCCCGACCGCACACGCGGCTGGCGGATGGAGGACGTCCACGCCGTGGTCGAGGAGACCTTCGCGCTCGCCCGGCTGCGCGGCATGGACCTCACCGACTTCTACGAGCTGCGCGGCCTGCTGCCCATGCAGTGGACGATGCCGGCACACGGATGGGGACCGCTATGACCATGTTCCGGTACGAACCCGTGCCGCGTGACACCGGCATGGACGAGGCACTCGCCGCCCGGACCGCCGACGCCGCCTGGTTCCTCGCCCGGCAGTACGCGTTCGGAGAGTTCCGGGGCGACGACGCCGCCTCCCCCGTCACGGTCTCGCTCGCCCAGGAGACACACCGGCTGGACGGCTGGCGCACCCGTCCCGACGCCGAGTGGCAGCCGTACGAGCCGGACACGATGGTCCTGGAGTCCCTTGTCGAACGGGAACCCGGCAACGGCCTCGACGCCCGGCTGGCGATGGCCGGCGCGATGCGCTGGCGGCGCGCGCTGACCGCCGCCGGACTCGTCACCCTCCTGCCTGCCTTCGCCCGGGTCTGCCCCTTCGCCACCGACGGCCCGCTGGCCCCCACCGGTCTTTCCGCCGCCGTGCGCGACCGGCTCCCCGACCCGGTCGCCCTCGCACCCTGGCTGGCCCGGATCGCCGAACGCGACCAGACGGCCGCCAAGGAGTTCGACGCACCCGACACCGACGCCGCGCGCGAGGCCCTGGCGAGCGCGGCCGTCACCTGGCTGTCCTGGTGGCACGCGCACGTCCCGGACGCCGCGCCGCCCCAGCCCGCGAAGCCGCCCGAGGCATGGAACCCCGCACGCCTGGAGTACGCCTTCGAGGTACGCGCCTCCAGTCTGCCCGGCCTCGAACTCCACGCCGGGGAATACCACGGCGGTCACCTCGACTGGTGGGCCGTGGACGCCGCCCCGGACGCCCAACTGCCGGTCGACGCAGCCGCGGTGACGCGCGAGCAGCGCACGATCGTCCCCACCCCGGCGGTGTACGGCGGCATGCCCGTGTCCCGGTTCTGGGAGATGGAGGACGCCCGCGTCGACTTCGGCTCCGTCGACGCCTCCCCCGCCGACCTGGGCCGGCTGATGCTCATCGCGTTCGCCACGGTCTACGGCAACGACTGGTTCTGTGTGCCGCTACCGCTCGTCGTCGGCTCCCTGAGCCGGGTCGTGGACTGCTCCGTCCACGACGTCTTCGGCGGCGAGACGACCCTCGGTCACGCCACCGCCCGCGACTTCGTCAGCTGGAACCTCTTCGGCCTGGGCGACCGCTCCAACGGCGGTATCCCTCCGGCCGAGGGCATGGCGATGCCGCCCTCGCCCTGGATCTACCGGCCGGCGTCCCTGCCGGACGGTCTGGAGAGCCCCGCTGTCGAATCGGTGCTCCTGCTGCGCGACGAACAGGCCAACCTGGCCTGGGCCGTCGAGGAAACGGTCGCCGACCGCGCCGAGGAGCGGGTCGACCGCTACTCGCGCTGGATCGCCGCCACACCGGCCCCCGCGCGGGCCCCGGGCGCCGCGGAGCCGCCTGCCGAGGCCGCCCCGCGCTATCTGCTGGCCACCGACGTACCCGCCCACTGGTACCCCCTGGTGCCGCAAACCCTCGCCGACGAGGAGTCCATCCGCTTCCGTCTGGCCCGTCTGGCCCGCGACGACGCCTCGCTCGAGGCTCCGCTGGGCCGACTCCTCGCCGAGACGACCGGCCTCTACGAGGAGGAGGTGCCGCGCTCCGGCATCCGTGTCGAGCGCAGTCGGCAGTTCACGCGGTGGCAGGACGGTTCCGCGCACGCGTGGACCACCCGCCGCAAGGTGAGCGGGACCGGGGGCGGGTCGAGCGGGCTGCGGTTCGACGTGCTGAAGCAGGACTGACCTGAGACCGGGACCGGCATGAGCCCCGCCCGCTGCGGGCGGGGCTCATGCCGGTCTCAGCTGAGTCTCAGCTGTTGTCAGGAGTCCTCGAACAGCAGGTCCTCGGGCGGGTGGGTCATCCGCACGATCTCGCCGTTGGTGGTCTCCACGACCCGGTGCAGTCCCACGCAGCGCTCGCCCGTGGACAGGATGGAGAACCGGTCCCCCACGCCTGCCAGAAATGCGGGGAAGCAGGTGAGCGGCAGCGTTCCGAGGTTCAGGTAGTCCACCAGGCGGCGGAACAGTTTGGGCAGGAGCACGGCGTCGTCCGTCAGCGAGGACAGGCCGCTCACCTTCACCCCGCTCAGGGTGACGTCAGTCGGCCACAGGCCCCGGCCCGCTGTCCGGGCCTGTTCGGCGGTGATGGCCATCTCGGCGCGCAGGCTGGTGAACAGGCTGCGGTAGAACGTCGGGTAGGTCAGGCCCGCCGTGAGCAGGTGGTGATTGAGCGTCGTCCTCAGGACGGCGGGGTCGACGTCGATCTCCCGTCCGCTGTCCCCCGGTGGTGCGCCGCGGCCCGCCAGGGCGATGCACCGGCCGTGGACGTCGGTGCCTCGGGTGAGGACGAAGCCGGGGACCGCGTCCGGGGTGGTGGCGATCACGTTCTCGCCCTCACGCTGGACCTCGGTGAACCCTATCCAGCTCAGCAACTCGTCGCGCGCGGCGTGGGCGAACTGCAGGGGCTGGTGGACCCGGTTCGCACCGTAGTGCGTCTCCAGTGCGTCGATCGCGTCGAGCCGCAGCTTCGCGCGGCCCGTGGCACTGTGCTCGACGGCGCGGCCGCGTCCGCCGCCCACGAGATCCCATTCGGCCGGTTCGTCGGGGGTGAAGGCCACAGTGTCCCCGTCCGGCTGGGAGCCCTTGACTTCGTACAGGCCTTTGATCAGAAGCATGGGCATGGCGACTCCTCAGGCAGTCCCCCTCCGTCCAATTATGCCGCCGAATAGGGCATTTCGCACTTCATGGAAGGCAACAAGCCCCCGCCTCAAAGCCAGTTGAGGGCGCCTAGGGTCTGTCGTTTGGATCAGGCCGGCCGTGACAGACGGTTTGTCCCAGCCGGCCCGAGCGGGGTCTGGTGCGTGCAGCTGCAAGGCGGAGGAGGGAGTCGAAGCGGAGCTTCGGCGACCGACGACAACGCCGCAGATGTGCGTGCCAGACCCCGCGACACCGACCTGATCCAAACGACAGGCCCTAGACGGCACCTCAGACCTGGCCTCCGCCAGCCCAGGTCCGGCGGCCGCGGGCCAGGGGGCGGGGGTACCCAGGGCCACTGGGAGCCCCAAAACCCCCGCTCCCGTGTTCTCCTAGCCTGCCCGCTCGTCGGCTCCCGGCTGGCCGACGCGCTTGACCCTCAGGTCGAAAGCGAACGCCTCATCACAGGTGAGACGCACCTGCCGCCCCAGCACATTCACGGCCACCTCGGCAGTCAACGGAGTCCGCCAGCCCTTCGCCACGACCTGGCCCCACGGTTCCTGGTACACATCCTTCACCCGCACGCGTGGGCCGGACACCTCGTACGAGCCCTCGATACGGGCAATCTGCTCCTCCCCCGCAGCGACCCCGGCCCCTTCCAGCCGGCCGTATGCCACCTCTCCGACGATGGCACCCCGGTCGAACAGACCAGGCTCGACGGGCCCGCCACCCCCGTACTGCTGCCCGTCCACTTCCAGCGACAGGCCGATGTGGGTACCGAAGGCGGAGTTCTCGTAGAGCTCCAACGACACCTGCATGCCGTCCCGCTCGGCCTGGCACGTCGCCGCGTGACCCCTCTCACGGGTCACACTCACCGAGGTGTCCCGCTCACCCGCCACCGCCCCAGGTGCCACCGCCAGCAACGTCGCAGCCAACACACCGGTGACGGCAACCCGCTTCCCTACCTGCATCCCTCACCCTCCAAGCACCGTATGCCTGTGATACCTGCAGTTGGACTCACAGACAGCGCGCGAAGTTGTAAGCCGCCGGTGTCTTGCGACCGTTCGCCTTCCGGATGCGCTCGGGCTGGATGAGGGCGAACAGGGCGGGGAGTGAGGGCAACAGTGCTGCTCGACAGTTGCGCGGTGCCCTCAGTGTCGGCCCTCAGCTGTACTGCGAGAGCACAGCGCCGGACGTGCAGCCGTCGCCGTGACGCCGATCGTCACGGCACCACTCCTGCCCGAGCAGCGAGCCGGCTGACGACATCAAGAACGATGCCGTGACTCAGCTGTCCTGAAGACCGACCGCCAGCGTCAGTTCGAGGACCTGGCGTGGCGAGGCGAGATCCGGAAACAGCTCCCGCACCTGCGACATCCGGTACCGGACTGTCTGAGGATGGACGAACAAGGCCGCCGCCGTCTCGTCCCGCCTGCCCTGGTGCAGCAGCCACGCCCGCAGAGTCTCCTCCAGCCGCCGTGCGGTCGCGACAGGCAAGGTCCGCAAAGGTGCGAGGGCTCGGGCACGCAGGTCCGCGAACGCCTCCAGGTCGGCACTCAGCACCAGCTCCGGCAGGTGTTCCTCGGTATCGCGAATCTCAGAGGACAGGGAACGCGCGCGTACGGCTCGGGCGTACGAGGCGGACGCGCGCGTCCATGGGCGCGCCGGGCCGACCACGGCATTGCGGCCGGTCAGCCTCCGCAGGAGATGCGATCGGTCGGCGTCGGGAACGAGCAGCACACCGCTGGCGTCCGGCAGATCATCGAGGACGAGGGTGCTCGCGTCGAGCGCGCGGTAGGCGGGTCGGGCATGGGCCGCGGGCAGCAGGACCGCGGTCAGCGACACCGGAGGCTGCCACCCGGCCCGTTGGACAGAGGCCAGCAGCCCGTCCGGGCTCGCACCGGCGAGGAGGTCGCGGGCCAGGTGTTCCAGGTGGCGCTCCTGGTCCCTGCCCCGAGCGGCCAGTTCGTCGGCGTGGCCCGCGGCACTGGCGGCGGAGAGCTCGTCGATGTAGGCGAAGGTCAGCTCTGCGAACTTGGCGACCTCCGCGGCGGGCAGACCCGCGGGCACGGCACCCGCTGCCAGGCATCGCCAGGCCACACGGGCACCGACGCGGTAGGCGCTGAGCAAGGCGTCCATCGAACGACCGTCGCGGACCTCGCCGCGGCCCAGCTCGTAGGCCGCGTCGCCGGCGTCGCCGCCTGTGGCGTTCCCGCTCGCGAGGTCCAGGTAATGCCCCAGGGCGGTGCGGACGGCTCGGCGGATGGTGACGCCCATGTGGCCCGAAAGGGCGTTGGCGTAGGGCGGGACCTCGTCGATGATCGCCTGAACGACCTCGTCGGCGGTGCTCTTCAGCGCGGCCCGCAGTGCGGTGACCGTCGTCTCATCCAGGTCCAGTTCGCTGGCCCGCTGGACTGCGTAACTCATGTTCTTGTTCCCTGCGAACAAATCGACCGACCAGATTCACATCCTGCGGTCAGGACTTTACGCCCTGAGGCGCAGCAAGCTGGAGTCATGACGAGTACAGCCCTCCGCAGCAGGGCGTGGAAACTGCTCGAGATGGTCACGACGCCCCTACTGCCGTCGGACTACCTCGACCTGGTCAGCCCGCTGCGCGCGGGCGCTGACCTGCGTGGGCGCATCGAGGCCGTGCACCCCGAGACGAGTGACGCCGCGACCATCGTGATCAGGCCGGGACGGGGCTGGCGCGGCCACACAGCAGGTCAGTACGTGCGGATCGGGGTCGACGTCGACGGGGTACGCATGTGGCGTGCCTACTCCCTCACCTCGCCGACAAACCGCCGGGACGGCCGCGTCACGATCACCGTCAAGGCGATCCCGGACGGCAAGGTCAGCCACCACCTGGTCCACCGGGCGAAGCCTGGCACCCTGGTCCAGCTCGACCAGCCGACCGGCGACTTCGTCCTGCCGCAGGCCAAACCGGCCAAGGTGCTCTACCTGACGGCCGGCAGCGGCATCACGCCCGTGATGGGCATGCTGCGCGACGCCGAGTTCGACGACGTCGTCATGGTCCACTGCGCGCCACAGCCGCACGACGTGATCTTCCGCGACGAACTCCACGACCTGGTCGCGGCGAAGAAGCTACGGCTGACCGAGGTGCACACCGACACAGACGGCGTGCTCGACATTGCCCGCCTCGCCGAAATCGTGCCCGACTGGGCCGAGCGCGAGACCTGGGCCTGCGGGCCTGCGGGCCTGCTCGACGCCGCCGAGAAGCACTGGAGCGAGCACGACGTCCCGGAGCGCCTGCACACCGAACGCTTCCGCCCCAGCATCGTCGTCGCCGGTGACGGCGGCGAGGTCACGTTCAGCGCCACCGGCAAGAGCGTCGACGCGGACGGCGCCACGCCGTTGCTGGACGTCGGCGAGCAGGCAGGTGTGCTCATGCCCTCCGGGTGCCGCATGGGCATCTGCTTCGGCTGCGTCTCGCCGCTCAAGGCGGGCGCCGTCCGCGACCTGCGCACCGGCGAGATCACCGAGGCCGAGCCGGGCGTCCTCATCCAGACCTGCGTGTCCGCCGCGGCGGGCCCCTGCGACATCGAACGGTAGGAACAGTTTGACCGCCATCGACCCCACCGCCCACCTGACCGCAGAGCAGATCGAGGAGCTCGGCCGCGAGCTGGACGCGATCCGCGACGAGGTGATCGCCAGCCGAGGCGAGAAGGACGCCGCCTACATCCGTAAGGTGATCGCCGCGCAGCGCACGCTCGAGCTGGCCAGCAGGGGCGTGCTGCTGTTCTCGATGTTCCCGCCCGCGTGGCTGATCGGCACCGCCGGGCTGTCCGTGGCGAAGATCATGGACAACATGGAGATCGGCCACAACATCCTGCACGGCCAGTGGGACTGGATGCGGGACCCGAAGATTCACTCCACCACCTGGGAGTGGGATCACGTCTCGCCGGCCGATCAGTGGAAGCACTCGCACAACGAGCTGCACCACACGTACACCAACGTGATCGGCAAGGACAACGACCTCGGCTACGGCATCGTGCGCGTCGACGAGGACCAGAAGTGGCACCCGTTCCACCTGGGCCAGCCGCTGTGGAACTTCCTCAACGCCTGCTTCTTCGAGTACGGCATCGCAGCGTACGACCTGGAGCTCGGCAAGAATCTGCACAAGCGCCGCCGTAAGAACCCGGAGTTCCGCGCACGGGCCAAGGCCGTGGGCCGCAAGATCCGCAAGCAGGTGCTCAAGGACTACGTGATCCACCCGCTGCTGTCGGGACCGTCGTTCCTCCCCACGCTCGCCGCCACCTTCACCGCGAACCTGGTCCGCAACATCTGGTCCCACTCGGTGATCATGTGCGGGCACTTCCCCGAGGGCGTGCAGGTCTTCGAGCGCCGGTCGATCAAGGGCGAGACGCGCGGCCAGTGGTACCTGCGCCAGATGATGGGATCGGCGAACATCAGCGGCAGCAAGGCCATGCACTTCATGACCGGAAACCTGTCGCACCAGATCGAGCACCACCTGTTCCCGGATCTGCCGAGCAACCGGTACGCCGAGGTCGCGGTGAAGGTGCGCGCGCTGTTCGAGAAGTACGAGCTGGAGTACGTCACCGGGCCGCTGCCCAAGCAGGTGTTCTCCGCCTGGCACAAGGTCTTCCGGCTCTCACTTCCGAACAGCAAACCCAAGGTCGAGACGCCGGATCGCGAGCAGAAACTCGTCGCGGCCTGATCCCACAAGGGCGCAGATCTTGTGGCAGTACCGGCCGCACCCCGGGGTCGGGAGATCCGTTGCGGATGGCAGGCGACCGACGGCAGACCATACGACTACACGCGATCCGGTTCGTTCAGTGTCCGGCTGCGCCGCTGGCCGTGCGCCGGGAGCTCATCACCCGGCCCCGGCGCAGCGTTGCCGTGCGCTGACAGCGGCGGTCGAGCCGGGAGTCGGCTGGGTAGACGCACTCGCTTCACCGACGGACGGGCGGGGCGGAAGGTACGGGCTGCCGCGTGCGAGGCGTTGATCGGCGCCCAGTCCCCGGCGCGAGCGGATCGTTCAGGAGTGCTGCGGGATGAAGGGAACGGCAACGGAGCGTGCCCGTTCCCACATGCCGGGCAGCTGCTCCTCAAGACGCTGCTGCTCACCGTGCAGGGCGTTGAGCACCACCAGGCATCCGGTCAGGGCCGGAACCGCCCACTGCGCCACAGCCAGCTGCCGCTGGGCGCTGTCGAGGTCGATCGGATGCCGTTCAGCCTGCTCGGCGTCCTGCGGGTCGGAAGAGGAGGCCAGCTCGACCTTCTTGCCCAGGACCCGGGCGTAGGCGGTCGCGGCCAGAGCCGCAACGGTGACGAGGGTCTTGGCCGTGGTGGAGGCCCCGACGCCCTTCTGGGCGGCGACCCGGTGAGCGTTCGCGGCAAGCAGTCCGCCGCCGCCGAACAGGTGCACGCCGATGGCCCCGGCATTGACGGGCGTCCACTTCGCCCACCCCGACGAGGCGATCCGAGCCCTTTCCCGGGCCGTCTCGCCCTGATCCTTCGCTGCCCCGTTGAGACCGACCGCCCCCATGAGGGAGCCTCCGAACCAGGCTGCCAGACCCACATCGTGCAGGCTGCGGATGAGGGTATTGCGATGGGACATGACACTGCTCCTTGGGACAGGGGACCGTGCCGACGGGAGCGTCGCGCACCACTCCACCCTCACTGGAGCCCGGGATCGCCGCCATCACGACTGACCCAGACGGATGCAAATCCCCGTAAGAGGGCCGGAGCAGTCCGCATACGAAAGGCCGCCACCGAGACCGGGACGGCACCGCCCTCCATGCCCATGCCCCCCCCCGGATGACGCGTCCGTGACGACGATCCCGCCGATCTCGTGCCGGCTCCAGGAGGCAAGGGGCCGTCGACGGCGTCATCCAAGGGAAACGATCAACTAGCGAGGTGCCGTGCCACTGGTAGGTGCCCGATCTCCCGGGTCGGCTGCGAGACCTGGGGACGCTCACCTCTTGGTCTCGTACCTCGTCAGCAAGACGCCGTCGGGAAACGTCCGGGTCTCCACGAGAGTCAGATTCACCCGGTTGTCCAGGGCTGTGAAGAACGGCGTGCCGCCTCCCACAAGGACAGGCGCGGTGGCCAGCACGTACTCGTCGATCAGCCCGGCCCGCATGGCCGCACCGGCGAGCGTCGCACCGCCGATGTCCATCGGGCCACCGTCCTCGGCCTTGAGGCGGGCGATTTCGGCGACCGCGTCGCCGGTGACCAGACGAGTCTTCCAGTCGGCCGTGCTTGCCGCCGAGGAGGAGAACACCACCTTCGGCATGACCCGCCAGCGGTGGGCGTTTTCGATCGCCGTCGGTGTGGCATCCGGTTGCTTGTCGGCGGTGGGCCAGTGGGAGCTCATCGTCTCCCACAGCCTGCGCCCGTACAGCGCCAGGCCCGTCGCGTCCACCCGGTCGGACCACCACTGGAACAGCTCGTCGCTCGGCACGCTCCAGCCGAGGTCGTCGCCAGGTCCGGCGATGTAGCCGTCCAGGCTCATGTTCATGGCGAAGGTCAGTTTCCGTATGGCGTCAGCCTCCCGTGAGTCGGTATTCGGCGTGGACCCGCACGGCGCGTAAAACTCATCGGTCAGGCCACGCCGGCCGACCCCGCCTTGTCGAGGTCGGCTGTCTCACCCGGAGTCGGCGGCCATTTCTGCCTCGAGCCGGTGGAACGGTTCGTTCTCGTCGTCGGGGTGCTTCACTGAATGTCCAGGGGAGGAGAGGCGGGGTCCGGCCGTCGCTGCAGGAGGTGGGCGGACGGGACCCCGTACGGCAGTTGCTATTGGGGGCGGCATGGGGAAGTCCGAGGTCAAGACGCGGCAGTGCGGGTGGTGCGGCAAGCCGGTGCAGCAACCAGAGCACCGCTGGCGAAGGCGGCGCTTCTGCAGCAAGGAACACCGCCGCAGGAACCGCATCATGGAAGCCGTCTGGGAGTTCTTGGACATCTGGTAGGTCACGCAGCGCGCTGCTTCTCGGGACAGGCGCAGGCCCTGCATACCTCGTGCCGCGAACTGCCCGCGCCACTTGCGTACCGTGCTCTCGCGTACGTTCACCCCCCCTCGCTGGCCCCCGTTGGCGAGCCGGTCTGCAGCCACCAGCACGATTTCGACCCCCAGCACCGCTCGTACCCCGGCCTTCGCCGAGGCCACGGAGCGCAACAACCGGTCGCGGACTTCCCCCTCCACTACCACCGCAACCGCCGTCCCCGGCCGCTGTCCACGCTTCACATCAAACGATCATGGCGGACCGGTCCAGCGCCCGGCACCATGGGACCCGTGCCGAAGAACCGCCCGGAATCGATGCAGCACCATCTACGCCGGCACCTGAACCGTCATGCCCGCACGTGATGGCCACACGTGGAGGCCATCACGGTCCGCTTCCACGCCGGATTCGCCTACGTGGCAGCCCAACTGCCCAGCGGGGACAGCGCGCCGCTGTGCCGCTTGCGTTTCACCGGTGTGCTGCACACCTGGGGCTTCGCCCTCTACGAGGACTACCGGGACAGCCTCCTGCCCAGCGGCCTGCCGGCTCGGCGGAAGAGGCCCTGGACTGCGCGGGCGACATCTGCCTCACGCCTCATGCACCATGCGGCTGCAGAACGACAAGAGCGCCGAGGGGCCTCGTGGTCCTGGTCGGCCCGCCGGCTTCGGGCAAGACCAGCTTCGTGCAGGCCCTGCTCGCACGCCGGCAAATCGACAAGGATGCCGTGGTTCCAGCGACGAGATCCGCGCGGAGTTCTTCGGCGCTTCACCTGCAGAAGGGGACTGTGACGCGGCAGACGCCCGGATCTTCGAGGAACGCGACCACAGGATCATCGCCCGGCTCGCCGCCGGACAGACAGCAGTCGCCGAGTCCACCAACGTCACCCCGCCGGCACGTGCCCGCCTCATCGCCCTCGCCAGACGTTTCAACGCCCCGGTCACCATGCTGCGTTTCACCCCGGACCTCCACGCCCTCCACCGGCAGCACGTCGGACGAAACCGTACTGACATCACCGCCGAAGACATCCGCGCCTATGAAGCAGCCATGGCCCGCCACGCAGGGGCGGACCAACTGCGCGCCGAGGGAGCACACGCCGTCCACGACGTCCCCGGAAGCGGTCACGGCACCACGCCCGCCGACGCCGCAGCGCACTTCTCGTTCATGTGACTTCCCGAGGCATCCAGACTCACCCCGGCAGCCACCACGGACTTCGGCGGAGCAGCAGCACTACGCACGTTCGGCGGCGGCAGGGCCGGGCGTGGATTCCGCTCGCCGCAACTCCTGGTAGCGCAGCCACAGTTCGGGCCGGGTGTCATCCATGTACCAGCTGCGCAGGAAGACTTCCAGGAAGGCGCTCTCCGTCTCCCCGCTGCGGCGGCGGTAGCGCTCCGGGTCCGCTTCAACCTGCGCGGCCACCGGCCGCCACCGGCCGGCCGGCCCCTCGGCCACGGTCAGCCGGTAGATCCCGCGTCCGGTCCAGCTGCGGTGCAGGACCAGCTGGTCGCCCTCCAGGTACGCGTTCCACTTCTCGTCCATGCTGTGCGCCCGGATGCCGTGCCGGACCCTCTGCCACTGCCCGGGGCTGAACTCCAGGTCAGGTACCGGAATATGTTCGGGGCGGTGCAGCGGTGTCATCTCGCGGCGGAGCATGGCGCGGCCGAGGTCCTCGCCGAGGACGTCTTCCCTTACCCAGTCGGGCAGTGCTTCGCATGCGGCCGCCAGGTGGCGGGGATACCCGCCGTGCCGACCCGCGAGGCGACGATGCCGCCGACGATCGCGCAGGTGGTGTCCACGTCCCCACCAGCCGATGCGCACGCCCACTGCGCCTCCTCGAAGTCCTCGAGGTGCCGGGCCGCACACCACAGGGCGAACGGCACGGTGTCCACGGCGCTCACCTGGCGCCCGTTGCCCAACCGGTGCGCCGCGTATGCGGCGTGCGGCTGGTCCAGCAGCCGGCGTGCTTCGGCCACGCCCGAGCGAACCTGCCCGGGCGGGGTCAGTTCCTCCACCGCGGCGAGCAACTGGGCTCCGGTCAGCGGCTGTACGCGTCCGCGTGCGGCGCAGGCGGTGGCCACCGCGACCGCAACCGCCCCGGCCACCGCCTCCGGATGGGTGTGTGTCACCCGCGCCGACCGCCCAGCCTGCGCAGCCGCTTCACCGAGGTCCACGGCGAACCAGGCACCCAGGGGTGCGACGCGCATCGCGGCCCCGTTGCCCCACGACCCCTGGCCGTCGAACAGCCCCCCGGCCAGCTCCGCCCACCGCCCGCCCTCACGGACAAGGCGCAGCAGCCTGTTCATCGCCGGACCGTAGCCCCGGTCGAAGTCGTGCCTGCGGGCGAAGCCGTGCGCCAGGTCGTACTGGTCGACGGCTCCGCGGCTGCGCAGGACGTCGAAGACCGAACAGGCCATCTCCGTGTCGTCCGTCCACGGCCATTCGGCCGGCGGCAATCGCCTCTCCCGCAGATACACGAGATTGTCGGGTACGAAGAACTGGGCACCGAAGGCGTCGCCCACCGCCAGCCCGTGCAGAGCGTCACGAGCGACCGAACGGTGATCGAGGGAAAGGAAGTCGGCGTGGAAGGAGCGCAAGACGGACGGGTTGAAGGAGGTGGGTTCACTGGTCATCGCCGCCATCCTGCCAATTCCGGCGCCGTGGCGGTACAGGCTTTGCACGGCCGAGCCGAGCGCCGCCCGAGGTCCCAGGCACGCGCTTCCTCACGAACACCGGCCGTGGGCCCCTCAACCAGCGTACCGAGTACCTGGCAGGCCAAGATCCTTGGTGCGTCGGGGCAACTGCCTGGTATGGGGCCAGGTTCAGGGCTATCGCTCAAGAGCGTCTGAATGCGGGTGCGGCTAGAACCCGAGCGGCACCCCCGTGAGATCATCCAGTAGCGTCGCGGGCAGCAGCCCGCGTGGTGGCCCAGGATCCAATGGCCTACGACACCATGCTCGACTCGGCGCCGTTCTGGGGCGACAAGCCCTACTACGAGTGGGACACCGCGGATGTTTGTCGTAGGGAGCGTCGGAAAGGAACTGGCTGGTGGGTGAGTGGTACGTGGCGTGCCTGGCGCGCTACCTCCCGGTCCTCGGTGCCGGATACGTCATCGCCTGTGCCGTGGCCCCGGCCTCCGGTCTGCCCTTCGAGCAGGGTTTTGGCACACAACTCAGCGACCTCTCCGGACTGCTGCTGTTGCAGGGCGCGATCGCGCTGTTCCTGCTCCTGCTCCTGGGGCTGTGCAAACGGCACGGGAACACGGGCGCGTTCCGGGCGTGGGCCTGTGTACTGACCATGGCGCCGCTGGTGCCTGTGTGGCTGGGCGGTGCCGGAGGATTCGTGGGGATCATGATGCTGACGCATCTGCTCTTCGCTCTTTGGGTCATGCCGAGCCCGAAGCTGCTGGACTGCTGATCGCGAACTTCTCATCCCGTCCGCCGAATCGCCCTGACCAACGCCCGTGCGCGGGGTGCCCAGCGCGGGCCCTGTCCGCGGGCCTGATCATCAAGCTGTGCCGAGAACCTCGTGCCCCAGGCCGGCCGTCCACGCGAACGTTGCGATGAGCAGCACGCCGTGCCCGAGCCGGAACTCGCCCCAGGTGCACCTATTGGAATTCGGTGTGCGTCACCAGCACCCCCGCACGGCGCCTGCCGGTCCGGCAGGCGGTGAAGGTCAGGCAGGGCTGAGTGGGTGGGGTGCCGTGGCGGAGCGTGGGGGCCATGCCTGGGGGGCGAGGATGCCCAGGACGTAGGCGCGGGCTACGAGGGCGGGGCGGGTGCCGGCACCCAGGAGTTGCCGCAGGCGGCTGAGGTGGTAGTCGAGCGTCTGCCGGGACAGTCGCAGCGAAGTGGCGATGTCGCTGTTGCTGCTGCCCTGGGCCAGGAGGGACAGGATGCGGATCTGCGCGGCGGTGAGCGGGGGGTGAGCCTCGTGGGCGAGGCTCTGGCGGGTGACCACAGCCCAGACGTGGCGGGCCCGGCCGGCGGAATGGCCGATTGTCGTCAGGTGGACCTCCGCACGGCATTGCAGTCCTCGGGAGTCGATAAGCAGGGTGGTTGTCTCCACGCGCCGGGTACGACGGGCTATCAGGCTGTTCCACCGGCGGTGCAGTAGGTCCAAATCGGAGGCGGGCTCCGGGGCGAGCAGGGTCTGGGCGCGGCGGCCGAGCAGGTCGGGCAGGCCGATTTGCAGGAGTTCCGCGGCTGCCGCGCTTGCCTCGATCACGCGTCCGTTTGCCGACAGCAGGGCGCAGGGCAGTCCGCTGTGGTCGCGCAGGGCGCTGAGGCTCTCCTCGGCCTCCTGGCGCTGGGCGGTGGCGCGCAGGTGGTCGGTGATGTCCACGTAGATCCCTGCGATGCAGGTGCGGGCGTACTCCCGTACGGGGAAGCGGTGGCCGAACGCCCGGCCCGTGCTGCCGTCCGGGCGCCGGTAGCGCAGGGTGTGGCGCACCGGCATGCCCCGGGCGAGGATCTGCTGGTCGAGGGCGCGAAAGCGGTCGGCCTCGGCAGGAGTGTCGAAGTCTTCGATGTATTTGCCGACCAGTTGCCGGGGGACGGTGCCATAGAGGTGCGCGTAGGCGTGATTGGCCCACAGGTAGCGTCCGTGGCGGTCCCTGATGAAGGCGGCGGCCGGGGCGAGGTCCACGAGGTCCGCGAAGGCTGCGTAGCCGCGGGACACCGCGGCGGGGGTGCCGGGTTCTGCCGCGTGAGTGCGGGCGCGGTGCTCGGCATGGTGCTGGATGACGTCGGGAGTACGGCTGTCCACCTGAGTCTGTTGTCGGCCGCCGTCGGGCTGGTGCCTGGGAGTTGGGGGTTCTGTGCGCGTCCGGGTCGGAGGGCGCTGTGCGGTGTCCGGGCCGGTGAAGGCGTCGTATCTCCGTTCCCGTGACTGTTGCGGCTCTTCGGCTTCCCTCCGGACCACGGAGAGGTGCGCGAGCAGTGTCCTGGGGCTGGGATCGTCCACAGCGGTCTCCGTCCGTATACGACTGGCTGACGCGCAGTCACCTGACGTTGGATATCCCGCCCCGCCCGGCACAACCTCGGTTCCCGGCCGAAGTGCCGAAAGTGGACGGTGGGCCGAGGGGCTGTGCCACGGGTGGGTGCGAGGGCGGTTCGCGGCAGGGTGCGGAGGCCGGGGGCGGCTTCGCATGACTCGCACGTACGCGCAGATCGTGCGGGTGGCCCGGCACGGTGTGCGACTCAGGCATTTGCCTGAACCGCGGGAGCCCTGTGCGCGGTTGGAGGCGGGTGCCGCCTGGTCCCCTTGAGTGTGCGGGTGGAAACACGCTTCCGGCGGTCACCGCACGCGATGTCCCTCCGGGCCCGTCACCGCAGTTGCGGTGCCGGCAAGGGTCCGTACCGAGTGAGTGAATGGAGACGGTTTCTGTGAGCACGGTGCTGTTGGTGCATGCCAAGGGCGGTCCGCCGCTCGGTCATGTCCTGTCGCGGACGGCTGCGAAGGCGGACGTGCACCTGCTGGCGCTCAGCGCTCTTCCGCCTGCCGTGGCGGGTGCCGCCGCCGGACTGTGCGCCTCGGTGGTGACGCCCGGCGACACGGAGTGCTCCGACCTGGTGTCCTTGATCGTCGCGCGGGCCGGGGAGGTGGGCGCGGACGCGGTGCTCACGTTCTCCGAGTATGCGGTCGTCGCCGTCGCCGCGGCCTGCGAGGAACTCGGACTGGCGGGGGCGGGCCGTGCCGCCGAACTCGCGCGCGACAAGCGGCTGATGCGCAGCACCTGGGAGCAGTACGGCCTGCCGCAGCCCGCGTTCCGCGCGGTCGCCACGGAGGCGGACCTGAAGGCGGCGGTGGACTCCCTGTCCTGCCCGCTGCTGCTCAAGGCGGCTTGGAGCGCGGGGTCCACCGCGTGCCAGATCATTCGCTCCCCCGGTGAGGCGTCCGCCGCCTGGGCCCGCTCTCGTGAAGTCATGGCGGAGTCGGCCCGGCTGGGATACGCGGAGCTTCATGTCGCCGAAGCCAATGCCGACTTCGTGGTGGAGGAAATCGTCAGCGGTACGGCCTTGGACTGGTTCGAGGAGCCCGGCTGGGGCGACTACCTCAGTGTCGAGGGTGTCGTGGCGGGCGGAGTCTTCCACCCCGTCTGCCTCAGTGGCCGGATGCCCACCGTAGAGCCGTTCACCGAGCGCGCCGGCATCACCCCCTCCCTGCTCTCCGCCGACGCTCAGGACCGGGTCGTGGCCCTGGCCCGTCGCGCCGTCGACGCGCTGGGCCTGCGCGACTGCGGGACACACACCGAGATCAAGCTCGGCCCGGACGGCAGCATGTGGCTGATCGAGACGGCCGCCCGGTTCGGAGGTGCGATGACGGTGCCGCAGATCGAGGAGGTCTTCGGACTGGACCTGGTCGGCATGCTCGTCGATCAGCTCCTGGGGCGGCCGGTCGTGTGGCCCGAGCAGGCTCTGACGCCCGCGCAGGCGCGCGGTGCGGCGGGTTCCCTGGTCGTCCTCGCGGTCGACGAGCGGGGCGAGGCCTGGCAGGACCGCCGGGTGTGGGACTTTCCCGTGGTCGCCTCGAAGGTGCCGCTGAGTCCAGGAAGCGAACTGTCGGTGGTGGCGGAGAGTTCACTGGCCGACGGCAGCGTCGTACCGGTCTACGACCCGGCCGCGGGCGCCAACACCATGGCCGCCCTGTGTCTGTTGTTCGCCGCCGACCCGCGGACGGTGCTCCGGGACTTCGAGACCCTGGTGAGCGCCTTGCCCCGGGTGCTGCCCGCCGCGTGGCGCGAGGAGGTCCAGGCATGAGCGCCCCGCTGGTCACCGGTGCCGCCGAGCCGGCCACGGACCGCACGGTCGTCGGCGAAAACCTCTCCCTGCCGCTCTTCCGGACACTGTCGGGGGTTCTGGCCGGTCATCCTTATCTCAAGGTCGTCGTCGACCGCGAGGAGGACACCTGGCACGTGCTCGACACCGGCGCGCACCCCTTCCACGTCAACTACGTCGCCACCCGGGTGCTGGGGATGGACCTCGCCGCGCTGGACGAGGATCTGGACGCGTTCAACGCCTCCGTCTACACCGACCCCGGGCGGCGTTTCCTGCTCGGCGTGCTGTCCCTGCACAGTGAGCAGGACCCGGAGGGCCGCGAACGGCTGTTCCTCGTCCTGGAGACGACCGAGGCCGACACCATGCACGGCGAACTGCTCACATTCTTCTATGAGTTCGTCCGTGCGCGGGTCGACAGCAGGCTGCCTCTGCTGCTCAAGCCCGCCAACCACGGGCAGGAAGAGGAGCTGTCGGCGATCAGCGAACAGCGTGTGCCGCGCATCCTGAGTCATGAGCTGTTCGGGTCCCGGGAGCGGACGCCGCTGAACCCGGGCGAGGCCACTGGGCGACTGCGGTTCTTCCGAACGCACCAGGAGTACGCGGCGGCGGAGGCGGGGCTGGGCTGGTCGGACATCGTGGCAATGCCGTGCCTGCCCGACGACGTGCCGCGGGTCGCCGGTTTCGTCAACACCGCGCCGATCACGCCGCTTTCGCACACCAACGTCCTTGCCTCCGGCTGGGGCATCCCCAATGCGATCGTGCGCGACCTGGAACAGCTCGTCGAGAAGGGCGGCCTTGACGGCGCGTGGGTGCGCTACCGGGTCGGCGAGGACGTGATATCCCTGCAGCCACTGGATCACGAACCCGACCTGCGGGCCCCGGCCTGGCACCAGCAGCGCATCCGCCTCGAACCGCCGTTGCTCGAG
Organism: Streptomyces sp. NPDC028308; assembly: GCF_055565855.1. Classification (NCBI taxonomy): domain Bacteria; kingdom Bacillati; phylum Actinomycetota; class Actinomycetes; order Kitasatosporales; family Streptomycetaceae; genus Streptomyces; species Streptomyces sp. NPDC028308. The sequence goes on from NZ_JBVHTO010000008.1 coordinate 46,770, forward strand.
GACGCCCCTGTGCTGTCCCTGCACCGGCTGCGTAGCGCCGACCGCGACCGCTACGGCACCAAGGCGGCCAACCTCGGCGAGCTGCACCATGTGCTCGACAGCCGTACGGCGGACCTGACGTCCTTCTACGGACGCCCCCGGCCGCCGCGCGAGGACCTCTACGGGCACCTCGCGGCCCGTCTCGGGGTGAGTAGGCCCTCGGCCGAACAACTACGCGCCAGGGCAGCCGACTTCGTGGCCGGCGCGGTCAGCGCCCCGGAGGGGGTCGCCGTTCCCTTCGCGCTCCAGCAGCGTTTCCTCGCCTCCTCTCCCGTCCTCCAGCAGGCCATCGGCAAACTCAAGCTGGCGCTCGAGCTCGACGCCACCGACGTCCTGGACTCGCTCTGCCTGCACCTGCAGCACCTGATCCGGCACACGCCTGTTCCCGAGGCGGTCACCCGGCAGATCGACCATGCCTTCCCCGCCACGGCGGTCTCGCGCGGACGCCTGGTGGTGCGCTCCTCCTCCAACGCCGAGGACCTTCCGGGATTCTCCGCAGCGGGTGTCTACGATTCCGTCACCACCGTCCAAGGCACCGGCCAACTCCTCGACGCCCTACGCCAGGTGTGGGCCTCCCTGGTCTCGCCGCGCAGCGTGCGGCTGCGCCACCAGGTCGGCATCTCCCTTGACGACACCTACATGGGCGTGATCATCCAGGAGTACGCGCCGGCCGTCCTGGGGGGTGTCCTGGTGACCTGCAATCCGACCCGCCGCGAGGACTTCCGCAACGTCTACCTCAACTGCTCCCCCGGCTCCCCCGAGCAGGTGGTCGAAGGCTCGGTCCTGCCCCAGCAGTACCTGTACAACACGGTGGAGGGCGGCGGCCGTACCGTCGCCCTGGGCTCTTGGGGCGAGCCGCTGTCCGCAGCCACCCGCGCCCGGCTCGCCGACCTGTCCCTGACCGGACGGCTCCTGCAGTCCCACTTCAGCGGCGCAGACGTGGACAAGCCGCTCGACATCGAGTGGCTGATGACCGAGCAGGGCAACTTCCGGCTGGTCCAGATCCGCCCCTACGCGCTGTGAGGACGCGTCCTGGCCGGCCGCACTTCGGCACGGGGGCGGACGCGGGCCCGACGGACACCGCCCGCCGGATCATCCGGCTCAACTACGGCTTCCAGCTGCTGTTCAACCTGCTGTGGTGGATGCCGGTGTTCTACGCCTACCAGAAGGCGGCCGGCCTCTCGGACGGTCAGATCTTCGGCATCCAGAGCATCTACTACGTGGCGTTCTGCCTGCTCGAGATCCCGACCGGGCTGATCGCCGACCGGATCGGCACACGCAACTGCCTGCGGGCCGGAGCGGTGGTCATGACGGCGGCGAACCTGATTCCGGTCGTCAGCGCCTCCTACACCGGCTTCCTCCTGCACTTCCTGGCCATCGCCGCCGGCCGGTCGCTGACATCGGGGGCGGCGAGCGCCTATCTGTACGACGGGCTGCGTGCGGAGAAGTGCGACGAGCATTATCTGCGGGCGGAGGGCACCGCGCGGGCCCTGGGGCTGGCGGCGAAAGTCGTGGCTTGGCCGCTCGTCGGGCCGCTGATGGCCCTCGCCCACCCGGCGCCGTACGTGCTCAGCGCGGCGAGCGCGGCGGGCTCCCTTGTCTGCGCCGTGCTGTTGCCCCGGCTCGCGAAGGGGGGCGGCCGTGTCGACGGGGGACGGCGGGCCGGGGCCTTCCTGCGGGACGCCGGTACCGCGCTGCGCTGTGTCGCCTCCTCGCGGTGGCTGGCCCTGGTGATGGTGCAGGGCGTGGCGGTGTTCACGCTGTCCCGGATCTGCCAGGTCAACCTCTTCCAGCCGATCCTGCTGGACCACGGCATCGCCGAGTCCTCGCACGGTGGGGTGCTGGCCGCGATGACGGTGGCGGAAGCGGTGGCCTCGGCCCGTCCCCAGTGGTTGAGTCGCCGGTTGCCGCCGGTCGCCTGGGTGTCCGTCCTCAGTCTCGCGCTCGCGGGAACCCTGGCGGCGATGACGCTGGGCGGGCCGTGGGCTGTGGTCGGGCTGCTCTGCCTGTTCGCCGCCGCTACCGGTTTCGCGTTCCCCGTCCAGCGCAAACTGGTCAACGACGCGGTGCCCGCGCACGCCCCGCGGGCCACGCTGCTGTCGGTGGAGAGCATCGTGGACCGCGCGGTGTGCGCACTGGCCGCGATCGCCGCGGGCGCGTACCTGTCGGCCGGACGCCTGGACGCCCTGTTGTGGCACAGCGCGCTCGCGACGGCCGCGCTGCTCGGCGTCTTCCAACTGCTCCTGCACAGCGGGGTGATCGCGCGGGACCGGCGCGGGGAGCAGACGGTGGCCGACGGCACCGGGGCCGGGCGTACCGATGTCGCGGACACGGAGGACGGCGGCGACACAGGTGCCGTCGGCCGGCTTCGCGGCTGAACCGGACGGGCATCGTGGGTCACGGCCTGAGCGCTGGCCCCGGCGCCGGGGCCAGCCCGACGCCGTACGCACCGCGGGCGGAAGAGAGCCGTAGGACGCAGGTCACGCGCGGGCTGCGCTCAGCGTCACCGTCGGCCGAGGAGTTCGACCAGGCCGGCCGGCAGGAACGCGGGCCGGTGGGGGCGGCCGACCTGGTACGCGACGAAGCCCAGCGAGGCGGCGACGGTGAGCTCCTGGTCCGTCTCGGCCTGGTAGACGACCCGGCACTGACCCGAGTCGGCCTTCGCGCGCTGCCACAGGACCGGAGAGGGCTTGCGTTCGGCCTCGGTGCGCGGCGTGCGGATCCGGTCGCCGAAATCCTCCCAGGCGAACGGCACCGGGCCCCGCCACGCCGCGTCGACCTCCACCTTCAGCCGGGCGGCACGCTCGGCGTCGGTCGTACCCCAGGAGGGCGGCACGTTGGTGATCAGGCCGACTCTGATGCGGTGTTCCCGCAGTGTCCGCAGATACGAGGCGGCACCGCTCAGGTAGGTGGTGCCGCCGTCGTCGGCGGTGTGCACCAGGGTCTCCCCCAGATCGAAGTACACGACAGGGCAACTGCGTTCGCCGGAGGGTGCACTGGGAGCTGTGCCCGTGTCCGCGCTCACGGCCCCGGGGGCGGCCACAGCCGGCGGGGCGCCGAGCAGCGTCGACACCAGGACTGCACCCAGCGCAAGGCGCGTACGGACCGAACTGTTCAAGGCCATATCACCGTCACCCTTCAATTGCTGCGGACATGACAGGTTATCCGGCCGATTCTGGACGAGTGCAACCTTCACGGCGGTCTCCTCTGCCCGCACGCATGAAGAAAAGCGCCGGCGGGCCGGCCCGGAGCGACGGAGAGCGCCCGCTGCCCCAGAGAACGTCAGAGGCCGGGCCCTTCCACGCCCGCGGCGGTCGGCACCGCGTGCAGCGCTCCGTGCGAGGCGGCGGCGTAGACGGTACGGCTCCCGGGTGCGTACGTCACCGCGAGGATCTGACCGCCGAGGTCGAAGCTCTGCAGGGACGCACCGTCCGTACCGTCGATCAGCTGGAGGCGCCCGTTCCACCCGCCGGCGTAGATGACCGACCCGTCGGTGCACAGCGCGAACAACTCCTCCCCCTCGGCGTGCTCGATGCGCCAGAGGACCTCACCGGTGCGTGCGGCGACGCAGTGGACCATGCCCGCGGTGTCGCCGACGACCACCCTGTCGCCGAGGCGGACGGGCGGGGTCACGACCGGGGCACCGAGGTCCGTCTCCCACCGCGTGGAGCCGTCGCCGGCGGCCAGGCGGCGCAGACCGCCGACCGCGTCGGCGACGACCAGTGCGTCGTTCAGCGCGAGCGGCGCGGCCAACAGGGCGGCCGGCAGTCGTACGGGCCGCTTCCATCGGATGCCGCCGTCCTCGTCGTCGACGGCGAGGAGCTCACGGCCCCCCGCGGCTGAGAGATACACCTGCCGGCCGTCGGCGGCCACCGGCTCGACAGGGCCTTCCTCCGCGCCGGTGAGCGGACCGGTGCGCCACCAGACGCGCCGGGTGACCGCGTCGAAATGGTGCAGGCAGCCGTTCGCGTCGCCGAGGAACACACTCTGCCCCCGCAGCAGCACCTTGATGCCGGAGAGACCGCCGGCGGGAACGGACCACCACGGGGCGCGGTTCCGGGTGTCCCACGACTCCAGGCGGCCCCCCGCGTCGCAGACGAGCAGCAAGGACCCCTCGGCGTGCAGGTCCACGGGGGCGGTGAACTCCCCCAGCAGGTCGTCCTGTTCGCCGGTCGCCGCGTCCAGCCAGCGCACGCCGTCGCCGTCCGCCACCACCACGTGTCCGTGCTCGGTGGCCGCCGCCCGGTGCGGCCACTCCCCCACGTCCACGCGCCAGCTCCTGCGGCCCGGCCGGAACGGGACCGTGAGGTCCGCCGCGTTGCCCGCCTCGCCGAGGAACCGGCTGAGTTCGGAGCGGTGGTCCGCGAGGGTGCGGTTCACCCCCTCCGGGAGCCGCAGCGTGCCCGGCTCCCCGAAGCAGTCCGCCACCTCGTCGAGGGTCGGGCGGTCCGCCGGGTCCTCTGCGAGGCAGGCCCGGACGATCCGGCCTGTGGGGTCGTCGGGCAGCCGGGACAGGTCGGGCGCGGCCCCGGAGACCCGTCGCATCAGCATCGCCCGGGCGTCGCTCTCCCCTGTGTAGGGCGGATGCCCGGTGAGTGCGTGCAGGACGATCCCGCCAATGCCGAAGACGTCGGTCGCGGCGGTCGTCCGCGACAGGCCGAGGACCTGCTCGGGTGCGCAGAAGTGGGGATGTCCGATCACCGTGTCCAGGGAGACCGTCACCCGCTGGCCGCGGATGCGAGTCAGCCCGAAGTCGATGATCCAGGGCCCGTCGGGGGTGAGCAGGACGTTGCCGGGATGCAGGTCACGGTGCAACAGGCCCTTGCCGTGCGCCGTGTTGAGGATGGCGATCAGTTCGGCCGCGACCGCGTGGGCGGTGTCGCGGGGCAGGGCGCCGCCGTGCGAGGCGATGATCTGGTACAGCGACAGACCGGGGATGAAGCGGGTGGCGAGGGTGGGCCGGCGTCCGCTGCCGAAGTCGAAGACGAGCAGTTCGGGAATGCGGGCACCACGGCACCGGTCGAGGGCCTTGCTCTCCTGATGGAAGCGCTGGAGGTGCTGGGTGTCCTCCGCGAACTCCGGTTTGAGGAGTTTGACGGCACCGAGGGTTTCGAGACCGCGACCCTCCCCGACCGGGCGGCCTAGGTAGACCGTGCCGAACCCGCCCGTCCCCAGCTTGCCCAGCAGGCGGAACCCTGCGGCCTCCGGAGGATCGACGGCCGGGTCCAACGGCTTCACCATGACGGTTCCTCTCCCGGGGGGGGGCGGCACTTGCGGGCGGCGACGGGTGGCACGGAGCGGGGGCACAGGGGGTCACTGCAGGACGACCGACGCCTGGTCCTCCGTTTCGTGGGAGAAGCCGATCCCGCACAGCACGGTCGACTTGCCGAGCTCGCAGGTACCGTCGTCGCGCAGCCGCTCGTCACCCGGTCGCGGCGCCTCGCGGACGCAGTGCAGCGCGAGCACGAGCCGTCCCCCTTCGTGGCGGCCGCGCACGGAGATCCGCGCCCGGACGTTTCCAGCGTCGGTGTCCTGGCTGACCTCCCGGCCGCGCAGCACGACGGTCTGCCGTTCACCCGACCTCAGGTCCGTCACCACGAGTACGCCGGACAGCCCCGGGTTGCGCCGCTTGTACGTCCGCCAGGCTGCCGCCGATCCCAGCAGGGCGACGAGCAGCACCAGCGGGTACAGCCACCCGGGGGTGCGGCCCGGGACCGTGCCCACCACGTCGACGTCGGTGACTGTGGGTCGGCCGGTGGAGAACTTGGCGTACCCCACCGAGCCGCGTACGGTCCGCGTCCACGGCGAGGAGACCTCGGCCCGGATCCGCACCCCGGCTCGGAAGTCGCGGGTACCCGGCAGCACGCTGAATTCGGGCTCTTGGGCCCAGGTGAGCCGCAGGTCGACAGTCCTGCTGCGCCCGGGTGCGAGCGTCACCGGGTCTGCGGGGCCGTCGGCGTGCACCGCCGCGTCGCCGGGAGCGGCCTCCGTGCGGAGCGCCACCCGCAACGGGACGTGGCGCGCGTGCGAGGTGAGGGTGACCCGCACCGTCCGGGAGCGCGGGCCCGTGCGATCACCGGCGGACAGCACCGCGGCGCCCGCGCCCCCCATGTCGACCCCTTGGCCCTTCACGGAGACGGTGACCCGCTCGCCCTGGTCGGCACGGAGCAGGCTCTGCGCCTTCTCCGCGCGTACCCGCTCCTTGGCGTCGTTGAGCTGGGAGCCTAGCGCCGCGGGGTCGACGGGCAGGATGCGCGGCGCGCCAAAGGCACTGCCGAGGACTTCGGACACCTGGGTGCCCTCGGCGAGCGGCAGGCCGTAGCCGACCACGTCGTGGGTGCTGCTCAGCGCGGTGTAGCGCTGTCTGAGCTGCTTCCAGGCTGGTGCGCCGAGCCGGGCGTACGGGCTGCCGGGCGCGTTGACCGCACCGTCGGTGAGCATCAGCACCGCGCCCACTGGCGCCGCGCTGCGGTCGAGCTGGTCGGCCGCGACGTCCAAGGCAGCCCCGTGGTCGCTGGCCAGTTCCTTGGCCTCGCGCGGGAGTTTCTTGCCGACGATGTCGTCCGTCCGGTCGGCCGGGGACATGGGGTGAACGACGCTGGTGGCGCGCCCGAAGGTGACGACCGCCACCTCGTCTGCCGGGGTGAGGGTCTTGAGGAACGCTGCAAGGCGCTTCTTCACGGTCCCGTAGAGCGGCTTCCCGTCCGGTCCCTCGTCCTGCATGGAGCTGGAGGTGTCGACGAGGACGACGTACGCCGCGGGCACGTCGTCGACCTTGAGCGCGCGGTAGATGCCGTCGCGGGGCAACGGCTTGCCGTCGGCCGCGGCGGGTGCCGCGCCGGAGACGGCCAGGGCGCCGGCCGCGGCGAGCAGCAGGACGTGGCGCGCTGTCTCCCTGATGGTGTGCATGAGGAGTCCCCCCTGGGACGTGCGTACGGATGGGAGGTCCCGGCGGAGGCCGGGACCTGGTGGCGGTGCCTACGGACGGGAGTGGGAGAGGCCGGCGTCGAGTCTTCGCAGCCTCCCGATCTCGTCCTCGTTGCGCCTCTGCTTGCCGATGAGCTCCTGCATCTGTCGGGCGTACGTGGCGCTGCGCCGTTTCAGGAAGCCGATCGCGTACAGCAGGTAGGCGTCCCAGAGCTCGGTGTCCGGTCCCCGCCTCAGGGCGCGTTCGAGCAGGCTGTGCTCGTCGTCGGCGCGGGAACGGCCGCCGTAGGACTCCCACACGTCGCGGTAGGCGAGGAGGACGTCCAGGACCCGTTCACCGGTCAGCCCCCGCCGCGCCCAGAAGCACAGCGGCACGTAGAGCTGGTCGTGGCCCGCGCCCTCGCGGCGGGCCGTGTAGAGCTGCGCGGCGAGCGCCTTGCAGTCCTCAGGTGTGTCCCCGGCCTGCCGGGCGGCGCGGTGCAGGGTGCGTAGGCTGAGGGCCGCCGCCAGCTCCGGCCGGCGCTCGGCGATCCGTGCGAGCCAGTGCGCGTCCTGCTCGGTCTCGTCCCAGTGCGGCTGCTGCGTCAGCCGTTCGACGGCCTCGATGACGGCCGGGACGTGCGGACCGGGCCGCTCCAACAGGCGGACGGTGAGATCGCGTCCGGTGTCCGCGGGGCCTTTGCCGGTGTCCTCGTCGACCGCCAGGACCTCCTTCAGCAGTCCGTCCACGATCGTGTGCACGTGCGCCCGCAGGGCGGGTGCTTCGAGCTCCGCGTGCAGGGTGGAGGCGTAACCGGTGAGCCGGGTGCTGATGCCCGCGGAGCCCGGCAGTTCGGGTGCGCGGGCGAGTGCGACGAAGGCGGCGGGCAACCTGCCGGTGAGTGCGCACAGCACGTCCCAGCGAGCCGCGGTCTCGGCCCGTGCGCCGTACGGCGGCCGCTCCAGTGCGCGTTGCAGCAGCGTCCGGGCGCAGTCCCCGGACGGGCTGGCCGGACTGTTCCGCAGCGCGCAGGAGACGAGGCCGTGGAAATAGCCGTTGCCGAGGACATCGTCGGCGTGCCCGCACGCCCCCGCGGCCGCCAGCAGGCGGGCGGCGGATTGGGGATGGGCCTCGGTCCACTTCTTCGAGAGCTCGGACCTCGTGCTCCCGGACTCCAACAGATGGTAGAGCAGCGCGAGTTCCGGGTTGCCGACCAGCTCGGGGGCCGAGTCGTCGCCGAGCCAGCGCAGCCAGGCGAGGACGCGTGGCGCGGGGTCGGGTTCCGCGCACACGGCATCGACGAGTCGCGCTGCCAGCCCCGGCAGGGTGCGGAGCTGGGACTGGGTGAACTCCATCGTGCCCGGGGTGAACGGGTCGATGGTGGGCAGGAGTTGGTCGACCACCGGGTCCTGGGAGCCCGTCGCCGCATGTCGCCGCACCTCGTCGACGACCGAGGCCAGAGCCCGGTCCAGCGGGCGCCGGCCCTCCCGGGTGTCGGGGGTCTCCTGGCGAACGGACTCGAACCTGCTGCGCGCGCTGTCGACACTTCCCGCGAGGAGGTCGTCGACGATCTGGTTCCAGAACGCCTCGGAGACCTCGGGTTGCGGGAGGTGGCGGGCCATGCTGCCGAGATCGGTGGAGAGTCCGGCCAGTTTCGCCTGGGAGAGCACGGCGACCGAGGCGGGGTCGAACACGTCGTGGCGCAGAGCCTCGTCGATACGTTCGTTGTCCACCGCCCGGCCCTGGCGCACCTCCTGTGCCAGGGCCAGCCCGGGGTTGAGGCGGGACAGGATGTGCAGGGCGTCCGCGTGCACGTGTGCCGAGTCGATGTCGAGGAGCCCGCGGGAGCCGGCGAGGTGCGCGACGACGCGCTCACCGCCGTGCACTTGCCAGGCTCGGACCAGCAGGTCGAAGTAGGAGCGGGCTGCGGGTGACAGACCGTCCAGGTCGGGCAGTCCGCCGCCCCAGGCGAGGCACCTGACTCCCGGGCTCCCATCGTCGGCACCCCAGTACAGGCGCATCGGCACCTGCGATCCGGAGGAGCTGCCCGTGGCGGCGGACAGGGATCGCCGTACGCCGGCGGGCAGCATCGCGACGACACAGTCCAGGACGTGCAGCAGTTCGAGCGGTTTGTAATTGCGGTCCCCCGTCACCACCACCGTGCCGTCGAGCAGGTACGCCGCAGCCGCGGCGAGCCAGTCGCTGCCCGTGGTGATCCGGTCCGTGAAGACGCTGCGCGCACGCTCCAGGAACCGGCTGTTGTCCTCGACGAAGAGCTGCGCCGGTTCGCCGTGGGGCGTCGGCAGACTCGGCGCGGTCTCGAGTGCGGCTTCGGCCAACGCGTGCCAGCTCAGGCCGAGTTCACCGACGGTGGCCGCGTCCACGGCGAAATGGACGATTCGGTAGATGGGCCGGTTCGTCCGGTCCACGGTGCCGGTGCCGTCCAGGAGGAAGACGCCCACCGTGTCGGTCCCGTCCGGTGCCCTGCCCGGTCCGATGGTGATCCACGGGAGTTGGTCGCCGCGTGCGGGGGTGCCCGGTGACCAGTGGTGGACGGACGTGTTGAATTCGGCGCTGCGCTCGCGCGGACAGGCCGCGAGCACCTGGTAACCGCTGTTGGTCCCGGGCTCCTTGCCCCACAGTGCCCAGTCAGCCGTCAGTCCCGGTGGCATGGTGTGGTCTCCTCTCGTGCGGTCGTACGGTGCCGGGGTCAGGTCTGCCGGGGGCCGAGGCCCCGCAGGAACAGGAAGGGTTCGAGGATGTTCACGGGACGGGGCGGCGCGACGAGACGTACGGCGTCCTCCACGGGATTGACCAGCGAGGGGTTCTCGAAGTCGAAGCCACGCTCCGGGTCGATCCAGAAGCCGACGGCGGAGCACACGAAGTAGCCGACGCGCTCGGGGGCGAAGAACAACTCGATCTGCTGCTGGATCTCCCGCAGGCTGCCCTGGGGGAACGCCTGGCACAGCCCGTCGAACAGGCGCTTGGCGTCCATCACTTCGGGCTGGCCCGTGCGCGGATTGAGGCGGACGTTGCCCTGTTCGCAGGCGAAACGGAAGACCCGGTCGTCGTCGAACTTGGCGAGGCAGACGGCGATGCTGTGCGGCAGCTGGTTGCCGTGCCGTTCGCCGCGCATGTTTACCTCGGTGGCCACGCCGCCGAGGACGTCGGTGAAGAAGTCGGCGTTCTGGCGGGCGTCGTCGCCGAGCGGCCCGTCGTCGCCGTTGACCTGCCACTCACGTACGGGGTCCACGACGTACACCATGGCGCGGGCGGCACCCAGGTCCTTGATGAGCTTGCCGCCCAGCGCCGCCCCGGTCTGGGACCGCAGGTCGAAGGCCTCGCCCGGCAGGTCGCGGAGTGTCACCTTGAACTCCGTGGTCTCGCTCCGCTCGCCGCCGCGCCGCCACCGCCTGCGCCCACCGCGCGAGAACCGGGTCCCGGTGAGGTCGCCGGCCAACGTGAAGCGGACAGGGCGCTGCTCGGTAAGGGTGGCGTTCGGGAAGGTCCGCTCGCGGTACAGGATGTGCGCCAGGTCGCTGAGGAACTTCTGCGAAGCGTGGTCCTCGGGCCACATGCTCCATTTGCCGTACATGGGGTCCTGGACGGCGCGGGAGAGGGCTGCCAAGAGGGTCGACTTGCCGCTGCCCATGCCACCCCAGAGGGTGATCGTCGATTCCGGCGCGGACACCGGGTTCTCAGCGCCGGGCTGACCGGTCTCGTGGCGGACGGGCTGGTCCGCGAGCGCTCTCGTCTCGGCCTTGGCCCGCTTATCGCCGCGCGAGGGCTTGTCGAGCGCCTCCACGAAGACCGCGGGTGTGGCCTCCCTCCTGGGCCCCGTGTCCGCGGGCGGCGCGCCCGGTGCCCGCGCCTTGTCGTCCTGCGGGGTGGCAGGGGCCGGGACGGCCGGTGCGGCGGGCGCCCCGTTCGCCGTGATGGGAGGGGCGCCGGCGGCCGGTGGCAGCGCCGCCCGGCCACCGACCAGCGTCGACGGGTCCCAGACGGCGAACGGCCCCTCGTCCGCACTGTCGTGCTTCTTCCGCTGCGGCTTGTCGTCGCCGGTGCGCTCGGCTCGTTCGCCGTCCATGACCATGGTGGGCTCCCCCGGTGCGGGCGGCGGAACGGGATCCCGCCGCACGGTGGTTGTTGGGTACGCGCGCTCCTGGCGCGCGGTGGTGTTCCGGTCTTTCAGCCGGTCGCGGGCAGCCAGTCCCCGCCCGCACCGTCGGTCACGACGAGGCGGATCGGTGCGCCGTCCTCGGGCCGGCAGAGAGCGGGCGCGGCGACGGCGGAGGCGATGAAGCGGGGGTCGTGTCCCGCGGCGAAGCGCCCTTCGGCGCCGAACAGGTCCCAGGCCCGGTCCGCCCACTGCGCGAGGTGGGGCTCACCCGCCAGGCGGTCCATCCACGACGGCTCGTCGACGACCGCGACGCAGTGCACGCCGTCGTAGTGGCGCAGCGATTCCAGCGCTCTCTCCCACTCCACACGGTCCGGACAGATGCGCACGGCCGCGCCGCGCCGCAGGACCTGGGGCGGCCGGCTGTGCGGATGAGGGGGGCGGGAGCCCAGGACCAGGAGGACCCGATGACTCTCCGGCCTCCAGACCGTGCTCCAGTGGGCGAGCTCGTGCGGTACGTGTTCCAGTCCCGTGGCGAAGTCGTGCCGCAGGGCGGTGCGCTGCCAGTCGGCGAGTTCCTTCGCGGCCGACGTGGCGGATGACAGGCCCACCCGGTGCACGAGTGGGTCGCTGTGGTGGCGCCGGTCGAGCGGCGCGTGGTCCCGGTAGCCGATCAGTCCCACGCGGAGGACGGTGTCGTCTCCCACGGCATCCCGCACGGCCGCGACGACGGCTGTCGCCTCCTGCAGCCGCTCCTCCACGGCCACGCCCCCGTCGGCCTGCGGGCCGGCAGTCTCCACCGCGAGAACGAGGTCGACGGGGCGAGGCCGGGAGAGCCGTCGCGGCGTGTGTACGGCGAGGGCGGCCCAGGGCGAGGTCTCCGACTCGTGGCGGCCCTCGTAGTCGAACTCAACCCTGCCCGGGCGGGTGAGCCGGTAGCCCAGGGTCACGCGGGCACCGGGCGACAGCTCGAGCCGGTCCACCCGGACGGGCCGCCACCGGGACGGCGGCTCCCCCTCGCCCGCCGAGACGACGGCTGCCACGCTGTGCCCGGCGGTGGCGGCACCGGGCGGCGCCGCCACGGGCACACGGACGACGGGACCGGCGGCGGGTTCAGCGGGACGGCTGCCGGCCGGGAAGAGCAGCCGCCGAACCAGTCCCACGGTGCCGGACGTACCGTCGATGTGAGCGCCCGCGAGCCAGATCGGGTGCCGCAGGGGCAGCCCGGCGACGAGGTCGCCCGGTGTCTGCGGCCAGTGGACCGGCAGCCGCAGGCGCAGAAGCGGTTCATCCTGCTCGTTCAGCGCCTCCGCCGCCCGCTCGACAGGTGACCACCCCGCCGCGCGGACGACGAGCACCAGTGGCGCCGAGCGGGCCGCCCACTGGCGCACGAAGGCTCGCAGATGCCGGCCGAGGCTCGCCGCGAGGTCTGCGGGCACCGCCCCCGGGCTCATGGCACCCGCGCCCGGACCGGCGGCCGTTCGGGCCGGTGAGGACGTGACGTAGGCCGCCGTGCGGGGGGTGACGCAGGTGCCGTCGGTACCGCCCGCCAGCAGAAGCAGTCGTCGCAGCCGCCCGTCGGGGAGCCCGTCGGCTGCCGGCACGAGGTCGGTCCAGACGGTTTCGGCGACGGTACGGATCTCCGCCTCCGCTCCGTCCGAGCCGTACGACAGACGACTCAGCCGGATCCGCTCGCAGCCGATCTCAAGGAATTCCAGTGCCGGAAAAGCTTCGCGGGCCAAGGACGTGAGAATCCAGCTCAGTCCCGATGTCGTGACGCGGGCGCTTTCCGCGGTCAGCACCTCGTGCCATGCGCGTCGCCACACCTGGGGCGTGGGCAGTGCGCCGCTGAACAGATCGGTCACGGCGCCCCGTTCAGGTACCGCGGGAACCGATCCGTGCTGCGCCCGATCCCCGTCCAGCAGGTCCGCGACCCGTAGCGCGGCACGCAGATTTCCGTTTCCGCCGTCTCTGACCTGGTCCCCAAGCACGATTCCCCCCGCCCCCGCTGCGCTCTCCGGTACGTCGCCGACGCGGCCGGACCACGCGGTGCACCCCGCCTCGGACCCATGACGGCCCAATGCGCGAACACGCAGGTCTGATCAATGTTCCCCCGGAGTCCCCACTCCGCTTACGCGTCACACTATTCGCCGAGTGATGACCGGCGCAGGACTTTCGCCAGCCTTTCAACAACATTCGTCCAGACCACTGAAATATCCATTCTCATGCCGAACAATTGATCGGAATGCACGTTGAATTTCGATTCTTACGGCTTCGGTGCCCCGCAAATACGCCATCGAACACCGGCTTGCTCGGTCGCCGTCTTGGGCCAGCCCCCTTCCCGGGCGCCACTACTGGGTAGTCCTCAAGTCGCCCGCGCTGGACGGGGCGGCTTCCATGCCGTATCCATCCGGATGCACAACCACCGAACTCGCCCTACGGCTCGGCATCTCAGCCGCGTCGGCTTCGGAGCGCAGTCGCGCCCTCCGGAAGGCCGGCTTGGTCAGCAGCAGCCGGGCAAACACGGCGTCGGCGCTCGGGCTGCAACTCTTCGAAAGCGCGCAGAATGTGCTCGCAAAGGGCCACGAGACAGTGGGCGCGAGGACGTGTCGTGTGACCGGGTAGCAGTGGGCCGCAGCCTCATGGCACGTATCCGAAACCTGCCCGTGCTCACGTAGCAGATCACATCACGTCATATCACCAGTGCTCCCGCTGTGAGCCCTTATAGAAAAAAGCTCCCGAGTGGTGCGCCCGGCCTCCTACCGTGACGGCTTCACCAGCTGTCTCCCTGGGAGGGGTGAAGGTTGTCGACAGTGCTGCCGGAAAACGACCGACGCGTCGTCGGGGCGCTCGCGCACATAGTCGTCACAGACGGGGCGCCTGGCGAACTGCCGGCCTTCCGGGTGATGCGGGACGAGTACTTCAGGCGGGGCATCCGACTGGACCGCAAAGGCCGGGACACGCTGCTCGGCATCGGAGTCGAGACAGCGGTGGCACTGCTGAGCCCGGTGGCGCTGGAACTCTGCCGACGCCTGTGGGACACGCTGTGCGCAGAGGCCGCGGGAGCCATGGTGCGAGCAGGGCGCGCACGGGCCGAGGAACTGCTGAACGGTCTGCGCGCACGCTTCGGCACGGACACCGGTGAGGATCCGACCGTGACGTTCAGCCCCGAACATCTGCGGGAAGTGCACCGGCGGATCCTGCAGCAGGCCGGAGCCATGGGCCTGCCCGAGGAGCAGCAGTGGCTCATGGCGAATGCCGTAGTCGGCGCCCTTCAGGGCCCTCAGGACACCACGGCCGCACCCGACGCCCCGACGGCGCAGGAGGCCACGCCGGCACCGAACCACGCTGACCAGGAGGGCGCCCCGGAGGGACCCTGCCAGCCGCTCGCCGACGAGGAAACTACGGGAGACGCGGCATGAGCGAGCAGGAAAGAGCCGCCACGGAGGACCCGACCGGCACGCCCGTGACGGTCATCTCGGAACCGGGGCCCATGCGCCGCCGACGCGGGTCCGGGCCGCCCGTAGAGACCACCTTCCTCTTCGTCCTGCTGCTCATCATGATCACGCTCTCCTGTTCGGTGTTCCTCTCCACGCTGCTCACTCCCAGCGCGGAGGCACGGCAGCACGGGCGGGTCCTGACCAGCTGCCTGGAGCGCATGGGCGAAAGCGGTGCGGCCAAGCCGCCGACCGGTCCACTCGATCTGCACACGGCCATCGACGCATCCCGGGGCGAAGCACAACGAGCGGCTCAGTGGGGGCGGTGCATGGCACCGACGCAGCGTCGTCTGCTCTCGTACCAACTCGGCGGCCTGGGCTTGGTCTTCGGCGCAGGACTCTTGCTCTACCTGGTCCATCCCGCGTGGCACGAGCGGCGTCGCCGGCTGAGCTCCTTGTCCACCGCCGACGCTGCCGACCTGCTCGAGGAACTGGAGCGGCTGCGACGGCTCGCCGGCGTGAACCGTCTGCGTTTTCGCCTCGAACCCTTCAACGCGGTGCCCTGCGCCTTCGTCTTCGGACTGCCCCGAAGGCGCAGACTGGCCATCAGCACTGGCCTGGTGGTCCGCTACCAGACCGACCCGGCCGCCTTTCGCGCGGTCGTCCTTCACGAACTGGCTCACCTGCGGAACCGGGACGTCGAACCCACCTACCTCGCCCTCACCTTCACTGCGTCCTTCGGGATGGTGCTCGGGGCGGATTCGGTGAACCGCCTCCTCAACTCCGGTCCGCTGCGCCTCATTGTCCTCGGTCCCGTTGCGCAGGCTCTGCTACTGGGCGTCCTCGCCCTGCTGCTCCTGGCCTCGCTCGTACGCTCGCGCGAGTTTCAGGCGGACGCGCGGGTCGCCGAGTGGGAAGGAAGGACCAGCGCGTTGCCCCGTGTGCTGCGAGACATGCCGGCGCCGCGCCACCGAGTGGGGGCCGGCTTGCGTACGCTGCACCCCACACCGGCCGAGCGAGCACGGCGCTTTGCGGGGACGAGCCTGCCCTTCGGACTCGGATACTGGGGTGGCGTCGGCGCCGGGCTCACGGCCACCGTCACCCTGATGGGACTCCGGAATCTGTCCATCCTGAGCAACATCGTCTTCGTGCCGTTGTGGATGAGCGCGGTCCCGGGCGTCCTGGTGGCGGCGGTCGTCGTGGTGGGCCGCTGGCGGTACGAATCCGCCCACCCCCAAGCTGCTCCCCGCCGCATGTGGCCCTACGGTCTCGGGCTGGCCACCGGCACAGTGCTGGGCCCCCTCGCCTCGCCCGACTCGTTCATCGTCTGGACGGACGCGCATGATCTGCTGGCCTGGATTCCAGGATGGATCCTCCTCGTCCTCCTCGCTTCCGTGCCTGCACCCAGGCTGACCGCCGAGGCGGTGGCGTACTGGCACAGGATGACGGCGAGCAGGACGGTGCCGTACTCGGGACGGCACATGCCCGGTGCGCTCACGTGCGCGGTCGCCCTGGCCGCCGTGAGTTACACCTTCCTGACGCAAGCCGTCCTCGTAGGCCAGTCCGTGGTCGGCTTGGCGGACAACCCGGCACTGAACATGCTCAGGGTCTCGGCGTCCTACAACGCTCCGGTCACGCTGATCTCCCTCGTAGTGACGACCGGGCTGGCACCGTTGCTGCTGACCATGGCAGCCGTGATGGCGGCGCTGTCGGTCCCGGCCGTGCTGTGGCGCAAGTCGAGCACGCCCCCGTCGCCCTTGGTACGGCCTGGGCCACCGCCGACAGCGACAACAGCGGCGGGAGAGGTTCGCAGATCTCTACGTATCGGCGTGACCGGAGTATCGCTACTGGTGGTGTTCCTGCTTCTGACCTCGGCGCTGGGCCACCGGCTGACTCTGGCGGAACGCTGGCACACCGAGTTCTTCACGCGGTTCTACCTCCTGCACATGGCCGCTGCCGTCGCCACCGTGGTGCTGACCGCTTTGGTGGCCACCGCACGGGCTGGACGACAGCCGCTCCTTCACGGGCTGTTGACAGCCGCGGCGTCCGTTGCCGCGGCGGCGGCGGTCGTCATCGCACAGCCGAGTCTCGGCAACTGCGTCGACGTCCTTGAGGGACCGGTGTCCGCCCGGCGATGTCTCGCACCCCCCGTCGCAGCCGGGATGTGGGTAGTCGTCCAGGTCTTGCTCGGCTGGACCGCGGTGGCCACCGCGGTGCTGCTGCTGCCGTGCTCCGCGTTGCGTGAGCGGGCCCTTCGCGCCCGTGGTGCCCGGGCCGGCGCCGGTCCGGCCCGGGATCGGCCGCGGGAACGCCGGTGGACATCTCCGTGGCACCGTGCCGCTTTGGCCCTCACCACGGCCGGCGCCTTGTCGGTGGGAGCGGTCACGCTCGTCGAGCACAGCCGGGTCGATCCGGCGTACTTGGCCGGGGTCAGCATCGGCGACCGGGGGTGGGTCGACGGCGGGGACTTCCGTATGCACCTGGCACCCGGCTGGTACGAGTTCACTGGCGCCGCGGCGCACCCGGTGACCGGGCAGAGGACGGTCCAGGCGCAGATGGGACTGCTCAGGCCGGGCTTCGGTCAACGAGGCAGGGTATGGATCGGCCGCACAACGCGCTGGCCGATCGACGACGTGACCGCCTCGATCCTGGCCGAGGGCGGACACCGCACCACGGTCGCCGGAGCACGGGCACTGGTCCTGGACGTGCCGGACAAGAACCTACACGTCGTCCTGATCGAGAGGGGAAGCGAGCAACTACGCCTCGAACTCACCGACCACGACAACAACTTCGCGGACACCACACGCCACTTGGACGTCATGCTGTCCACTTGGCAGTGGACGTAAGGCGGCCCACGCCCCGTGGGCGACACGACGCGAGCGCGCCTTCGACTCGCCCGTGACCATGCCCCGCGGGTCACCCACCGTCCGGTCAGCCGAGGTTCGACCGTCGTGCAAGAGGTCCGAGCCTGGTGGTGACCTCGCCGGTCCGGGGCCAGTGGCGGGCGAGGCGCCGGATGCGGCTGCCTCGGCTGGTGGCGACGAGTTGCCGGTTTGCGAGGGAAGGAGCGGAACTGCACAGGCAGTGCCGGCACGTACCAAATTTCGCGCTCCCACCCGGGCGCTCAGGTGCAGGTGGGTACCCCTTCAGCCATGCCGCGCCGTAGATGTTCCACCAGGACGACCGAGCCGACAGCCTTCCGTCCGGCTTGATTTGTTGAAGGCGCTCGGGAGTCGGACCGTACCAATCACTACGAGAAGTATTGACGCCTACATGACAGGTGCCCTTCACTCAGCCCAGGGCCGGAACCGGTACCGGAACCGGTCCCGGCAAACATCCCCCACCTCTTCTCACAAGGAGGAGTGCTGTGCTGAGGAATCCCCCACGCCCTCCCACGGACCGCCGCCGGAAGCACCGCGCCTGGTCGACGGCCCTGGCCGCACTCGGTCTTCTGTTCGCCGCTCTGTACAGCGGCGCCCCTTCGTCCGGTCCCCAGCCCAAGACCGGCGAACTCAACGCCACTCCCCAGGGCGCCCAGGTCATCCGGGTCGCAGAGTTCCTCGCCGAGTGCCCCTACAGCCACCGACTGCCCGACGACCCCATCGTTTTCCCCGGCCTTCCCGGCGCCTCCCACATGCACAGCTTCTTCGGGAGTCGGGTGACCAACGCTCACACGGACGTCACGGATCTACTCGGCTCGTCGTCCACCTGCAGTCCGGCGGTAGACACGTCCTCGTACTGGGTGCCGACGCTCTACCGAAACGATCAGCCGGTGGAACCCACCGGCACCACCTTCTACTACCTCGGTGAAGGTGTCCGGGACGACGTCATCCAGCGCATTCGCCCCTTCCCGCAGGGACTGCGGATCGTAGCCGGAAACGCCAAGGCCACGGGCACCAACGACCCCACCTCCATCGCCCGTTGGTCCTGCCTGCACCACGGCGAGGTCAACCCTTCCAAGGACTTCGTGACCTGCCCTGCGGGTTCGATGATGGAGTCCTACCTGGACTTCCCTCAGTGCTGGAACGGCAGGGACCTGGACTCCGCCGACCACAAGAGCCACATGTCCTACCCAGTCAACGGCGAGTGCCCTGCCAGCCACCCCGTTCCCGTACCGAAGCTGCGCCAGGTCCTGCGCTACCCGGTATCAGGCTCCACACAGGGCCTGCGGCTGGCCTCGGGGCCCGGGTACACCATGCACGGTGACTTCTTCAACGCGTGGCCCGAGAACGAACTCGCCCGCAGGGTCACGAACTGCATCAACCCCATCGTCAAGTGCGGAGCCGACGGCAACCCCTCCTGATCGTCGAGCCAAGGCGCCCAGCCCCCGACACGTCAGAGCACGGAGAAGAGAGGAACAGCGATGACGACAAACATCGTCGCTGGAGCAGGTAAGGCCCTCGCCGCCGCTCTGTTCTGCTCGCTGAGCGTGTCGGGGTGTGCCCACTCCTCAGGGCAACCCGTTCCCTCCAAGACCTCAACGCTTGACCCCGGACCGCCCTCCCCTGGCCTCGGTCGGCCCCAGGGCCATCCTGCCGCCACGACGACCTTCAACGCCACCGATCTCGGTTGGATACAGCTCATGCTGGCCATGGACCGTCAGACGCAACGGATCCTGGAACTGGTACCAGAGCAGGGCTCAAGCACTAACCTCAAAGCCTGGGCCGTCGGCACCTCGGACCGTAATAGAGCCGAGCTCTCCTCCCTGCGCGCTTTGCTCGCGGACAGAGGCGCAGCCGACAACAACCCGCACGAGGGCCACGACATGCCCGGCATGGTGGATGAACGCGAGCTGCAAGCCTTGGAGAGCGCCCGCGGAGCACATTTCGACCTCCTCGCGCGGTCCGCCCTGCACGACCACTACAGCCAGGTACGAAAGCTGGCCTCAAGCGTTCAGGAGGCTGAGGCAAGCGCAGGTGTGCGCGAAACCGCTCGTAAGGCGGGAGCGGACGCCGCAAGAGCCCTGCGCCACCTTGGCCGCCTCTGAGAGCGCTGCCCTGCCGTTCGAGGCTCCTCGCCAGGCCGGGCAATCTCCTCGGCGAAACGATCACCGCGGCCTGGAGACCATAGGGCCCGGCCCCGACCCAGCCTCCAGGCGGCCCATCCCCCACCGGCCGACTGTCCCGCCGCTCATCGGCGATCACGCCCCGGCGCGAACACGGTCACATCGTCCGGCGTCGCCATTGGGGCCCGACCTGTTCCCACTCCCGCGCCCAGAGGTCGTAGCGTCGGCGGTCCAGCCGCCACCGTACGGCCCGTCCGGCGGCGTACGTCAGGCCACTGAAGGCAACAGCCGCGCCGGCCCCCAGGAAGGCCGACTCCGCCGCCGCCTCACCCGCCGAAGGTGGTTCCCTGGTGAGCCGGCCCTGGCCGTCGGTCCATACGGGCACGGTCGCACCCGCCTTCCGACCGGCGTCGACCCAGGCTCGGGAGGTATGCGTGGCGCCGTCCGAGGTGGTCCAGCGGACCTGCGCCCGCACACTGATCCGCTGAGGTCCCTCCGCCATCGCGACGGCGTCCATCGTGCTCTCCAGGAGCACTCCCTGATCGGCGTGTAGCGCGGCCCGCCGCTCCGCAAAGGACTGGTCGATGCTGTCCGCCGTCAGCGTGCCGACGAACGCTCCGCCCAGCCAGACGGCCGCCCATACCGCCACGACGACCCTTGCCTCGACGACGTCGGCGTGCCGCCGCAGCGGATTGCTCCGCCACCGCCACATGAGGTGGCGCCTGGTCCTCGCGTACTCCGCCTCCGGCATCGGACTGCACCTCCCGGGTCGTCCCCCTTCAAGGTGCATCGGGCGGGCCGTCCCCGCATGTGCTGAGCGGTCCGGGCCCGAGTGCACGCGGCCTGCCGGCGAGGAGACTGAGGAGGCCGTTTCGTCCCGGCTCCCCCACGGAAGCACCGTGGCAGTCATGGGCAGGACGGGGACGCGCGTTCCGGCGCCCAGGTCAGGGCGGGTACGGACCGAGTAGGCCACCGACTCGTTCGTCCAAGCCGCGACGCGGAAGGGGAGCGGGAAGCCTGCGAGCCGGTCACCCATGGTCACCAGGCGGCAGAACCCGGTGGCCACAATGCCCCAGCCCGGGTGCGTCTCCGGGGCCATGGCAGCGGCTGTCCCCTACGGCGTCGAGCCGAGGGCGCCACTCGGCTGGGCGCTGACCGCTCGCCGTCGGAGCCGAACGAACAACCCGTCACGGCCGTCAGCAGGAGAGCCGCGGACGCGGCGGGCAGGGCGGACTTGCGGAGGCTGATCGGCATGACGGAGGAGCCTTTGCCACGGGTGCCCTGCACCCCACCGGATTTAGGTGGTCACAGGCAGAGGCTCGGGCGGTGCAGCCGTGAGCAGTGCGACGAGGTACCAGTGGATGGAACCGCGACAGGCGTCCTCGCGCGTCTCGGCCCCTTGAGGGTGCCAAAGTAGCCCGCATTCCGCCGATTTGAGTCACCGGACGCGAGAACGGTGGAGGGGCCCGGTTGCGCCGGGCCCCTCTTCACACGTTGGGAGTCGACCCGCGGCCCTCGCAGGCTTCGGGCGTCGACGGACGGCTCAGGTCAGCCGCGGACGATGTTCTCGGCCTGGGGGCCCTTCTGGCCCTGCGTGACGTCGAACGTGACGTGCTCGCCTTCGACCAGCTCACGGTAGCCGTTGCCGGAGATGTTGGAGTAGTGGGCGAAGACGTCCGGGCCGCCGCCCTCCTGCTCGATGAAACCGAAGCCCTTTTCGGAGTTGAACCACTTCACGGTGCCGCTGGCCATACTGCTGTCCTTCGAATTAGCGCCGGGTCCACCCCGGCTGATCTGTGGCGGGCGCCTCTCCGTCACCGGAGTGCACCCGACACCTGTTCTACCCCACACGGCGCACAGATCAACCACCGACTTCGGGTATGTCCTGGGAGCGGTGCGGGAGTTCGCGTATTTTGCCGCTTGGTGGGCTTTTCGCCCCTGCAGCGCCGACCACAGCAGACCCGGGATTCGTGCGCCTAGGCAACCGGTCGCCTAGCAACCTGTACGGCACCTCCCACACGGACGGCCAGAGCACCATCCCGTCGACGACGCCGTCCGCACGGCCGCCCGCAACCAGGTCGAGCGGGTGATCAAGACGACCGCGAAGCTCAAGGCGGCGGAGGCCGAGACGTGCGCCGAAGCCCAGTCCCACGCCGCGGAGGAGAGCCACCAAGGCGCCCCTCCCCCGAGTCGTTCACGGAGCCGGACACGGACGCCCTCCGGTCATCACTGGGCCCGCCCACTTGCTTCGTCCCCTTGATGCCGCATGCCGCCGGGCCGCCGGACGTGCGCACAGGGGAGAATGCCGGGAAGGAGGCATCCGAACGGTGCGAGAAAGGGGGAGATCCGTGTCCGAGGACGACGCACGTGCCTCGTCCCGGCCTTCGGCCGGCGACGACTGGTCCGCGCGGCTGCACACCCTGTGGCGTGCGGCCGCACAGATCCAGGACGTCACCGCCCTTGCGGACGGCGTGTACCCGGCTCTGCTCGCCCACCCCGACGTGCTGGCCAGTGTGGGCAGCCGCTGGGACGCCCGGGACGTCCAGTACGTGCGCTACTCCAGCGACGTAACTGGACCGACGATCACTCTGAGTCGTGCCGAGCTCGCGGCGCGCGACGAGCACGTATGCCGTGCCAGTCGAGCCGACGCGGTCCCCCACAGCCCGAAGATTCTGCGCCACGTTCCCCTTTCGGCCGAACCTGCGGCTCGCGGCCCTGAGAGCCGGCTGCTGGCCTCGGCAGGCGCCGTCCACGCTCTCGAATGCGTCATCCCGTTCGGCGGGTCCGACTGGGCGTCGCTGTGGGTGGGTCTCGCCTCGCCGCCGGCCGAGGACTGCGTCTTGGAAGAACGGCTGCTCCAGATCGCGGACGTCCTGATCGCGAGCAACAAGCGGATCGTGGAGTACCGCATACACGACCGGCTTCAGGTCGAGGACGCCTTTCTCGCCGAGGCATCGCTGCAGATGGACGCCAGTCTCGATGTCGAGGAGACCCTGCGGCGGGTGGCCCGGCTCGCGGTTCCGGCCGTGGCGGAGGGATGCGTGGTGCACCTCTTCGGCCCCGGCGACGAACTCAACCCCGTGGCGTCCGCCCACGTGGCCGCCTCCGCCCAGGACTGGCTGGCCGAGGTGTCCCGTGCGGACTCCTGGCTCGCGAAGGTTCTGCGGGCGGGGGCCGAGGGCGGCGCGAGTGAGGTCCTGCGCGGGACGGACCTGCTGGGCGGCCCCTTCGGTACCGGCGCCGCGGCCGAGGGCGCTCCCGTACGTGCGCTGAGCGTGAGTCCGCTGCGTGCACGGGGCCGCTCCCTGGGAACCCTCACTTTCCTGTACCACCGTGACGACGCGGAGATCGGCAGCCCGAGACTCCTGGACGATCTCGCGGGACGCGCCGCCCTGGCCATCGACACCAGCATGCTGTACGAGCAGCGCCGCCGACACGTCCAAGTCCTGCAGCGACACCTCCTGCCCCGCGCACTGCCCGACGTGGACGGCGTGGAGCTGAGCGCCGCGTACGCCGTCGCCGACTCCTCTCTCGACGTGGGAGGGGACTTCTACGACGCCGTTGTCGCCGGGGACCAACTCGCCCTGCTGATCGGCGATGTCTGCGGGCGAGGCGCGGAGGCCGCCGCGCTCACCGGCCTTGCCCGGCACACCCTGCGCACCCTTCTGGAGGACCGCACGCCTCCCGCGCAGGCGCTCGCCCGCCTGAACCGGGCCCTACTCACCGAGCAGACCACGCGTTTCGTGACCGCCGTGGTCGCCGTCCTGTCGCCCGCGCCGGGCGGCTGGTCGGCCGAGGTGGCCAGCGCCGGGCATCCGCGCCCCCTGGTGCGCGGCGCCGACGGGCGGGTACGTGAGGTCGACTGCTCCGGGGTGTTCCTCGGCGTCCTCGAGGACGCCGACTACCAGCCCACGCACCTGCATCTGTCCGAGGGTGAGGCCCTGGTGATGTTCACCGACGGTCTCACCGAGGCCAAGGGTGCCGACGGCAGCTATTTCGAGGACCACCTCGCGGACGCGCTACGCGAGAGCGGCGCCGCGACCGACCCGGCCGGACGGCTGGTCACCATGTCGGCGGACTTCCGTCGGCACGGCGACGACGACACAGCCGTCCTCGTGGCAAGGCTGAAAGGACGAGCGTGAAGCAGCACGACCACGAAAGGTCCATCGACCACGGCCGCGTACTGGTGGTGGAGGACTCCGAGGAGGATGCGGAGGCCATCCAACGTGCCCTGGCGCAGACCCATCCCGATCTGCGTCTGGAGTTCGCGAACCGCGGCGAACACGTGGTCGCCGGGCTGCAGGAGGCGGACGAGCTGCCCGGCCTGGTTCTGCTCGACCTCAACATGCCCGGTGCGGGCGGGCACACGCTCCTCGCCGCCATCCGCTCCCATCCCGAGTTCTCGGCGGTGACCGTCGTCGTGTTCACCTCCTCCACCGCGCCGGCGGAGGTCGACGCCTGCTATGCGGCAGGGGCGGACAGCTACATCTACAAACCCGTCAACTTCCACTTGTTCCGAACCGTGTTGAAGGGCGCCGTGGACTACTGGCAGCAGACGAGGATTCACGCGGGTTCGGACGGCGGCGCCGGCTCACCGAACGTGAAGTAGAAGGCGGATCCCACACCCGGCTCGCTCTCAAGCCACAGGCGTCCGCCATGCCGCTCCACGATCCGCTTCACGACCGCCAGTCCCACACCGGACCCTCCGCCGTGGTCGCCGGGGCCGTGCAGCCTCCTGAACAGATCGAAGACCTCGGCCTGCCGGTCCGCCGGAATACCGAGGCCGTTGTCACGCACGACGACGGCCTGTTCGGTGCCCGCGCCGTTCGGTCCGTCCACGTTCTCCACGTCGATCGTGACGGTCCTGTCTGGCCGGTCCGCGGCGTACTTGGCGGCGTTGACCAGCAGGTTGACAAGGATCTCGTCAAGCCGGTCCGGGTCGGCGTTCACGTAGGGCAGCGACGGCGGCCGGAGTACCGTGACCCGCTCCTCCGCCAGGCGCGGGCCGGCGACCTCCAATGCCCCGTCGACGGCCTCGTCGAGGGGCAGGTCACGGCGGCGCAGGCCGGCCCGGCCCAACCTGGCATAGTGCAGAAGCGAGTTGAGCAGCTCGTCCATGCGGCCCGCCAGGCGCTCCATGGTCCGCAGACGCGCCACGCTCCTGTCGTCCAGGGAGTCGCCCGCGTCCTCCAGCGTGAACGTCGCCGCGTTCGAGATACCGCGCAGGGGCTCCTTGAGGTCGTGCGCGGCGGCGTGGGCGAACGAGTCGAGGTCCGTGTTGGTCATCCGCAGCTCCTCGTTGAGTTCACCGAGGACGTCCGCGTGGTGCAGCACCAGCCCGGTCAGCATGCGCCACAACTCGCCTGCCACCGCCCGGTCCTGTGGCGTCCACGGACGGCTCCGACCGCGCGTCACGGACCGGAACACCTCACTCGAACCCCTCGGCGTCAGCCGTTCTCCGCGAGGCCCCACGCGGACCGGCACGGACGGGTCGGCCGCCCACTTCCGCGGCAGCGGCCGCTCGTCACGCAACCACGCCAGGTAGTCCCCGGGACGCAGGGGAATCAGCAACGCCCCAGCGGGGACGCCCCCCGCCCAGTCCGGGTCCCCCGTCCCTCCTGCCGAACCCAGTTCCTCCGCCGCGCCCGGTCCGTCGGCCGCGCTCTCGTGTGCCGCGTGCGACTCGGGAGCCGTGCCCCGCTCTCCCGTGATCCCGGGCACACGGGTCGTCTCCGGCGCCGCCCCCTTGGCCAACATCTCCGGCAGTCGGTCCGTGTCCCATACCTCCCCCGTCAGCAACTCCGCTGCCCGCAAGCCGAGTTCGTCGGCCACATCCCGGCGTACGGACGGTCCGGCACATGTGAGGCGCCCACCTCGCATGAGCAGCACCGCGTCCGCCTCCATCAGCTCCTGGACCTGTGCGGCATGCCGCACGAGCGAGGTCTCCAGGTCGGCACCGAGCAGTTCCGCCACTGCCGCCGCGCGTCCGCCCGAGCGCGTCAGCGCGTCCGCACGGTCGCGCTCCTCGATGGCCGCCAACTGAAGCGAGAACGCCGCGCCGAACAGCTCGCACGCCGAACGGACCTCGGGAGCCAGCCGCACGGGGTCTCCCCCATGACAGGCGATGAGCCCCCACAACCGGCCTTCCCGCAGCACGGACACGGACATGGACGACCGCACTCCGATGTTGCGCAGGTATTCCAGATGAAACTCCGACACCGTGCGCAGGGCCGACCCCGAGAGATCGAGCGGCGTGCCGCTGGCCGCCCTGACCCGCGGGTACAGGCGCACCGTCGGATCATCGACGTCCGCGATGACCCTGATCCAGTTCTCCTCGTACAGTCGGCGGGCCTGGGGAGGGATGTCGGTCGCCGGGAACCACAGGCCCAGCCAGGGCTCCCAGCCTTCCGTCACGTCCTCGGCCACCACCTCACCCGGCCCGTCGGCGCCGTCGAACCGGTAGGCGACCACGCGGTCGTATCCCGTCAGCTCGCGTACCTGCCGGACGGCGACCCGGCAGCAGTCCTCGACGGAACCGGCCGACCGCAGGCGCGCCAACGCGCGGCGGATGCCCTGGTAGAACCCGGAGAAGTGGAAGGCCGCGGAGTCCTCTCGGGGCTCGAACTCCATGATGACCAGGCCCTCGCGACGGTGGGCGCTCACGTCGAAGGACCGCCGCTTCGGTCCGGCCCCCGCCACGACAGGCAGTGCGGCACCCGTGCCGTCTTCTCCGGTGGTGGCGTCGAGCACCTCCGCCCAGTCGTCCGCGTCCAGCACCTCAAGGACGTTCGCGCCGACCAGGTCGCCGGCCGCGACGCCGAGCAGCGCGCCGCTGTTCTCGGCCGCCGTGTCGACGATCCCCGAGACGACCGCCACGGCCAGGAGCGTGCCGTAGGACTGGACACCGCCCAGGAGGTGGATCGGCTCACGGACGCACTCCGAGAGGTCGAAGCCACCCGGCACGGCCGCCTCGGCCTCCCTAGCGCGCTGTGACAGCCAGTCGGATCCCACCTGCGGCTCCTTCACCAGTCAGTGCCTTGCATATGCCGCATCCTCCCACCCGGAGCGGTTTGCCTCGTGACGGACGCACCGGCACGACGCCGCTCCACGGCCGAGCGGACGATGCCGTTCGGGCTCAGCCGTCGCCGGAGGCTGCGGAAGGCGGAATGCCCAAACGGCCGTTGCCGTCCGCTTCCGGCAGGGAGGTACGGACGGCGGGTGACGCTCAGGCGCTCCGCGCTGTGTGCCCGGCGCCAGTGGTGTAATTCCGGCATGGACGCGACGGTGGCAACCCTGATCGGTACCTCCATCGGCACACTGGGAGGGCTGGCGGGAGGGGTCCTCACCGCCCTTCTCCAGAGTCGGCACGCACGCGCCCAGCTCGACATCGAGGAGCAGCGCCGCAGAGCCGACTTGCGCCGCGAGGCGTGCAACGACCTCGCCAGCGCTGCGCATCAGTACCGGATGCACTGGTGGCAGCTGAACGCCAAACTGGGCAAGGGGGTCGCTGACCGGGAGCTGTTCGACGACAGTGCCGCTCTGTGGACCGAGGTGACGGCCGCACACAGCCGAGCGGCGATCGCCGGGCCCGCGCGCGTCGCCGAGGCCGCGGACCAGTTGCTGGCACAGTTGCACGCGATGGACAGCGCGGGTACGGAGTGGTTCTCCAGCGTCGAGTCCGGCTATCAGCACAGTGTGGACGTACTCCGCGACGAACTCCTCGCAGCAAGGCGTGCCGTGCGCGTCGGAGCGTTCGCGTCCGTCGTCCGGCGGGAACTCGGCAACGACGCACCGTCGTTGCCTGTCCCGCGTGCGCGAGCACGAGAGGCCGCTGACAGCCCCTCGCCCCGTGTCCGGTCCGGTGACAACTCAGACAGCGCCTGAGGCAGTCGCATCGGACGACCCGCACGTGGTGCGGCACAGAACACGGCCTACCGCACCGGAATGAAGCCGGAGAAGCATCAAGACACGAATGCGCGCGCTGTCGTGTCACGCCTCCGTGGTGAGTTCCCGTAGCGATCGAAGCAGTTCCCTACGCTGCGCCTCGTCGAGAGGTGCGAAGAGGTCTTGCAGTACGGAGACCGACAGGCGTCGCCCTTCCGTGAGCGCCTCCCTCCCCGCCTCGGTGAGGGTGTGCTCCAGGCGTCGCCCGCGGCCCGCGGACCGAGTGATGAGCCCCCGGTCCACCAGGCGGCTCGCGAGGGTGCCGAACGCCTGGTCGCTCTGGAATGTCGCCACGGCGAGCTCGTGTCCCGACGCCCCCGGCATGCGGTCGATGGCACGCAGGGCGTCCCACTGGACGAGGCTCACTCCGATCTCGCGCAGCGCGGCATCCATGGTGCGGTGGTTCCGGTACTGCGCCCGCTTGATCGCGAGTCCGAGCGCTTCGAGGTCGGTCGTCATGGTGCTACGGTATCAACATCAGTAGATAAACATGTTGATTCAGGAGGAGCGTCATGAACGCCTCACTTCCCGCAGACCTTCCTGTCCTCCAGGCCGGCGACCCCCGGTCACGCACGGCCCTCGTCCTGCACGGCGGCGGGGGACCCCGGACCGTCGCGCCCGTCGTGGGACGCCTCGCGGCCACCCTGCACGCGCTCGCACCCACACATCCCGGCTGGGAGGGCACAGCACGTCCCGACTCCATCTCCACCATCGCGCAGCTCGCAGCCGCCTACCTGGAACGCCTACTGGAGGACGAGCAGCACGACGTCGTACTGGTGGGGTCCTCGATCGGCGGGTGGATCGCCCTGGAAATGGCGATACAGGCCGCCCACGACGAGCGGTACGCAGGACTGATCGGGGCCGTCGTCGATATCGACGGCGTGGGAGCGGAAGTGGAAGGCGAGCCCGTCGCGGACTTCTTCGCCCTCGACGCCCGCGGACTCGCCGAAGCCGCATGGCACGACCCCGAGCGCGGATACATCGATCCGGCCGGCCTCACCGATGAGCAGCGCGCGATCCAGCAGGCGAACGGACACACTATGTCCGCCCTCGCGGGCACGAACATGAGTGACCCGACGCTCCTCGATCGGCTAGGCGCGGTGACGGTCCCCACGCTCGTGGTGTGGGGCGAGAGCGACCGGATCGTCACGCCGGCGTACGGGCGGGCCGTCGCAGCCGCCGTGCCAGGCGCACAGTTCGTCGAGATCCCGCAGGCCGGCCACCTCCCACACCTCGAGGCCCCCGACGCGACCTGGGCGGCCATCACACCTTTCCTGGCGAAGTCCTAGCGCACTCGACATTTGACGGCCTGCGGTGGCACCGGCGACGCGCCTGGGTGCGACCGCAGCCGTACCCGGCCGTGCCCGGGGTGCGACTTGAGGTGGACACGGTGGCGACCGGAGGGCGATGTGGCAGGGCATTCCCTGAGCCGAGGATGGCCAAGTGACCGAGACCATCACGGGGTTGTACCTGTCCCCTCTGGAACTGTGTGCCGTGCTCAGTGCTCTCGCGCTGGTTGCGGCGCGCTGGCTTCCCCCAATTGCCCGCCCGCGCACCACGATCGCGGCCGGAACGGCCTTCGTGCTGTGCGCGATCGTGCTGGGCGTGGCTGGGATGCGCTGGCAGATGCTGCCGGTGCTGGGCGGTGCCGCGCTCGCGCTGCCCTTCGCGGTGGCCGCGCTGCTGCGCCGCCGTGACGGCCGTCCCGCCAGGCGGGCCCGATGGTGGCTGGCGTTGCCGGGATCGACTGCCTGCGTCGCCCTGATCGCTTCGGGCCCGGTGAGCGCCTGGGCTTTCCCGGTGCCCGTGTTCCCCGAGCCGTCAGGCACCTTCGCGGTCGGCACCCGCGTGATGCAGTGGACGGACCCACACCGTCCCGAGAGCTTCACCGCCGACCCGCACGACCGGCGCACGGTCGTGGTCCAGCTCTGGTACCCCGCGAAGCCGAACCTCGCAGGGGCACAGCGGGCTCCGTACCTCGGACGCACACAACACGAGGCCCGCATCGTCTCCGACGCCCTCGCCCGTTACGCCGGCATGCCCGGCTTCCTTCTGAACGACGTCCCTCAGGCCCGCAGCCATGCGGTCTTCAACGCGCCGGTGGCCAGCGAGGGCGGACGGTTCCCCGTCGTGCTGTTCTCCCCCGGGGCCGGTGGCGTGCGCACCCAGAACACCGCCTGGGCGGAGGAACTGGCCAGCCACGGCTACATCGTTGCCGGCCTGGACCATCCCTACGACTCCGCCGCCGTCGTCCTTGCCGACGGCCGGACGATCACCACCACGCTCACCTCCACCGGCGACCGGGACAAAGACGAACGGCTGGGGGCCGAGTGGACGGCTGTCCGGGCAGCCGACCTCCGCTTCGCCCTCACCCAACTGGAGCGCCTGGACCGGGGCGAGGCCACCGGCCCGCTCACCGGACGGCTGGACACCGGCCGGGTCGCGGTGACCGGTCACTCCATGGGGGGTGCCGCCGCACTGCAGGCCGCCCGCCAGGACCGCCGATTCGACGCCGTCATCGATCTGGACGGGTACCCGCACGGCCCGCTCTCCCCCTCCCTGCACCAGCCGACGCTCGCGCTCACCCAGGCCATCACCTCTGAAACCGACCCGCGGTACCTGCCCCGTCTCACCAAGGCCCTCAGGCTCAGCACCGCGACGAGCTACCGGCTCACCATTCCCGGCGCCGCGCACCTCACCTTCATGGACGCTCCTCTGTATCTGCCACCGATGCCCTCGCTGGTCGGGACCCTGGGCCGCACCGAGAGCCCACGGGTCGTCGCCGCGACCACGCTCGCCTTCCTGGACGCCACCCTGCGGCACGACCCCGGTGACCTGCCCCGCGCTCTGTCGACCTACGGAGACCTGAGCGTCCAGCGCCCGGGCAGAGGCGGTTGAGCACCCTCACCGGCAACAACTGCTCCGGGTGTCGAACGGATGGGTTCGGGCCGCATGAACGGCCATCCCGGCATCGGCGCCTGTCGGCAAGACGGCTCGCAGCGGTACGGAGGAGTTGGGCGCGGTGGTGTGGCGTCAGGTGGCGAACCGGCCGCCGGAGGAGGCGTCACGCCTGGGTGGGATGGCACCGGAAGAGGTCGTAGGTACGGTGGTTCACGCGCGTCACCGGTTGCGGCGGGCCGCCCTAGCAGGCAGGGTTCGATGCCGTGCCTACCTTGCTGATTGTCCATCACACACCCTCGCCGAACTGCCAGGCGATGTTCGAAGCGGTCGTCCAAGGCGCGACGGCACCGGAGATCGAAGGCGTGCGTGTCGTGCGCCGAGCAGCCCTCGCCGCCACCGCGTCCGACGTCCTGGCCGCCGACGGCTACCTGCTGGGCACGCCGGCCAATCTCGGCTACATGTCCGGCGCCCTCAAGCACTTCTTCGACCAGGTGTACTACCCATGCCTGGACGCCACCCGCGGCCGCCCGTTCGCCTACTACGTGCACGGAGGCAACGACGTCACCGGCGCCGTGCGAAGCATCGAGGCTGTGACGACCGGCCTGGGTTGGCGCCGGGCGGCCGAAGCGGTGACCGTCACCGGGGAACCGGGCAAGACGGACGTGGAGGCGTGTTGGGAACTCGGCGCGACCACCGCCGCCGGCCTCATGGAGTGAGGGCCGCCGCAGGCCCGGGCGCGGGAGACAGAGAAGGCCGCCGGTGCACGCCGCATCGAAAACGCCAACCCCAAGCGCACGTTCCGGTGTCCCTAGTCCGCTGTCAGTTAGCGGTGGTTGCGTGGCGTGGGTTGTCGCCTGCGGCGAGGGATTCGGCGAGGATGCGCCAGATCTCCGCGGCCAGGTCGATGTTGGCATCGGCCTGCGCCTGTTCGGCCAGCACCCGCAGCCCCTGCACCCCACTGACGTCACCGGAACGGATCAGCAGCTGCTGACGCAGGATGTCCAGCCGGACCCGGTCCCGGTACGTCATCCGCGGCTCGACCTCGGCCAGCTCCGCCAGCAGCACCCGAGCATCGTCGTAACGGCCCGTCAGGAACGCCAGATCCGCCTTCAACGCCGTCAACTCCTGACGCAGACCCGCAGTCCCCACGAACGCCAGAGCCGGCTCGGCCGCACGGACACAGTCCTCAGCCGCCCCGGGATCAGCCGGCAGCTTCTGAAGATGCAGCCGCCCCGCCGCAAGACGCAACCGCAGCCACAACACCAAATCCAGCGCGCTGTCGAACCCCTCCAGCGCCTGCTGCAAATAGCCCTGGGCCGCCTGGTGATCGCCCTGGCGCAAGCGCACCGCCGCGGCCGTCCACATCGCCTCCGCCCACAATACATCCGAACGCCCCGCCACCAACGCGACCAGCTCATCGGCATGCGCCCGCGCATCCGGCATCCGGCCCGCCTCGGCCTCCACCGACACCAACGCCAGCAACACCCCCGCCCGGTCCTCCACCTCCACACCCCCCTCACGCGCCAACTGGTGCGCGGTCGTCGCGGCATCCAACGCGGCAGGAATCTCACCCAGCGAACGCAGACAGCGAGCGAAACGGGTCAGACCTCGCACCCGTAACGCCACCACCCCGACCACCTCGCCCAGGCCGACGAGTTCCGCGAGGTCCTCACGCTCCCCCGCATGGTCACCCTGCACCCGCCGCCGCCCCGCCAACTGCCACAACGCCTGCCACCGCAACACCGGCGACTCATGCCCCTCCGCCCCCAACGCCTCCCGCAACACCTCCAACGCCGAATCCGAACCCGTAGAAGCAACCAGCGTCAACGCATTCGCGAGCGACCCACCGGCAGGCTCCTCAAAGTCCGCCACCTCAAGACCCAGCCGCTCAGCCAAAAACGCCACAGCCCGCTCCGTCGGCTGACGAGCCCCCGACTCCAACCGCGACAAATACCCAGTCGACATCCCCTCCCCCACCAACGCCGTCTGCGACAACCCACGAGCCACTCGCAAGCCACGAAGACGACGCCCAAAAGCAGGCTGACGCAACATAAAACCAATCCCTCACAGATACACACGAGGCGGCAGGGCAGTAGCAGAGCGGCAAAGGCTGAGAGCGGAGTCGGAAGCAGTGGGTGCCGAACCAGGGCAGAGAAAAGCAGGAGCCGAGCAGACCACCGGGAGCGATCGAGGCAAGGGCAGCGGCAGAGTAGGTGCGCGGGAAGAAGCAGGTTCACGGGATCACAAACCCGCCCCGAGCGTAGGCGCGGGGCAACCACCCGGCAATGTTTTGCCACACCCCCTGAACCCCACCTCAGGCCAACCTCACGAGACCTTCATGCGTTCCTCAAGCGGTCCTTGACCAGCAACGCGCAGCATTTCAACCAGAAATGGCACAACCACGCCCCGCAACCACAAAACCACCGACCATCCACGGGAACCGTTCTCGTTCACCTCCACGGGAGACACCCACGACATCTCCGGTTCCCCACCAGCACCCCACCCGACACCCCCACACCCAGCCATCCGCACCGCCACCCAACACCAACACCAACACCGCCGACGAAGACGACATCGGCTGGCCCAAGTAGCACCTCGACACCGCCGAGGCCACCTGTACGCGCCGATCCGCCATAGTGCGGAGGCTGATCCGTCGAGCCTCCATTGGGGCCGGGGTTGATGCTCCCGTGCCTCCTCTATTGGGCGGCCTCGCGCGTGGTGAGTATCGGCGAACCCGCAAGCTGTTCGCGCTTGTGTTGGGAGAGTTGGGGTTGGGGCTGCTGCCGCTGAATCTCTGGAGATCTCGACAAGACGAGATGGACAGCGGCCCAGTGGTGGGGCGCTCAGATCGGTCGGCAGCGAGTCGCCTGAGCCTTCTCGTTCATAGCCTCGGGACACGGATCGACGAACGCGGACACGGAGGAACAGTTCTGCTCCTCCGCCTTGCGCTACGGCGCAGGGAAGACCAGGCGTAGGCCGTGTTCCTTCGCCGCTCGGTGGAGACGTGGGTAGAGGGTCTTGCGCAATGTACGTACGACGTCGTCGTGTTGAGCAAGGAAACGGGCGCGCAGTCGCAGCCGTGCTGCTTCGCGAACGGTTTCTACCGGGCGCATGCATTCTGCGTAGGCACTGCCGAGTTTGTGCTCGACTGCGGGTAACTCGTCCGGGGCCGCGGTCTGTTGCTGAGCGTCGACCAGGGCGAAGAAGCCGTTCTCGTCGCGTACCCGGATTCCGTGTCGGCTCAGGCAGTCCGGCAGGGTGCCAAGAGCGCGCAGCACGGCGGCGTCGCGGCGCAGCGAGACGAGAGTGTCGAACCACTTTCCCTGGAGTGCCGCGTAGGTGTTGCGCAGAGCGGCGGCAGCTTCGGTCCCCTCGGCCAGGCACCGGCGCGCGGCGGGCGTATCGCTCGATTCCTCTCCGTCGCCGGCCGCTTTCCCCTGGCGGTTGCCCGTGCCCCCGGCGATGTCCCGCTCGCTCTGGCTCTCGCGACGCGCACCGGCACCCGTTGTCGTGGGGCGGGACACGGAGGCTGCCGGTTGCGGCACAGCGGCGGGGACCGCGGCGCTCTCACTCATCCCGTGCCGTGCGACGAAATCCAGGTCGGGGAGTTCGTAGTACCTGATGAACGTGAGCGGGGCCTGTGGGGGCAGGTTCGTCTGATCCTTCCGTGCGCACGATGTCGCGGCGGCACGCGCCTGTTGCCGTACGAAGACGTCCAGCCCTTGCGTCCAACGGGTCTCCCGGCCGGTCGCGGGCAGGACCATACGCACCGGGTCGTCCGGCAATGCGGTGCTGAGGCGGGCGGCGGACACGCGTGTCGCCGTAGCCGGGGGTGCCGACGGGGCGGAGTCGGTCGAACATGAAGCTGTCAGCACAGCGGCGACGGCGAGGGCGACTCGTAACCCGTCCCGGTGCCTCGCTCGGGTCCGGCCCCCGGTTCGCCCGACGCTGCCGGACAGCGGCCGCTGGTGGACCGGAAACCGATACCGGCCGGTCAGGCGGATCACACTCACCACTCCCCCACGTTTCGCCGTGTTGTGTCTTCGCTGCCTCACCCGTGACCCGGGGGTGCCATCGAGCCGTGTCGATGGCACCCTTCCGGCACGTGGGAGCCGGACCACGAGCGCCCGGTTCTCCGATCAGTGCGTGATCTTGACGGAGTCGCCGCCGTCGAGCTGGCTCGCGACCGTGAACGGCGTGTTGTCCGAGACGTCGGTGCAGAGCCAGTACGTGGAGTCGTTGACGCTGTGGCTGCCGTCCGAAGCCCAGACGTAGCCCTTGCTGCAGGTGCGCCAGACGCCGCTGGAGTTACGTAACCGGCCGGCGTAGTAGTCCCCGTACGGGGAGGTCGAGTCGTCCGAGTAGGTGAGGTTGAGGTCTCCGCAGCTGCTGGTGGCCGACTTGTTGCGGACGGTCCCCACGCCTTCGTTGCCCCCGGTGGTGAGTGTCGAGGTCACGCAGGCCTGCGGAGCGGCAGAGGCCGCTGGAGCGAACGTCAGACAGGCCGCGGCGGAGGCGAGCGCGAGCGCGCCCGCAGCGATGGCTCTGGTCATGCTTCCCCTTTTTCGGTCGTTCGGTCTGGGCCGTGCCCGTCTGCGTGGACGCGACCGCGGGTCCGGACGGGCGATGTCTGCCGCGTCCGGAGTGCACGCCGGAGACGTTCGCAGAGGAGGGCGCTCCGGCCTACGGCCTTCGACCGTGCTCGAAAGTCCCCGACCAGACGCCGGATCCCCTTGTTCCGGGGGTATGGGTGAGCCGTGTGGAGTTGCTGTGGCGCCTGCGACGCCGTTCACCTGTCGCCGTCTGCGGTCACGGCTGAAATTCGCCGTATGTGGCCGAAGAGCCACTTGGTGCGGCAGGGATCCGGCGGAGCAGGGCCACCCCGAGCGGAGTCAGGGTGTGCAGCACGATGTTGTGCCACCGTCGGCTGGTGATCAGACCCGCGTCGCGCAGCACGTTGGTGTGATGCGTGGCGGTGGAGGGCGAAACCCCTAGGACCCGCGCCAGCTCCGAGGTGGTGGCACCAAGAACCAGTGACCGCAGCGCGGCGGCGCGGGTCCGGCCCAGGAGGGCGGCGAGCGGTGCGTCGACGGCGTCGGCCGCGGCCGGTTGCCGGGAGTCGTGCAAGGGATAGACCAGTACCGGGGGCAGGGCGTTGTCGGCCACGGAGATCGGCGACTGCCAGCAGAAGTACGACGGGACGAGGCGCAATCCGCGGCCGTCGAGGTACAGGTCCCGGTCTTCCACGTAGTCGACGTGCAGGACCGGGGCACGCCAGCGCATGGTCGGCGACAGCCCGGTGAGCAGCCCGTCGATGCCGGTGTCGAGGGTCTGTCGGGCCCACAGTGCGCGTTCCCCGGCGACCGCCGCGTGGATACGGTCGTGGTGGGGCGCGATGACCGCCTCGTAGTAGGCACGCAGGGCGTTGGCGAGCGTTTCACGGGTGCCACGCTCGACCAGGCGAGGAGCCCAGGACGGGGAGCCGCTGAGCCGGGCGAGCATGCCCACCTCGCGAGAGATGCGGGCGGGTGGCGTGTCCACGAACGCCGCAAGTCCCTTGTCCAGTCCCTCGGCGGACTCGTGCGGAGTGAGCGAGTCGGGGAAGTACAACGCCCGGGGCGCGATCGGAACGAGCAGCCGGCGGACGGCCGCACCGAGTGCCGTGCCGGCCAGGGCCTCCCGGGTGGCGCGGTACCAGTCCGCGTAGGCCCAACGCCCGCGCGTGGTCTGGAGCCTGTGCAGACTGCAGACGATCTCCCAGAGCGGATCCGGTGTGCCCGACACCCGGATACGCGATAAGTCCTCAGGCGTGAAATGAATACGCAGCACGGGATTCGCCCCCGAATCGGTTCTCCTCGGCTCGGGGATCCG
Organism: Streptomyces sp. NPDC028308; assembly: GCF_055565855.1. Classification (NCBI taxonomy): domain Bacteria; kingdom Bacillati; phylum Actinomycetota; class Actinomycetes; order Kitasatosporales; family Streptomycetaceae; genus Streptomyces; species Streptomyces sp. NPDC028308. The sequence goes on from NZ_JBVHTO010000008.1 coordinate 82,991, forward strand.
CTCGGGCGTCTGCCGTCAGGGAGGATCACAGCTCCCTCGGTTCACCCCGATCCCTCAGAAGCCCTGATACCACTCCCACTTATCAGGCGAGGCAGGGAATGTACAGGCTTGAGTGCCGCGGCCTTCCTTGCAGGGTGTCGGGCGAGACGCGCCTCCGCGCTGCGCCTACGGCTTCCACTCCTCGCGGCATCCTGCGCGGTCCACGTAGCCGGCCACCATGTCCCGCAGCTCGACGCACGGCCAGTCGTCCCCATCAAGGATCGTCACCTGACAGAGGGGGCAGCCCAGGACGTAGGTGGTGGGGTCGGCCGGGTCGCTGTTGCGGCCCACCATCATCTGCGGGGTGTGGCGTTCGAGGCGACGCCGATTCGCCTGCACCTCCCGCAGCACCCGTGCCGGGCGGTGAGCCGCGATGTGCCGTGCCTCAGCTGCCATCTCCGAGGAAAGGGGCTCGATTCGACTAAGAATTTGATTCAGCTCCGGGTCCGACGCTTGGGCGAGCTGTTCGTCCTCGTCGAGTTGCTCGCCCAGCCACCGCACCAATTCATCCATGTGACGCCCCTTTCGCCTTCTTCCTACGATCCTTCCGACCACAGCCAGACCGCAGTGCGATCTTCTGTCGTCATTGGCGACACACTGGCCTCTCGTGCGATCTTTCGTACGGAGGCGCGCTTGGACGTCGGCTACTGAAGCACCGCGTACCGCCCCCTGGCAGGACAAGCCGCTCTGCAAGAGGCTGTCTCGGTTGGCGAGCAGATGAGTACCCGTAGTCAGGTGTACTTGGGGATGGAGCGGCATGCCGGTCGCCCCACAGCGGCCGCAGCGGGCTGGGTGATTTGGTACATGGTCGCCACGGCAGCTTCTCGTCATGCTCTGGTGGGACTGACACCGGTCTTCTGCCGTCGGCTCGCGCCAGCAGAGGAGGGCCTCTGAACCTCCGCCTGGACAGGCAAACGCGCTGATCACGGCGACTCATCGGTGGCAGCTGCGCGGACAGTCGCCGCGTAGAGGGGCGAGGATGTTGTGGCCGGTTGCGGCGGGCCGATGCGTCTTGAGACGACGGCTCCCGCCCACGATCGCCCGCCGCTCGCGCCAACCGGCCACCTCCCCGGGGCCTGTCACTCCAAGCCGCTGTACGCGGCCATGACGATCTCCATGCCTCGGTGGTCCTCCTGCCGGTCCCGGTCGAGCATCTGGTTCATCACGTAGGCCACCGTCATGCGGGCGGCAGGATCGCTTACGACCAGCGAACCACCCCAGCCGCCCCAGCCGAAGGTGTCGCCGAACTTGCCGAAGCCCGTGGTCCAGGACATCGGGATCCCCAGCACGCGGTCTTCGCCGCGGAACACCTCCTGCCACGCAGGCTCGCACCCTTGTGGGGACAGCAGCCGCACGCCGCCGGATGTCCCCCCGTTCGCCAGCACCGATTGGACGAGGGCGACGGATCGGGCGTTGCCGAAGCCGTTCACCGCGGGGATCTGGGCACGCCGCCATGCCACCGAGTTCACGTCACTGACCCGAATGGCCACACCGTTCGCCCGGCGCACACCGTCAGGACCGGGCGGCCCCTCGGCGGTGAACCCGTCGGTCAGTGCCGGTGGCGGGATGAGCGGCGTCACGCGGTGGTCGAGCTTCGCGGAGAGTCCGATATGGAAATCCGCGCCCAACGGCTGGGCCACCTCCTCGGCGAAGAACTGGCCGAGGCTGCGGCCGGTGATGCGGCGGACGATCTCACCTACGAGGAACCCGAAGGTGAGTGCGTGATAGCCGGCTTCCGTTCCCGGTGTCCAGTCGGGCGTCTGCGCGGCCAGCCCGGCCACGACGCGTTCCCAGTCGTAGAGGTCGTCCACCGTTCTCGGACCGGAGAGGTCCGGGAGGCCCGCGGTGTGGGACAGCACGTGCCGTACGAGCACGCTGTCCTTGCCTGCCGCGGCGAACTCGGGCCAGTAGGCGGCCACCGGTGCGGACAGATCGAGCCGGCCGCGGTCAGCCAGGACGAGCGCGCACAGGGCGGTCATGTTCTTGCTCGTCGAGTTCACTCCCACGAGGGTGTCGCGCTCCCAGGCTACGGAGCGGTCCGCATCGGCGTGGCCGCCCCAGATGTCGACCACCGGCTCGCCGTCCACGAAGACGGCAGCCGAAGCGCCCACGTCGTCCTTGCCGAGCAGAACCTTCAGTGCGTCACGGACTGCGACGAAACGCGGTGCGCAATAGCCCTCGATGTCAGTCATGGCGTAAGCCTCGGTCGGCACGCGGGGCTCCGGCCCGACAGTTCCCGCACCGGTTCTGTCGGGCGCGGCGTAGCCGGACATCCGGTATTCAATCAGCACAGCTTCGGCTGCTCCCCCGATGATTGCTGCCACAGGAGCGAGCGAACCAAGGACGGATTGCGGATGCTGGAGCGGTTCAATCAGGCGCTGGACCATCTGGAGGGGTGTCTCGACCGCGAGATCGACATGGCGGAGGTGTCTCGGATCGCCGCGGTGTCGGAGTACCACTTCCGGCGGATGTTCTCCGCGCTCGCCGGGATGCCCCTCTCGGTCTACGTCCGGCGTCGGCGCATGACGCTCGCCGGTGCCGAGGTGCTGGCCGGGGAACGGACGCTGCTCGATGTCGCGGTGCGCTACGGGTACGGCTCGGGCGAGGCGTTCGCACGCGCCTTCCGCTCGGTGCACGGCATCGGACCGGGCGAGGCCCGGCTCGCGGGAGCCGTGCTGACGTCCCAACCGCGCGTGTCCTTCCGCGTGGTCGTCGAGGGGAGTACGGCCATGCGTTACGGGATCGTGGAGAAGGGGCCGTTTCGGGTCGTCGGTCGGAAGGCCACCGTCCCGCTCGTTCACGAAGGGGTCAACGCGGCCGCCGCGGCACACGTACGGGGCTTGGACGAGCAGACAGTCGCTTGCATGAAGGCCATGAATGACGGTGAGCCTGCGGGTGTCCTGTCCGCGGTGGTGTACCTGACGGACAGCCGGGAGGAAGGAGCCGGGGCGGACTTCTGGGTCGGCGTGGTGACCGGCCCGGAGACGGCCTCGAAGGAGTTCGACGTCCTTGAGGTGCCGGCCGGTACGTGGGCTGTCTTCGACGACCACGGGCCGTACCCGAGCTCCCTCCAGCAGTTGTGGCGGGACGTGTTCACGCAGTGGTTCCCCTCCAACCCGTATGTGGCGCGGGCGGGTCCGGAGCTCCTGCGAACCCGCCCGGTCGAGGTCGGGGTAGTGACCGACTCCCAGCTGTGGATTCCAGTTGAACGGGTCGGGGGGCGTCAAGGCGTGAAGACGGTCACGGTCAGCGTCGAGCCGGCCCGACGCCGGAGGGCTGGGAGCCGGCCACCGCATCAGCTGGGTGAGCGATGCTCCGGCGCCGGGGACGTGCTCAGCTCCCCTAAAACCCCAGCACCTCGCCGTACTTGACGGCCCCGTTGGGCAGCGCGAAGCCGAACGGGGTCAGCGACTTGCCCAGCGGATACGTCTCCTCGGTGCTGCTCGGCACGAACCAGACGCCACCCGACCTGGGCTCACCGGCGTTCTCGCCGGGCGCGCTCACCGCGGTGTCCCGGAGCCCGTCGCGGTTGTAGTCGCCGACGGCGACCTGGGCGCCGAAGCGGTCGCCCGCCTCGGCCGTGCCGGGCATGTTCGGGGTGCTCTGGCTACGGGCCGTCCCTCCGTAGGGGCCGTGCTCGGTGCCGTTCAATGTGACGAAGCCGCCCGCGTCCTTCACGGTGCCCACGTCCTCGCCCGGCACGCCGACCACCAGCTCCGGCCGGTCGTCGCCGTTGAGGTCTCCGGCGGACAGCGCGGCGCCGAAATCGTCGCCCTCCTCGGAGGCACCCCCGACCTCAGGGCTCGACTGGGTGATGCACTGGTTCTCGGTGCCGAAGGCGGCGGTGCTGGAACCATCGAACAGGAGCACTGCACCACCGAGCCGTTCCGGGCAATGCGTCGTCTCCGACTCGGGGTTGGGCTGGACGAGGCCGACCGCCAGGTCGTCGGTGCCGTCCCCGTCGAAGTCTGCGGCCGCGAGTGCGCTGCCGCGGTCGGCGTCGGCCCACCACCGGGCCGGGTTGCCCTGGCCGTCCCAGCGCGTGATGAAGGTGCCGGAGTCCTCCAGACCCCGCCAGGTCGCCGCGAGATCGTCCCGGCCGTCGCCGTCGAAGTCGCCGGTGGCAAGGTCGCTGGTGGTGCCGCTCATCGAATAGCTGCGCAGGACGGTGGTGGTCACCGGGTCCGCGGTGAGCGGCCCCGGGCGGAACCGGAGCGTGCCGTGCTCCTCACCGTTCTCGCCGTACGCGAGGTCGGTGTCCCCGTCGCCGTCGTAGTCGCCGGTGGCGATGCTGCCGCCGATCCTGCTGTACTCGGACGTGCCCCTGGCCACTGTGGTGCCCTTGACGTTCCACTCCGAGCCGTCGATGACGGTGATGGTGCCCTCGTCCTTGAGCTGATCGGACGTGAGCGACTCCCCGCTCGCGCCGACGACGAGTTCGAAGACGCCGTCACCGTTCACGTCGACGGGCGCTACGGAGGACCCGAAGCGATCGCCCGCCTCCGGCGTTCCGGGTATACCGGCCTCGGCCTGGCTGATTACGCCGGTGGACTGGCTCGGGCTCTGCGGGCCGCCGAAGATGACGCTCACGTAACCGGCCTTGGCCTTGCCGTCCACCGTGGCGTTGGGCATGCCGACCGCGATGTCCGCGTATCCGTCGCCGTTGAAGTCGAAGCGGGGAGTCGTCGCAGCCGTCGCGCTCCCGGCGAGTGGCAGGGTCAGACCGGCGGCGGTGAGAGCTGCTACGGCGGCTGTGGCGGCCAGGGTGCGTGTACGCACGGTGGAACTCCCGTGAGTCGAGGAGGAAATGGGGGCGATGGTCTTCGCAGGTGTGACTCACGAGGTGTACGGAGGGTTGTGTGACGGTGGCGACCACGAAAACGCGGTCGATCACCAGCCGTGTACTTGACGGCAGTGAGACGGGGCGCCTCGGCGGGACCGCGTCCTCAGGCAAGCCGGCGAGGTGGAGCACCTCGACCGCTCTCGCGCCTCGTACACGCGGGCTGCCGGGACCCCAGATCCGGCTCAGTCGATGACCGGGCTGCGGCGCTCGATCAGGACCACGTCGCGCCACCGGCCGTTGTGCTGACCGATACGCTCGCGGGTACCGATGACCCGGAAACCGGCCCGCTGATGCAGGGTGAGGCTGGCGATGTTCTCGGGGAAGACGCCGGACTGGATCGTCCAGAGGCCCGCCGCCTCGGTGGAGGCGATCAGAGCGGTCAGCAGGGCCCGGCCCGCACCGCGGCCGCGAGCCTCGGGATGGACGTAGACGGAGTGCTCGACCACTCCGGCGTACGCGCACCGGTCGGACACGGGCACCACCCCTACCCAGCCCACCACTTGGCCTTCGTCGTCCAGTGCGACGAAACGGTGGTCGGGCAGCTTGGCCGCGTCGAATACGTCCCAGGTCGGAGCGACGGTCTCGAAGGTGGCGTTCTGCTCGTCGATGCCGAGCTGGTAGATCTCCAGTACGGCCGTGGCGTGCTCGGGCAGCATCGCCGCGACGTGTACGCCGGTGGCCGTCCTCACGCCGTCCCCTCGGTGCCGAGCTCGGCGAGCAGGTCGCGGATGCGCCGCTCGATCTCGTCCCTGATCGGCCGGACGGCCTCGACACCCTGACCGGCGGGATCGTCCAGCTGCCAGTCCAGGTAGCGCTTACCGGGGAAGTAGGGGCAGGCGTCTCCGCAGCCCATGGTGATGACCACGTCCGAGGCCTGCACCGCCTCTACCGTGAGGACTTTCGGGATCTGAGCGGAGATGTCGATGCCCACCTCCCTCATGGCCTCTACCACGGAAGGGTTCACGGCGTCGGCGGGGGCGGAGCCGGCCGAGCGGACCTGGACCTTGTCACCGGCGAGGTGGGTGAGGAAGGCCGCGGCCATCTGGGAGCGGCCCGCGTTGTGCACGCAGACGAACAGCACGGAGGGGGCGGTGGGAGCGCTCATGAGGACATGGTGCTTTCTTCAGCAGGTCGGGCGGGGGCGGCAAGACACTGCTCGCCGTGCGGGACGACGGCCTCGTCCCCGGTCACGGGCGCCGGGCGGCCGAAGGTGAGGGCGACCAGGACCACGCCGAGGCCGGAGCCGGCGAGCTGAGCGGCGAGGAACGGTGCCACGGAGGCGGGAGCGATACCGGCGAAGGTGTCGGTGAACGCCCGGCCGATGGTCACGGCCGGGTTGGCAAAGCTGGTGGAGGAGGTGAACCAGTAGGCGGCGCCGATGTAGGAGGCGACCGCTACCGGCGCCAGGTGGGCCCGGCCCGCCCGGGCCAGTCCGAAGATCAGCCAGACCAGTCCCGCGGTGGCGACCAGTTCGGCGAGCCACAGGTGCCCGGCGGACCGGTCGTGCGTCGACCACTGCACCAGCGGCCGGGCGAACATGGCGTCGGCGAGGACCGCGCCGCCTATGGCCCCGGTGATCTGGGCGGGCACGTAGGCGGCCACCTCCCGCGGACCGGGGCCCTCGGCGGTACGGCGGCCCGTGTACCAAGCGGCGAGCGTCACGACGGGATTGAAATGCGCGCCGGAGACCGGCCCGAGCAGAGCGATGAGCACGCCGAGGCCGAATACGGTGGCCAAGGAGTTGGCCAGCAGCTGCACGCCGACGTCGCGGGTCAACTCGGTCGCCTGAATCCCGGAACCGACCACGACGGCCACCAGTGCGGCCGTGCCGATCGCCTCGGCCGCCGCCTGCCGCACCAGCGGCACCGGGGCGCTCACACGGCCGCCTTGGCGGGCGCGGCAGGGGTCTCCAGCAGGGCGGACAGCTTCGCGAGGGCCTCGGGGAGCACCCAGTAGTACACCCAGGTGCCGCGCCGCTCGGAGCCGACGAGGCCGGCCTCCCGCAGCACCTTCAGGTGGTGGGAGATGGTCGGCTGAGAAACGTCGAACGGGCCGGTCAGGTCGCACACGCACGCCTCCCCGCCCTCGTGCGAGGCGATCAGGGACAGCAGTCGCAGCCGGACGGGATCCGACAGAGCCTTGAACATCCGCGACAGCTCGGCTGCGCCGGCTTCGCCCAGCGGCTCGCGGACCATCGGGGCGCAGCACTCCCCGTCCTGGACGAGCACCGACAGATCAGCTTGTTTCGGCATGGCTCTATGTTGACATCTGTCTATCCAGGTGGCAACCTCGCTTGTATCGACAGCCGTCGATACAGCATCGTCTGCAAGGGGAGACCGCCATGTCCCGAGTCCAGCTCGCCCTGCGCGTCGCCGATCTGGAAGGCTCGATCGCCTTCTACTCCAAGCTCTTCGCCACCGAGCCCGCCAAGCGGCGCGACGGCTACGCCAACTTCGCTCTCACCGAGCCCCCGCTGAAGCTCGTCCTCATCGAGGGCGAGGCCGGTGAGGAGACCCGCCTGGACCACCTCGGCGTCGAGGTCGCCAGTACCGAGGAGGTCACCGCCGCCACGACTCGGCTGAGGGAAACGGGCCTGGCCACATTCGAGGAGTCCGACACCTCCTGCTGTTACGCCGTGCAGGACAAGGTCTGGGTGACCGGCCCGGGCAGGGAGCCGTGGGAGGTGTACGTGGTCAAGGCCGATGCCGACACCCTGGAGAAGTCCGGCACCGCCCCGGACGCCTGCTGCGGCACCACCGCCTGCTGCACCCCCGAGGAGCAGGCCCTCGACTCCTCCCAGACCTCGACCCAGGCCAAGGCGGCCGCCGGTTGCGCCTGCGCCGGCTGACCGGTGGCCGGCCGGAAGCAGTCGCATCGGCAGCACGCGCGCGACCGCTCGGCGCCGCCGCCGAGCCACCGGCGCAGGTGACTGCACTTGCCCCGGCTACCGGAAGCCGCACAGAGTGAGCTCTTGCCCGACTGGGACGGGAGACTTCGCTGGACTGCCGAATCCACGAAAGGACCGCCGCTTCCCCAAGGCGGCGGTCCTTCCTGTCAGCTTGCGCGCCAGGTGTCGGGTCGGGGCTATTCGGTGTAGGCCTCGATTTCGGAGAGCTGCGCCGCGGGCCATCCGGTGTTCGCCGTGATCAGCACGCGGAGGTAGCGAGTCGCGGTACCGGGCAGGGTGATCGTCACGGTGTTGCCGCTCGACGGATTGAAGGTGTAGTCCGCTGCCGCCTTGAGTGTGGTGTAAGTGTCGTTGTCAGTGCTGCCCTTGACGCTGAGGGTCTGGATGCGGGTGGCCCAGGCGGACGCCGGGGGCAGTTTGAGGACCATCCGTTTGACCGTCTTGGCGGCGCCGAGGTCGGCGGTCACGGATTGCGGGAAGCTGTTGTTCGCACTCTCCCAGTACGTGTTGGCGTTGCCGTCCACCGCGTTGGACGCGCCGTACACGTCCGTGTGGCTCGACTCGCTGACCGGGCGGCTCTTCGCGAGGTTCACCGTGGGGTCGGTCGGCGGGTCCGTCGGAGGATCGGTGGGGTCGGTGGGCGGGTCCGTCGGCGGGGTGCCACCGCCGGGGACGCCGTTGTTGGTCCACTTCGGCGCGGGCCAAGTACCCGTGCAGACCGGCGGGTCGGCGTACCAGCCGCTGTTGCCGCTGCCTCGCGTGATCTGGAAACCGGAGCCGACGCAGTTGTGGATCGGATTGGACTGGCCGATGTTCGTGGCTGTGACGTTGCTGAAGGATGCCGTGCCGGGGGCCTGGATCTGCAGGGCGTAGGTACCGGCCCCGTCGATCCGGACGTGGTCGAAGTGCAGTCCCCGGGTGGCACCCTCGATGTTCATGATCGCGGCGTAGGAACTGTCGAGTATCTCGCTGTCGGTGATGTTGATCGTGGCGTCGAGGGCCTCGTTGAGCCCGCTGAACCAGACCGCGCCGACCCCGAACTGCCAGTTGTAGTCACTGTTCCCGGTCCGGATCAGCGTGTTCCGCGCGGCCGTCGTGGTGCCGGAGACGGCGTTCCCCTGACCGGAGTTGACCCCCGGGTACCGGTTGGCGACGTGCAGGCCGCCGCCGTTGGTGACGGTGTCCGACATGACGTTGTCGGAGATGGTGATGTCCTTGCCGCCGTACGTCACGATGTTGTTGGCGAGGATGGGCAGGATCACCGTGTTGAACGTGAACTTGTTCTTCACGTTCGGGATGTTCTCCGCCCACATGGCCAGTCCGTCGTCCCCCGTGTTGCGTACGAAGGTGTTGGTGACGGTGGAGTTGGTCACGCCCATGTGGAAGTTGACGCCGTCCGCGGTCTGATCCAGGATGCGGCTGTTCTTGATGGTGAAGTTGTCCATCGGCCCGTCCATCCAGGCCCCGCACTTGGTGTGCTGCATCCACACGTTGTCGACGGTGGAGTCGGACATCGCGCCGCCGATGGCGTTGACCTGGTCGTTGTCCTCGCGTTCGCGGATGTCACCGATGATGGCGAAGTTCTTGAGGACCACGTTCTTGCTGCCGCCCTGTGCGGCGTACTTGCCGTACACCCCGACGGCCTTCGAGCGGTTCGAGGGGTCGCGGCCGGTCAGGACGCTGTACCAGGGGCCCGCTCCCGCCACCGTCACCTGGTCGACGACGATGTGGTCCCGCACGTTGAAGGTGCCTTTCGGGATGTAGACCGTCTTGCCCTGGGCCTTGCCGGCGTCGACCGCCGCCTGGATCTTGGCCGTCGAGTCCGTGGCTCCCGTCGGGTCGGCGCCGAAGTCACTGACGACGTCGAGTGCTCCGGACGGCTTGTCCAGCGGCGCGCCCACCTGCTCGAAGTCCGCGAGGTCGATGGTGAACGACGGGGACGCGCTGGTGGAGGACACCTGAAGGCGCACCTTGCTGCCCGCGGGCAGGGTGGAGCCGAACGTGGTGCGTGCCTCGTCGTAGAAGTGGTGCGGGTTGGTGTCGCCGGGGTTGTTGTTGAACGGATAACCGCCGTAGTACCAGCCGTACTTGGAGGTCACGGGCACGCTCTTGAGCTGGCTCCCGTTCACCTTCACATCCAGGTCGGCGTCGCGGCCGGTGCCCGCGGAGTTGTCCGGGAGGGAGTAGCGGAACGTCATGGCGTTCGCCGGTGCGGTGAGCGTGAACTCGACGTACTCGCCCGCCGCGTCCAGGGTGACCGCCTGGCGACCGGAGGCCTCCGACGGAAGGCGGCCGTACAGACGGTCCGGTCCGATCAGGGTGCCGTTGGTGGCGGCGTACTCGGCCTCCTGCTCCTTGAACGAGACGGTGGCTCCGCGGCCGGAGATTCCCACGGGGGAAGGGGCGGGCACGCCGGCGGCGACGGCGTCGGGGGCCGACACCGCGACGGCGGCGATGGTTCCCGCCGCGGCGAGGATCAGGGAAAGGGATGCCGACACGCCACGGCGCAGCGGTCTGCGTTGGGGAAGGGGGGTCACAGGCATGTCCTTCTGAACTCATGGGGGGAGTGCGGACGCAGGAAGGCTATGAGCGCCTGGGTAAGAAGTCCATGACCGTGCGCAAAATCCGTATGCAGAACTGCAAAATATGGATGATCTCAAATCATGCACGCGACGACGGCGGGGCTCAGCAGGTCACCACGGACCTGCGGGACCTTCGAATGCCCTGCGGCAGCGGCGCGTTCACCGAGGACGCGGGCACGGCGGTTGCCGAGCGCGACAACGCACCCTGCTGGTAGCGGATCGATGCGGCCGCAACGTCGCGGAGGGGCCACCCGTGCCGCAACAGGCCCCCGAGTCAGCGGTCGACGGCCGGCAGGTCGACGAGACCGGTCTCGTTCATGATGCGGTCGACGATCTGATGCAGACCCCTGTCGGCGCCGATGACGGTCTCGACTCCGCCGGGCAGCAGATCACGCACCCGGTACCACTCGCGCAGCTGCGTCTCGGTGACCTCGTCGGCGATGGGTTTGGTGGTGTGCCGCGCGAGGGTCTCCTCAAAAGGAACGTCCAGGTAGTAGCCGTGAGTTGGACCGTGATGTTCGGCACGCAACTGCGCCAGCATCTCGCCGTAGTGGTCGGCGTAGAGGATGCCTTCGACTACGACGTGAAATCCGGCATCAAGGGCGTAACGTGCGGTCAGGTCGATGAGGCCGATGTTCGCCGCTCCGGGCCGGTCGCGCTCTCGAAGCACGATGCGGCGCAGATTGTCCTGGCCGACCAGGGCCAGGCCGCGGCCGAACCGCTCGCGCAAGCCGGCCGCGACGGACGACTTCCCTGAAGCACTGTTGCCGCGCAGAATGATCAGCCGGGTCTCACCGGTGCCCACCACCACAGCGGCCACGCTATCCAAAGCCAGCCCATACCGAGGACCGTGCCAAGTACGCCCTCCTCACAGGTGACATGAGATCGCGTCATTCAGATACGCGTTCACGGCGAGGACTTCAGGGCGGGCGCGCGAGCACCGTTGCCGCTGACGTCACATGCGTGGCGGTTGCAAGACGCCTGCGATGACCGCGGTCACCGTCCTGCGGACGACGGTGATCTGCGGCGGAGGGCTCGTACGGTCGGCGAACAGCAGGTGCGCGGCTCCGACGAGGGTGGGGGCGAGCGTGTCGATGTCGGCGTCGTCGGCCACGCGGCCGAGGTCCCGCTCGGCGTCAAGGTAGTTGGCGATCATGGAAGTTGCCTGCATGGCGAGCGGGATACCGGTGAGACCGGCCTGGCGCAATTGGGCGCGTAGGCCGTCGCGGAAGGTGATGAGTGCGACGATCGCCACCGTGACCGGGCCGAACAGGTCCTGCAGAGCCTCGGTCAGGTTGTCCACCACGCTCCCGGTTCCCGCGGCCGCGTGCAGAACCGTGGCCCGGTCTTCGATCTCGCGGATGCGGTCCAGGACCAGTTCGGTCAGGAAGGCATCGAAGTCGGTGAAGTGCCGGTGCAGTACACCCTTGGCGCAGTTCGCCTCCTCCGTGACAGCCCGACTCGTCAGCGCGTCGGGCCCGTCCCGAAGCAAGACGCGCTCGGCGGCCTCGAACAACTGGCCGCGCACATTGCGGATATGCACCCCTGACGGCATCGCTCTCTTTTCCGTTCCGGTCCGCTTCCCCAAGTGGGCAAGCGCCCATTAGAGTGGGCGCATGCCCATTTTATCGCAGGGCCAGCCGGACCACGCCGGACCCGAACCTCATCAACATCGTGACGTAGCGCAGTCGTTCGGCGCGGACGCGGAACGCTACGACCGCGCCCGACCTGCCTATCCCGAAGCTCTGGTGGAACGGATCGTCACGGCAAGTCCCGGACGGGACGTCCTGGATGTGGGAGCCGGGACCGGCATCGAAGCCCGGCAGTTCCAAGCGGCCGGCTGCACCGTGCTCGGTATCGAGCCCGACGAGCGGATGGCAGCCTTCGCCCGGCGCAGCCGAGTTGAGGTCGAGGTAGCCAGGTTCGAGGACTGGCAACCGGCCGGACGGCAGTTCGACATGGTCATCGCCGGTACCGCCTGGCACTGGGTCGATCCCGTCGCCGGCGCGGCCAAGGCGGCCGAAGTACTCAGGCCCGGCGGACGTCTCGCGCCGTTCCATCATGTCCCCCAGCTCCCGGAGGAGGTGACCGACGCACTGGCCGAGGCACACCGCCGTGCCGCCCCCGACTCCCCCCTCGACCTCGGTCTGCTGAAGGGAGCGGCCCTGGACGCATCCCGACCGCTGTTCGCGAGAATCGCCGACGGGATCCGGCAGACGGGCAGGTTCAGCGAGCCGGAGCAGTGGCACTTCGCCTGGGAGCGCGCCTACACCCGGGAGGAATGGCTCGACCAGCTCCCCACCCTCGGCGCCCTGACCCAACTCCCCGCGGACAGACTGACGGAGGTCCTGGACAGGGTCGGGGCCGTGATCGACAGGCTCGGCGGCCACATCGTCGTGCCCTACGTCACCGTGGCCGTCACCTCGACCCGCTCCAGTACAGCCTGATCACCACAGACTTCGGGTGTCGCCGGCCGCCTGCAACCCGACTAGCCCGGTGCCCGCCCGGGCGGGCACCTGACCCAGCGAGGAGGGTCATCCGGAGTGTGCTCCGGGGTGTAGCAGTCGGGAGCGGCGACGCACCTCGCCCTCACCTGTCGTACGGCACCCAGGCTCGCGTGCCCGCCTCGTTCGTGCCGTACCAGAAGTGGGCCATCTTCTTGATGCCGGTGGTACGGAACGGGCGGCCGTGGTCATCGATGCGGACCGTGCCGGTGCGGCCCTGGCAGGACCAGTCGAGTTCCAGATACCAGCGGGCGTCACTGGTCTGTGTGGTCGCGTCCACGAGCAACACCTCGGGGTCTGCCGCGGACACCCGGTAAGGGAAGTGCGCGGCCGGGATGACGCGTCCTGCGTCCGCACCGTTCTTGGACCGCACGATGGGACGGTCGGCATCCAGATCCGCAGTGAACCGTCGCAGCGTGAGATCGCTGCCGCAGCCCTGGTCCGTGGCGTACGCGTACCCCGCGGACGGCTCGCCGCGGCTGGCGACACGGACGCGGAGCGCCTCCAGGACCACGGCGGTGGACGACCTCCCCTGTACGGAGATCTGCACCATCGTCTGCTGACCGTGCACCGCGTCCTGGGCCGCTGCCCACGCGCCGGCGTCCTGTTGGACGGGAGGCGGCGGCACTTTGGCGGGCGGTTTGCCGACGACGTAGTCGTGGCGGCAACCCAGATCCCAGACCTGCGAGTCGGCACTCCAGGCGAGAGGCAGGCCGGTGAGCGGCTTCTGAGTCCTCGTCCGGCTGTCATTCGTCACGGCCGGGGCGGAGGCTCCGTGCCGGGAGCGGGGGGACGCCGAACTCCGCGGAGGAGAGGAACGGTCCGTCGGAGTTACCGAGGCGTGAGGTGCGACGGAGGGGGCTGACCGCGGGAGGGCAGCGCCGGACGAGCGATCCCCCGACGGAAGGGACGTGCCTCCCCAAGTGGCCAGCAAGGCGCAGGTGATGGCGGCCGGAACCAGGACGCGCCGACGGCGGTACCAGGCGCCGCGAGCAGGGTGCTCGGCCGGCGTACTTGAGTCGGAACCAAGTCCTGACTGCGCCCCGACGCAGCTCTCCGCAGCGGGTTCGCGGCCCTCGTCCCGTGAAGGTTCCGGAGCAGCAGCCGGTTTGGGGGCCGCCGCTTCCACTGGAGCGCCCGCACGCGTCTGCTGCCGAGCCTCCACCAGCGACATCCACAGACGGTGCAACTCCAGCCGCTCCTGCGGTGTCGCCTGGCAGAAGGCCGCGAGGCGCTCGACGGGCGCGAAGTCCTGCGGCACCGCGTCGCCCTTGCAGTAGCGGTGGAGTGTGGAGGTGTTCATGTTGATGCGGCGCGCCAGGGAGCCGTAACTGCGGTCCGTACGGCTCTTCAACTGCCGCAGCAGGGCCGCGAACTCCTCGACGTCGTCCCGCTTCGACACCGTTCTCCCGTCGTCCGCCCGCGATCCGGGCACTCGTGTACCTGCACGTCAGATGGTCGGGAATGGTTCCACAGGCCCGCAGGGCGACACGCAGTGCGCCAAGTCTCCGACGACGTCCGCGGCCTGACGACGACGCGCCGGCCTCGTGAAGTCCCTGGCGGTTCCTCGGAGCAGCGGCGGACCGCGGCCCGCTCCAAGTCGGGCGCAAGGGGGGTGACCGATCACTCCCCCGAACCGTCCCAGCCGCGCTGGACGGCATCCCAGGCCGCTCTGTTTCTGCAGGTCAACACCCCTGGGACCGTTCCACCGGTGCGAGGTCGGCGCCGGCTGTTGTCGCGCATCCCCGGCGTCGTCAAAGCTTTGGGCATCGCCCCGGCCGGTATCGAACGAGGCGCCCCAGCAGCACGGCGACGACAGCCGACGTGTGCCTGAGTCGTGGGACACGACCGTCTCCGCTCATGCCACGGGGCCTTCCCGTCCTCGCATCGGACGCGGACTGGGGACGACAAGACAGCCGGCACCGGCGACGCGCTCACCGGAGCCGACCAGAGCCAGCACACCACGGACACGAAAAGGGAATCGACATGAACAGCAAGTCCTCCACACACCGCCGCCCGGGCCGCCGCGCGGCGGTCATCACCAGCCTCGTCCTGGCTGTCGGACTGGGTGTGGCGACACAACTGCCGGCACAGGCGTCCGTGCATGCCTCTGCACAGGCGTCCGCCGCTGCGCCGGCGCCGGTCAACGGCACCGCCGGTCAGCCGGTCACACGGGTCGCCGACTTCTACGGTGCGTACGTCGACGCGAAGGGCGATTACGCGGACCCGGACTCCACGCTGGCCTCCACCCTCCGCAAGCACTACCTGACGCCCGAGTTCGCCGACCGGCTGGCAGCGTGGGAGGAGGAGAACGGAGCGGACGGCGTCCTGCGAGCCCAGAACATCCCCGCACGGTGGACGGTCACGGACAACGGTGCCGTGGGCAACGGCCACGAGGTCATCGTCACCCTGACGTTCGGCAGCGGGCAGACGGCGCAGAAGACCAAGCTCTTCGTGCTCCTGGAGCGGTACGACCACATCGCCGACATCGAAACCACGAGCGCCCGTTAGGCAACGGAGACAGCCCCCACACGGCGGCTTGCCCCGCCCCGCCCTGTTCTGCACGGGACGGGGCGGGGCGGTTCGGGGCGCTGCCCTGGTTCTCTCCCGTCGACACCTGCACCGTCGGGTCAGCCGGTCCCGAAGTCGACAGCCGGACCCTCGACGGTTACGACGACGTCCGACGCTGCCTACACCTGTGGTGAGGGCGCCTGTCGCACAACACGTCACCCGCATCGATTCCGAGCGACGCACCTGCCCTTCCCGATACGAGGACCCACGGCCCGCTCGCCGCTCCGCGCTCGCAGCGCCTCGTACTCACGTGGGTCCGCCGTCGGTGTCCTCTCGTTTCGATCAATGGATGAGCATCCTGATCAAAAACGCCCACTTCGGCGACTCTCTCTAGACAATTTCAGCCAATTGCGGAGCGTCAGAGAGATCGCGAAGGCTCATCGTGGCACCCAGAAGCCCCACCGGTCACCCTCTTGCCACTCAACTATTCGAAGCCGAAACCGGTTCGAATTGAAGGCCAGGCTGATATTATCTCCGTTTCGATCTAAAAAATCGAGATGCGGATACCGTGGCTGGGGGACCAATGGCGAACGCGGACGATCTCTTAGGCCGGTTACCTGCGGCCAGCCCCACCCGGGCGACGAACCGCAGGAAGGTCCTCCTCGCCGTGGCGATCAAGTCCGGCACGCAAGCCGACATCGCGCATCGCACCCTGCTCTCACAGGCCACCGTGTCGGCCGCGGTCCGCGAACTCGCCGGGGCCGGCCTCGTGCCCACCGCCAAGGAGCGCGGCAAGGTCTGCCTCTCGGCTGTGAACGGTGTCGGCGTGGGCGTGCACCTCGGGTTCAACCACATGACCGTGGTCGCCCGCAGGCTCGACAAGGAATTCGACCAGGTGACTTCCCGGGTCAGCTCGGAGGGCGTCAGCAGAGGCTGGTCCCGGGCCCTGCCCGAGGTCAGGCAGATGATCGATGAAGCGATCGAGGGAACGGGGCAGCGTCGTTCCGACGTGTTCTCCCTCGGCATCGCGGTACCCCGGATGATCAACCCGCGCACCGGCGAGTTCACCCCGCCGATCCTGCCGCCCTGGCGGGCGGGCGACGACCCGGCGGGAGACCTGGGCACGTGGCTGGGCGTGCGCGCCTTCATCGACAACGACGCCAACCTCGGCGCGTTGGCCGAACAGACCTACGGCACACGGGAGCACGCCGAAACGGTGGTCTACGTGAAGGCGTCGACCGGTGTCGGCGCCGGGATCATCGTGCACAACAGCGTGCTGCGCGGGCACGGCGGCATGGCTGGGGAACTGGGGCATCTCACCGTGGACCCGCACGGCGCGGTCTGCCAGTGCGGTGGGCGCGGCTGCCTGGAGACGGTGATCGGCGCCGACGCGCTCATCGCGCAGGTCCGTGCCGCGCGTGCCCGCAACAGCGCGCCCGCACCGGAAACGCTGGAACAGGTCATCGGAGCCGCCCAGGCCCAGGACGCGGTCTGCATGCGGGTGATCCACGACGCCGGCCGGCGCCTCGGGCAGTCCCTGGCCCAACTGTGCAACCTGCTCAACCCCGACCTCGTCGTCATCGGCGGGCAGCTCGCTCAAAGTCCCTTGCTGCTGGAGGGCTGCAAGGAGTCGTTGCGCCGTTTCGCGCTGCCCGGCGCGGTCGCCGAGGACTCCAAATTCGTCCTCGACCTCAGCGAACTGGACACCCGGGCCGAGGCCCAGGGCGCTCTGATTCTGGGACTTCGCGGCATGGAGCACCCGGCCGACAACACCTAGGCCCCGACTATCGAACACGCATCCCACCCGCCGGGGGTGCCTACGCAGATACTCGATGGCCGACTTGCCGCGCGGGCCCCTCGCTTCTTCGATATGACGCCGCGGACCCACTGTCACCGCCGCGTTCGTTCAAATGAGTGAGCGCCGTTGTCCGAATGAGTCAGGGCCTCTCCGGTGACCCCGTCGGGGGGATCGGAAAATCTTTCGTCACCAGGGGATGAGTGCAAGAACTGCCAGGCCGGAGCACCTTCGATCGCGGGCCTGTTCGGCACCTGAAGCTCCTGGGGGATCGCTACACTTTGGGGCCCCGACGACGCCGGAATGGCCGGCGCACGTGTCTTTCCCGTTGCGATCCTTTTCCGGGGCAGCTGATGCCCCTGACCCGAGGCGGCCTCATGACCTACGAGCCTATTGCCGTATCCCCGTACGAGGGTTTCGGATACCCGCGACAAGCGGTGAAGCCCGGGGCAGCGCCGTCCCCCGAGGAACCGGCGCCTTACGAACCGCCGATGCTGGTCGACCTGGGTCATGTCCGTGAGGTGACGCTGGGCAGTTCTCCCAGCGGGAGTGCCGATGCCAATGCCCAGTACTACTACTGATATCCCGGACAGCTGTCATGCCCCAACCCGCGGCCCCCGCCGCCACGGACCTACGCTGCCCGTCTCCTGTCCTTCCCTCTCCCGACGGGCCCACCATCGCGGGACTGATGCCACCGGCACCGACACAGCCGTCGCCACGCGGGGCCACTCGGCTGTGGCCAGGCGAAGCCCTGCTGTGGTCCTGGGGTTCGTGGCACCCCGGCGAGGTCCGCACCGTACAGTGCGCACACACCCGACTGGCCGCTGTCGGACAGTGTCTCGCCGACGAAGTGACGATGCGTCATGACTTACGCCGGGCTACCCAGGACGGCCGCTGGGAACGTCTGACCCGATGGCCCGGCGCCTACCTGCTCATCCTGCTCCACGACGACGGCCACCTCACCGCGTATGCCGACCCGGCGGGGCAGTTTCCCCTCTACTACGGGCGGCACGGCCACAGCACTGTGCTGTCGACCCGTGCGAGGAGCGCGGCGACCCTGTCAGGAGTAACGGATGGGCCCGACACCACCGCGATCGCCGCGCACATCGTCTGCCCCGCAGTTCCCGAACTCACCGAAGGGCGCACGGCGTTCGCCGGGATCCGTCGGCTCGGTGGCGGCCAGGCCCTGAGAGTCGCCCCTTCCGGCGCCCTCACCCACTGGACCTACGAGGACCTCACCCCCGACCCCGGCACACGGTTCGAGGACAGCGCAGCCCAGTTGCGGTCAGCCCTCACGGGCGCAGTCACGCTGCGCACCGCCGGCGCCGCCCGGATCACCTCTGACTTCAGCGGCGGCCTGGACTCCACCTCCCTGGCCTTCCTTGCCGCCCGCACAACCAGTCATCCGCCCCTGGACGCCTTCGTCTACCACCACCCCGACGCACCCGCCGGCGACCTCGGCCATGCCACGGCATACGCCGAGCAGGCGCCCTCGATCCAACTCGCCGTCACCCGCGGCAGCGAGGACTCCCTGCCCTACAGCGGGCTGTCCGAGCGGGTGCGTGCGGACCAGCCCGACCCGGCGGCGGTCATCGGCGCCCGGCAGCGGCTGCGACTGGACCACATCGCGCGCGGCGGCCCCGGCATCCACCTGACCGGAGAGGGCGGCGACGCACTACTGGCCGCACCACCCTCCTACCTCGGTGACATCGCGGCCACTGCCGGGCTGCGCAGGCTCGTGAGCGACGCACGTGCGCTTGCCCGCATACGCCAACTCTCCCCCGTAGATGTCGTTCTGCGGGCCCGTCGCCTGGCACGCACTCCCCTGCGGCAGTCGATGATCGAACTCGCGGCCCGCTTCGACGAGCCCATGGATAACCCGCCGCGGTGGGTGGACGCGGTCGCCTGGTGGCCTTCCCCGGGACCGGAGACGGCCTGGCTGACCACCAGGACACGCCGGTACCTGGCCGAACTGGCCTTGGAGCGCGCACGATCGGCTGGTCCCGCCTCCTCTTCACCTCACGCGACACCGGGCACCCGGGCGGTCCTGTGCGAGCTGCGCACTTCCGCCGCCGTGCAGGCGCAGTTCACCGCCACGGCCCGTGAGTTCGGGATCTGGCCACACGCTCCCTTCCTGGACAGCGAGGTCGTACGGGCATGTTCCCGCCTCGCGTTGCCGCACCGGATCGACCCGTTCACCGCCAAGCCGCTGCTGGCGGCCGCCTTGACCGGTCTGGTCCCCGACCCTGTGCTGCGGCGCAGGACCAAGGGCGACTACGCGGCCGAGAACTACCGCGGGGTCCGCCGCTCGGCGGACCAGATCAAAACCCGGCTCCTGCGATCACCACTCGCCGACCTCGGGATCGTCGAACCCTCGCGGGTGATCGCCTCGGTGGAACGGGCGGTCGCGGGCCTGCCCGTGCCCTTCCCGGCGCTCAACCGCCTGCTCGGCGCCGACCTGTGGCTGACGGCCGGCGACAGCGGACAGGAGCGGCCATGACGAGACTGAGCGTGTCCGAGCATGTTCGCGAGAGCACCTCACCGCACGGTGGCAGCGTGCTGCTGGACGTGCGGTCCGGCCGCTGTTTCGCGATGAACTCCATGGCCCGCACCCTGTGGCTCGAATGGCGCCGCAGCGGGAACTTCGACTCCGCGGTGCTGGTACTGGCCCGGCGTTACCCGGACCAGCAGCACGACCGGATCCGCGCGGACGCCCGCCGCCTCGCCGACGACCTGATCGGCCGCGGCCTCCTCGCCGCGCACGCCCCGAGCCGGACGCCCCCCGATGGCGAGCTACGCACACACCCGTCCCTGGGCGTCGATGTTCCGCCTTCCCTGGCGGAGCGCGCACCCCTGCCCGGCCGGCGGCCTCCAGACCATGCCGGATGCTCCGGGCCCGACCCGTCCGAGGACGAGGTTCCACCCGCCGCCGAAGTGCCCCTGGCCGCAGCCCAGATGACCATGGCCGCCGAGCCGGTACGGGGCGAAGGCGGCCGCACCCTGCGCGGCGTCGTGACCGCGGTACTCGGCCTGCTCGCACTCCTCGGGGCCCTCCTGCTGATCCGGCTGCCGCTGAGGGCCGTGTCCCGCACGGTGAGTTGGACCGCGCGCACCTGGTGCCGGCGGGAGGCCACGCCGGAGCAGGCGTCAGCCTCCCTCGCGGCGGTACGGCACGCAGCCCAGTGGTACCCGGGACGTGCCGCCTGCCTGGAGTTGTCCCTGGCCACGCTCGGGATGCTGGCACTGACGGGCAGGCGTGCGATGTGGTGCATCGGCACGGCGGACGATCCCTACCGTTTCCACGCATGGGTGGAAGCGCAGGGGGTCGCCATCGCCTCGCCCGACGAGTACGGCAACGCGGCATTCCGCCGGGTTCTCTCCGTAAGTTGATCAGTCAGACGACCAGGCTGCGCGAACGGCCCCTGTTCAGGGCCTCTTTCCCGCAGCCGTGTTCAATTCGCATACGTCTGTCGCTCTGGCGCGACTCCTACCGGATAGTTCCAAGAGCACTGTGGAGAAATCGAGTGGATTCCCCTTCATCGACCGGACTTTGTGCGCTAGCCTGACAAAGTGAAGGGGCGGTCACCGGTCTCCCGGCAACCGCCCCCTTGGAGGGACCTACTCGCCCCTCAGACGCGCGGCAACAGCGTGTCGACCAGCGTCAGATCACCGTCTCCATGAGTCAGCACACTCAGGAGCACGAGGATCATGACGATGATGACCACTCGCACGTGCTGCCAGTGCACAGAGACCGAACAGCGGGTGGTCATCGTCATCTTCATACCCATTGGACTTCACCTCTCTTCCCCACGCGTCGGCGCCGGTGCCCGGCAATTCGGGAATGCGGCGGCGACTCCGTGTGAAGAACAGTGTTCCCGTCAACCTGCCGCAAGACAATGGCCTTTGACGCGCCCCCACATGCCACAGTGGCCCCAGCCCAGGGGAATCCACTCCGCGCCGCACTTCAATTCGCCTATTTGAAGCGGATAGTGAATGTCGTCGCGGCGCGAACTGAAAATTGAGACCGCTCTCCGCCCCTGGCTTCGGCCCAGCAGACACCGCGGCGGCAGCCCGTCTCGCACTGCCGAACCTTCAGCGCTCCTTCCCTCACCTCAGCCCACACCGGGCCATGTTGAGCACCCGATTCGAAGGAGAGCCGAGGGTGAACGCCCCTCACCCCCATCGAATAACGCGGCAATCGCTTCGCAGCGACGCCTTCCGGACGCACGAGCCACCAGTACTCACTCGCCAAAATGTGACACAAGTCACAACGTCCTGCAGGTCTTTGCGAGCGGTGGATCCGGTTGCGAGCGGTGCACCGACTGCTGGTCAAGATCTTTACGCGACGCTCATCGGCTGCGATCATCCTCGTCACGACGCAAGTCGACAAGTATGGGGGTAGGGACCTTGCGCAGCTTGATCGTGAACCTAGTGTTGGTCATCGCTGTCTTCGCCCTGGCGCTGGTAGCGCTCGGCGGCGGCATGGGAGAGGCGGAGCTGAGCATCTGGCTCGTCGCTCAGCTCGCGGCGCTCACCTTCGTGATCCTTCGCTACCGGCGGCAGAGGCGCCTGGGCTAGCACCTCCTGGGCAGGCGGTCGGCGGCCACTAGGGAACCCTCCTCCTCAAGCGGCCCCCGGCCGTAATTCGTTTGACCAAGGTGCGGGTCACCGTTGCACTGTGCCCAGGCGCCGCCACGAGCCGTGGTGCCGGCATCCCGAGGAGGCAGCGGCAACGATGGAGATCCGTTCCACGACCGACAAGGAACTAGACGTCTTTGTCGACACGGTCCATGCCGCGTTCGGGCGCTTCCCCGAAACCCCGGTCGAGGGCGGCGGGCTCTGGTGGTCGGCGCTCGAAGTGGACCGCTGTCTCCTTGCGTTGGAGGCCGACGGGCGGCCTGTCGGTACGGCCGCCGCGTACTCCTTCGAGCTCACCCTTCCCGGGCAGACCCATGTCCCGGCCGCCGGAGTGACCGCCGTCGGCGTCCTGCCCTCCCACCGACGCCAAGGCGTGCTCAGCGCGATGATGCGCCATCAGCTCGGCCAACTGCGGGCCCGTGGGGAGTCCCTCTCCGTGCTGTTGGCGTCCGAGGCCCCCATCTACGGGAGGTTCGGCTACGGACCGGCGACCTACACGTCACGGCTGACGGTTCCGCGCCGGGGGGCCGCCCTGGCGGCTCCCCGGGCACGCGGAGCCGCCGGCGCGGCAACCGGCTCGGTCGAAATCCTCCGTCGTGCCGACTGCGGAGAGATCCTGGAAGAGGTCTACGACCGGTACCGCCGTGCCCAGCCGGGTGCGCTGTCCCGGCCGCACCGCTGGTGGGCCCTGCGAGCCGGGCAGCCTCCGATCTCTCCGGCACCGCGCTACGTCGCCGTACACCGTGACGCAGACGGAGTCCCGGACGGGTACGCCAGCTATTCGATCGGCGAGCCCGACACCTTGACGGTCGACGAGACCATCACCACCGACGACGCTGGCTTCACGGCCCTGGCCCGGTTCGTACTCGGCCACGACCTGGTCACCAAGATCGTGTTCAAACATCTCCCGCCGGAACACCCGCTGCGCTGGCAACTCGCGGACTACCGCGCCGGCCAGGTGAGTGAGGACACCGACTGGCTCTGGGTACGACTGCTGGACGTCCCTCGTGCGCTGACCGCGCGCGGCTGGTTCACGGACGCCGATCTCGTCCTCGACGTCGACGACCCGTTCCTCGCCGAACACGGCCGCTACCTGCTGACCGTTCGGGACGGCGAGGCCAAGTGCACCCCGACCAACCTGGAACCCGACCTGTCCCTGGACATCAGCGACCTGGGCTCGATCTATCTCGGCGGCACCGCCTCGAGCAAGCTCGTGCGTGCCGGACACATACGCGCCCACCACCCGGGCGCGGCCCACCTCGCTGACGCCCTCTTCCGCGCCGACCGTCCCCCGCACTGCCTGCACTGGTTCTGACCGCGCGTTCGCAGTCTGCGGAGAGCTCCACCCTCCCCCGCTATTCGCTCTGCCCGACGAACGGACCGCGGGCGACGCAAGGCCGTGCGCCGTGGATCAGCCCTGCGGCGGACACGCCTCCGCGGCGACCGCCGTCACTCGTGCGGGTCGCTACGCGGCGACTCGCGCCTGCAGGGGTCAGCCACTCATCGCCCATCGTGTAGAGATGCCCGGTACGGACGCGTGGATCAGCGTCGCCTTGGGCAGTCCCCGAGCCCAGCGCGGCTCGCCGTTCAGGACTGTCCGATCCGCAACACATCCACCGAGGCGACGGAGGCCCAGCGCGCACATGACCACCGCTCACTGGCTCTTCGGCGACCAACTGGGACCTCACTTCCTCACTCCCGGCGATGACGGCCCCGAGCACGACGCGCCGGTCGTGATCATCGAGGCCCGTTCAATGTTCCGCCGTCGGCGCTTCCATCGCGCGAAGGCCCACCTCATCCTCTCCGCGATGCGGCACAGGGCGGCCGAACTCGGCGACCGTGCCTCTTACATCCGGAGCGACACCTACCGCGAAGGGCTCCACGAAGCACTCGGGAACAGTCCGGTGACGGTGCATCACCCCACCTCGCACGCGGCCCTTCGTCTGGTCCGGTCCCTCGGCACCGTCACCGTGCTTCCGGCCCGCGGCTTCCTGGTCCCCCAACCGGACTTCACCGCCTGGGCCGACGGCCACGGCGGCCGGCACCTGCGCCAGGAGGACTTCTACCGGTGGGTACGTCGTGGACACCATCTGCTGATGGACGCGGACGCCCCGGCGGGCGGCCGCTGGAACCACGACCACGACAACCGCGAACCCCCGCCCAAGGACGCACGGACCCTGGACGTGCCGCCGCCCTACCGGCCGCGGGAAGACGCGATCGACGAAGAGGTGCGGCACGACCTGGACCGCTGGGAGCGCAGCGGTGACACCAGCTTCGTCGGAAACGACGGACCACGGCGCTTCCCCGCCACTCGGCGTGAGGCGTCGGCCGCGCTCCGGCGCTTCGTCGAGCACCGCCTCGCGGGCTTCGGCCCGCACGAGGACGCCATGCTGCGAGCGGACCCGGTGATGAGCCACAGCCTGCTGTCGTCGTCACTGAACCTCGGCCTGCTGCACCCTGTGGAGTGCGTCGAGAAGGCCGAGGAGGCGTGGCGCTCCGGGCAGGCGCCGATCAACAGCGTGGAGGGGTTCGTCCGGCAGATCGCCGGATGGCGCGAGTACGTCTGGCAGCTCTACTGGTACTTCGGCGACGACTACCGGCACAGCAACGCACTGGGGCACCGCACGCCACTCCCGGACTGGTTCCTCGAACTCGACGCGGACGCCGTCACCGCCCGCTGTCTGGCCACGACCTTGGCCCAGGTCCGCGACACCGGCTGGACCCATCACATCCCCCGGCTGATGCTGCTCGGCAGCTACGCCCTGCAACGCGGCTGGGACCCGCGGGCGGTCATGGACTGGTTCCACCGCTGTTTCGTCGACGGGTACGACTGGGTCATGCTGCCCAACGTCATCGGGATGTCCCAGTACGCCGACGGCGGCCGGATGACCACCAAGCCGTACACCTCGGGTGGCGCGTACATCCACCGCATGAGCGATCTGTGCACCGGCTGCGCCTACCGCCCCACGGAACGCGCAGGCGACCGGGCGTGCCCGTTCACCACCGGATACTGGGCCTTCCTCCACCGGCACCGCCAACGGCTGTCCGGCAACACCCGGATGAGCCAGGCAGTCCGTGGCCTCGACCGCCTGCGTGATCTGGACGAGTTGCTACAGCGGTCCCGGGACGAGGGAGACGACCCGCCGTGACGGGCACACCGCGATGAGGGTAGCCGTGCCGCCCGCGGGCGGCACGGCTCGGTGGGTGTCAGGCCCAGGGGGAGGTCACGGCCCAACTGGTGTCGTCGGCCCAGGCGGTGGTGCTGTCCCAGTCGTGGGTGCCACCGTGACTCGCCACGTAGGCACCGTAGTTGTAGTGGCGGACGAAATCACTCGGGTAGTTGGCGGACCGGAGCGAGACGCCCTGGCCGTTGTGGCCGGCCTGTGGGCAGAACGTGGCGTCCAGCCTCGACAGTGCGCCGTTGTCCAGGGTGTCGACACGCAGCCGGAGATCGTAATGGCGCAGGTACTGCCCCGGCTTGTCGACGGACTCGAAGGACACGCAGGAGGCGTCGCCCAGTCCCGGGCGCACGGTCCAGGTGGCGGCGGCCTTGTCGGCGGACGTGCTGGAGGCGGAGACCGCTGCGATGACGGCATTGTTGTCGGCGCTGTTGTGCCGGAGATAGCTGTTCGTGCAGCAGGAGGTGGTCGCCCGCAGTGAGACCCTGGCGCCCGGTGTGGGAGCGCCTGCCACAGCAGAGGTGGTGTACCCGGCTGCGTTGACGTTGGCCTGGACGGCGTTCTCGGTCGCCGCCGAGGGGTAGCCGGACGTCATGACGCCCTCGTAGAAGGTGCCGGCCGAGCTGTTGCTGTTGTCGCCGCCGATGCCGAGGATGATCGCGCCCTCCTTCTTCATCGGGTTGTAGCCGGAGGCGTTGGGGCGCGGGCCGTCGTAGTAGGTGGACAGGCCGCCCGACTGGGCGTTGCCGGCGCGGATCGCCCAGTGGTTCGGCCCGCCCTTGACGACGGCGGTGAGGAACCGGTGGCTGACGCTCGGGTCGTTCGCGTTGTAGCCGGGGTTCACTCCGGAGAACAGGCCGTTCTCCAGGTCGGCCATGACCCAGGGCCCGTTGCCCGTTCCGTAGCCCCACACCTTGATGTTGCCGAAGTAGATCGTCTCCATGGTGCCGTTGCCGTTGTCCCGGCTGTTGGTCTCTGCGTTGCCGTAGTCGAAGCAGCAACCGCCGTTGTAGTGGGTGCCGTCGAGGACGGCGTACATGCCTTCGGGCTGGTCTCCGGTGGCGATGCCGTTGGTGCTGTTGTCGCGGTAGCCGGTGCCGGGCGCGACGAAGACGCCGTACGCCTTGTGGCCGCCTACGGTGACGGGTGCCGCCGAGGCTTCGGCGAGATTGTCGTACCCGCCTGCGGCTGGGCCCTGGAATCCTCCGGGCGGCGCCTGAGTGAGGTGATTGCCGCGGGCCGACTGGTCGTAGATGACGGTGATGAGGCAGCTCGTGCCCGCACAGAACGAGTCCTGCGCGGCGGCGTCGGCGTAACCGCCCGCGCTGAGCGCACCGATGTCCCGGGTGGAACCGTCCGAGGCTCGCCTGACCTGGTAGAGGCGGCCGTTGTAGGCGGAGTACAGGGCGCGGGTCGTACTGTGCGCTGCAACGCAAGGCGTGCCACCGGCCGCGTACAGGTCGCATGGCAGCGAGCCGGCGGCCGCGGCACTCCCACCGGCGGAGGCCGGGCTGCCGAGCAGAGTGGCGGCCAGAGCCGCAACGACCGCCAGCAGGGCGAAGGGCCTGAACCGCCGTAAGTGAGCTGGAGTCACTGACATGGGGTCTCCTGAGGTGGGGGGGGTTCGGTGGAGCCCTGCCGCCGGGGCGGACGGGTCTTTCTGATGTCATGGCCTGCGACATCGGGTGTTCGACGCGTCGTTCGGAGTCTGCCGTGGGCGGTCTGGGCGGTCGTCGCGCAAACACTCGCTGTTCGCCATCTCGAACGTTGAACGTATTCCCGGACAACATTTGATGATAGGAGAGGCCGAAGGGGTGTCAACACATCGCGCACGTCCGATACTTCGACCACAGGGGAGCACAGTTGTCACCGAGGGCACCGCAGCCTTGGACAGGCCGGCGGGACCGATGAGACCGTCCCCTCACCTGCCTCGAACCGCCACCGGCAGAGGTCCGGCTGACGCCGAGCAGAACGAACGCTTTACCCGGCTGCGGCGTCAAAGATTCATGAAGACAACGCTTCGTAAGGCCGTCATGCTGCTGAGCGCCGGGCTGCTGCTGTCCGGCTGCTCGAACTCGGGCGGCAACGCCACCGACTCGCAGCATGCCGCGCCCACTTTGCCGGCGCGCACCGGCGTACTCGACGAGCAGCACAAGGGACCGGCTCACCCCAAGGAACTCAAGGCCTATCCATACGACATCTACACGCACTGCGGCATCAAGTGGGCCGAGTTCGGCGGACGTTGGTGGGTACTCGACTCCGTTCTGCCCGGCGCCGAACAGGTCAAGGGCGAGGCGCAATCGCAGGACAGCGAGACCCTGGCCGGGTACATGACTCTGACCAGCCCGGACACGGCCAACTTCGATGCCGCCGGGACACCCACACTGCAGTTCGTGCCGAGCAAGGTGGACCCGCCTGGATGCAAGTAGCCCACTCCCCCGGCCACCCTGTCTCGACCACTCTGCCGAGGGTGTCCCCTCGCAGTGCTCCAGCTCCGGGCCAGGCCTGCGCGCGCTGACGCTGCCTGACTCTCCGGAGCTGTCCGTCCGGCAGATCAGGCCAGGCGCAGGTCGATCCAGGGCACGGTGTCGCCCTCGCGCAGCAGATAGCGTTCGAGCTCGACGAACCCGTGCTGTCGGGCGAAGCGCAGTCCGTCCGCATTCGAGGCCAGTACCACCGTCTCGATCACTTGGGCGTCCAGCGCGCGGGCCTGCTCCAGGGCGCGCTCATAGAGTCGAGTGCCGAAGCCTTGGCGGCGGTGGTCCGGCAGAACGCGGGCGATGACCGTGGCGGTGGCGCCGTTGTCCTGAGTGGGCGGACGCACGGTGGTGCAGCCGATCAGGACGTCACCGAGATAGGCGACCTCCATGCGATTGCGGCCCGTGCGGGCACGGACGTCGTCGAGCGACAGCACGTCGCCGGGGACGATCACGTTGTGGGCATACTGCCAATCGCGAATCGAGGGGTCGTCGTCAACCGCTTGGATACGAAGGTCGTTCATCCGCCCAGCAAATAGGTGCCCGCCGTGGCGCGTCAACCGTCGATGTTGCCGGGATGCGGTCCAACTCCGCGAGACAGGGCCGGTCTTGAGTGGAGCCGCTGACAGGAAGTGGACTGCCCGGGGCGTTGCAGACAGTGAGGCAGCGCAGCAGGCCGCGCTCAGGCGGCGAACAGGTCGAACGTCGAGGAGTGGCGCGGGCCTGCCAGCACGTCGAGTTGCGGGTCCACTGCCAGTACCGCATGGTGCATGCGCTGCAACTGCGGTGACGGCTCCACGCCCAGGTCGTCGATCAGACGCATCCGCAGCCTGCGGTAGACCTCCAACGCCGTCGCCTGCCGGCCCGCACGATACATCGCCAGCATCGCCTGCGAATGCAGCCCCTCATGATGCGGGTGACGCGCCGTCAGCTCCGTCAGCTCAGCGATCAACTCCGAGTGCCGGCCCAGCCGCAGATCCGCGTCGATGCGCCGCTCCACCGTCACCAGCCGACTCTCCTGCAACCGCATGACCTCGATCTCCAGCACCGGCCCCAGCTTCACATCCACCAGCGGCGCACCGCTCCACAACGCCAGCGCCGCACCGAAACGCGCCGCGGACAGCTCGTTGTCACCCGCATCGAACGCCGCCTGACCCTGACGGATCCACTCCTCGTAGCGGTTCACATCCACACAGCTCTTGTCGACCTGCAGCAGATACCCGCCGTGCCGAGTGGCCAGAACATCCTTCGCCCCCGACCCGGCGCCCGGCCCCATCGCCGTCCCCAACCGCCGCCGCAACTGCAGAATGTAGGTCTGCAGCGTCGTCAGCGCACTCGCCGGCGGCTCACACCCCCACAACTCCTCCATCAAGGTGGGAACCGGCATCACCCTGCCCGGATACAGCGCCAGCAACGCCAGAATCTGCCTCGGCTTGCCCGCCGACGGAACAATCGACGCCCCGTTGACCTCGGCACTCAACGGACCCAGAACCTGAATCAGCATGGCGCCCTCCCCACCTCGTCGAGTTCGTGCCCCAGCTCCAACGCGGCCGAAATACACCGCCACCACGCACGCTAGCCCTCCACCCACCACCCCAACACGACCCTGTAGCCATCCTCCAGCAGCACTCCACACCACATGAGGCAGCAACCCTGTGAACTCGCCTTGTGCCAGGCGACCTTGAGTGACTGGGGCACGACGTCAGGGGTGGCGGTAGGACCACCCCTGATCCGGTGTTCAGGACCAGCGACCGGAAGCGCGGCCGGCGGCAGGATTCACACCACCGAATCAACGAGGAATCCCAACAAGGAATCGCTCCTACGAATCCAGGGGGACACCCATGCACGAAAACGTGGCCAGGCGCCTGACAGGCCTCGTCGGCATCGCCACTGCTGTCGCCTTCATCGTCGAAGTACCCCTGTACTTCATCTATTCCGGCCCGCCGCCGGACGCGAACGTCCTCGCCAGGCTGTTGATCGGAATCTTCGCCCT
The DNA here is from genome assembly GCF_055565855.1 of Streptomyces sp. NPDC028308. Lineage (NCBI taxonomy): Bacteria > Bacillati > Actinomycetota > Actinomycetes > Kitasatosporales > Streptomycetaceae > Streptomyces > Streptomyces sp. NPDC028308. The sequence goes on from NZ_JBVHTO010000008.1 coordinate 112,460, forward strand.
GGCCTTCCTGCTCGTCTTCGTGACGGCCTTCCGCGAGCTGGTCAAGAAGGCGAACCCGGCCTATGAATGGGCCGGTACGTTGGTCTTCGCCACGGGACTCGTCTACGCGACGGTCACCCTGGTCTCCAGCGGGCTGGAAGCCGGTGCGGTCATCGCCGCCGACCACTCGATCGACCCGACCATCACCGTAAGCGGCACCTACATCCTCTACGGGTCGATCGACCGCCTCATGCTCGCCCTGTTCCTGACCGCCGTCGGCTACGGAATCTCCCGCACCGACCTGCTGCCGAAGTGGACCAACCGCTCGGCCTTCGTCCTGGCCGGGGTCAACCTGGCCTTCGTACCGTCCCTGTTCTTCGGCAACACCCCCGCGCACTTCTACGCGGCGAACGGGTGGGGCACCACCGCCCTGATGGGCGCCGTCTTCAGCTACTGGATGCTGGCCCTGGGCATCTCCCTCTACCGCAGCGCCACGCGCCGTACGCCCGCTGCCACGCAGGCTCTGCCGCACTGAGTCGGACCTCATCCACGGTGCCCCTGATGCCCACGCCGGGACTGTGCTCCATCCGGCCCGAACGAAGAAGGCCGAGAACGCAGAGACGCATCCCCTCCCTGGCACGAAACAGGGAGGGGATGACGTTGGTGGAGCGAGAGCCCGCGGTCCGGCAGACCCTGCTACTGAACCAGCACCCCTCTGCGTGCGCCCAGTACGCATGTGAGCGAGCGCGCCCGGCAGCCATCAAGGGCCGGCCCTCGCCCCTCCCCCGCGCATGCGGCCGCCGGAAGTGATCTGTGCGACCCGCCCGTGGTGAGCGGCGTCTCACCTCGGCGGCGTTGCTATGCAACGCGGTGCATAGCAGGATCGTGCGCATGGCGCTCGAGCACGCGATCCTCGTTTCCCTGCTGGAGAAGCCGGGCTCCGGCTATGAGCTGGCCCGGCGGTTCGAGCGGTCCATCGGGTACTTCTGGAACGCCACCCACCAGCAGATCTACCGCGTGCTCAAACGCATGGAGGGCGACGGCTGGGTCGACGTCCGGGACGTCCCGCAGTACGGACGCCCCGACAAGAAGGAGTACACCGTCGCCGCGCCGGGCCGCACCGCGCTCTCCGCGTGGCTGCATGAGGCGACCCAGCCCGAGAACATCCGGCACGAACTGGCGGTCAAGGTCCGAGGCGCCGCCTTCGACGATCCGACGGCCCTGATCAGTGAGGTCGAACGGCACCGTCAGGCGCACGAGGACCGTCTGGCCCACTACCTCGCGGGCGAGAAACGCGACTTCGCGGAAGCCCCGGCGAGCGGGCCGCCCGACGCCGAGCGCGAGCTCCAGCACGTGGTGCTGCGCGGCGGCATCGCGTACGAGCGAATGATGATCGCCTGGCTCGACGACGTCCTCTCCACCCTCGCCGGTTTCACTACCGGCCACTGACCGGCCGACAAGCCCCCCGACATCCGTATCCACCGACATCCGTCCCGCTCCCAGCCGAAAGGCGGCACCCCGTGGCCGACGCGCTGCTGTTCAACCCGCGTACGTACAACCCCCGGCACTTCGACCAGGAGACCCGCAGGCTGCTGCGCGCCACCATCGACTGGTTCGAGGAACGCGGCAAGCGCCGACTGATCGAGGACTACCGCACCCGCGCCTGGCTCGAGGACTTCCTCGCCTTCGCCGCCAGGGAAGAACTCTTCGCCACCTTCCTCACCCCCGCCTCCGCCGCCGCTCCCGGTGAGAACGACAAGCGCTGGGACACCGCCCGCATCGCCGCCCTCAACGAGATATTCGGCTTCTACGGCCTCGACTACTGGTACGCCTGGCAGGTCACCGTCCTCGGGCTCGGTCCCGTATGGCAGAGCGACAACGCCGCCGCCCGCGCCCGCGCCGCCGCGCTGCTCTCCCAGGGCGAGGTGTTCGCCTTCGGCCTGTCCGAGAAGGCCCACGGAGCCGACATCTACTCCACGGACATGCTCCTGGAGCCCGACGGCGCGGGCGGTCTGCGCGCCACCGGCTCCAAGTACTACATCGGCAACGGCAACGCGGCCGGTCTCGTCTCCGTCTTCGGCCGCCGCACCGACGTCGAAGGCCCCGACGGTTACGTCTTCTTCGCCGCCGACAGCCGTCATCCGTCGTACCACCTCGTCAAGAACGTCGTGGACTCGTCCAAGTACGTCAGCGAGTTCCGCCTCACGGACTACCCCGTGACCGAGGACGACATCCTGCACACCGGCCGCGCCGCCTTCGACGCCGCCCTGAACACCGTCAACGTCGGCAAGTTCAACCTGTGCACCGCCTCGATCGGCATCTGCGAGCACGCGATGTACGAGGCCGTCACCCACGCGCACAACCGCATCCTCTACGGCCGCCCCGTCACCGCCTTCCCGCACGTGCGACGCGAACTGACCGACGCCTACGTCCGGTTGGTGGGCATGAAGCTCTTCAGCGACCGGGCCGTCGACTACTTCCGCACCGCGGGCCCCGACGACCGCCGTTACCTCCTCTTCAACCCCATGACGAAGATGAAGGTGACCACCGAGGGCGAAAAGGTCATCGACCTGATGTGGGACGTCATCGCCGCCAAGGGGTTCGAGAAGGACACCTACTTCGCCCAGGCCGCCGTCGAGATCCGCGGCCTGCCGAAGCTGGAGGGCACCGTCCACGTGAACCTGGCGCTCATCCTCAAGTTCATGCGCAACCACCTCCTCGACCCGGTCGCCTACGAGCCCGTCCCGACCCGACTCGACGCGGCCGACGACGACTTCCTCTTCCGTCAAGGCCCCGCCCGCGGCCTGGGCTCGGTGCGCTTCCACGACTGGCGTCCGGCCTTCGACACCTACGCCCACCTGCCCAACATCGCCCGCTTCCGCGAACAGGCCGACGCTCTCTGCGAGTTCGTGCGCACGGCGGCTCCCGACGAGGCACAGAGCAAGGACCTCGACCTGCTCCTCGCCGTCGGCCAGCTCTTCGCGCTCGTCGTCCACGGGCAGCTGATCCTGGAACAGGCAGCGTTGACCGGCCTCGACGAGGACATACTCGACGAACTGTTCGCCGTCCTGATCCGGGACTTCTCCGCACACGCCGTCGAACTGCACGGCAAGGACTCCGCGACCAAGCAGCAGCAGGACTGGAGCCTGGGCGCACTCCGCCGTCCCGCGGTCGACGAAGAGCGTTCCCAGCGTGTCTGGCAGCACGTCGAAGCCCTGTCGACAGCGTACGAGATGACCCCCTGACCCCCGGGCACCACGTCGGACCAGCCGGCGGAGTACGGCCGTGACGCCGTACTCCGCGAGGCCCACCGGCGTGCACGGTGACGTTGGCCCTCCTGGGCTCAGGTGGCGGTGGGCCAGGTCCGCAGCAGAGCGGCGATCTTCCCGGCGGTGCAGGCGGGATCCAGCAGCAGGTCCTTGAGGGCGACCGCGTCCTGGTGGCCCGGCTTGACGGAAATCCCGGCGGCCTGGAGATACATCACGCCCGAAGCGGCGGCAACGGCCATGTTGGAGCGCTCCAGCCAGCGGCAGCGGCCCAGCGTGTGCACCAAGGCGCCGGCCTTGGCGTAGGGACCGTGGTAAACCGGTTGTTCGAGCAGCTCGGCCCGGTGGCGAGCGATCGCCGCGACCGGAACGCCGTAGTCGTCAGGGGCCGGGTCGCTCGCTCCGGCCACCTCGGTGACCTGCAGGATCCAGGGAACGTCGATGTGCAGTTCCATCAGGCCGCGTGCGCTCCCCGAGCCGTCTGCTGCGCTTCCTCGGCCTCGTCGAAGACCGCCTGGTGCTCGGCCAGGAAGCGGGCCGCCGCATCGACGGCGTGGGCGCGCAGCCCGCTGGCGTCCTCCTGCACCAGCCGGGCCAGGTAATCCCCGACCCCCAGCCCCAGATCCGCGGCACGCTTCTTCGCGAGTTCGGCAACGTCCTCGTCCACGCGTGCGCCCAGCTGTGTCTTCGCCATAGACCGATGGTAACAGGCGTTACCGACACGGTCGAGCCGCGAAAGCGCCCCCTCCCCCTGCCTACGACGACCCGGGACCGGCCAGCATGCCCGGCGACCGAGGCCGGCGACCGCGTCCGCCATCTCACCTACTCCTGCTTTTTTTGACGAACCATCAGTCAACTGTCGCTCCGATATATCGCTCCACCTCCGCCACGTACCGCGCCACGGGGCCCAGCGTCAGCAGTCCGCTGGCGGCGCCGGCGTGTTCCGCACGGGCGTCGCGCAGTGCGGTCGCGGCGTGTGCGGCGACCTCCCGTTCGCCGAGGCGTACGGCCGCGCGGACGGTCAGGCACCACATGGCCTCCTGCATGTGGTCACGCGGCGGTTCCGGCATCACCCGCAGGGCGGCACGGGCCTCTTCGTCCCGGTTCTGAGCGAGCAGTACGAGCGGTCGCGCCCACGGCAGGTACGGGCCCCAGTCGAGGCGCGGGTCGGTGGGCGCGGGCCGGTCGTGGAGCAGGCGCAGGCCCAGGAGGGCGAGCGGGAGAAGACCGCGGTGCAGGCCTGGCATGCCGGCCGTCCGCAGTTGGATCTCAGCGGCGCGGTAGTGCTCCGCGCCGGTGGCCGCGCTGGGTCCATCGGGTTCCGTGCTGCGTGCGGCGGTGGCCCGGGCCCGGAACCAGGCGGTGAGCACGGGGACGAGCGATGCCTCGGTGGTCGCGGCGAGTTGTTCGGCCGCGTCGGCGTGCGCGGTCGCGGCGTCGAGGTCGCCGGCGGCCGAGGCGGACTGCAGGCGCACAAGGTGGCCCAGTACAGCGAAGTTCGCCAGGTCGTGGCGGGTGGCCAGATCGAGAATCTCGGCACCGATACCGTCCCGCACCGCGGCTAGCCCCGGTCGGGCGAACGACTGCAGGTACGACCCGTTGAGGGCGAAGGCCAGGAGTGCGGGGTCGCCGAGGCCCCGTGCAAGTGCCTCGCTCTGCCGGGCAGCCTGGTGTGCGCGCTCCCGCTCGGTCGCGGACAGATCGGCGCTGCGGCTCTCGACGGCGACCGTGGCCAGGAGTCGGGCTCTCAGGTCGGCGGGACTGTCGGGGCCCAGCGCATGGAGCGTGCGCTCGGCGGCCTCGACGACGGCTCGCGACTGCCCCGGGTCGTCGGCCCGGCTCCAGAGCGCGGGCACGTCGTAGGCACCGATGACCCGGGCGGTCAGCAAGAGGTCCCCCGTGCGCTGGGCGGCCTCAACGGCTGCCAGGCGGTCGCGCCGCGAGTGGACGAGGGCTTCGCCACCCGCCAACGCGAGAGTGCGGGCCAGATCCACCATGGTGCGCGGGCCGAGCCGGACACCTCGGCCGGGCCACGGGGTCCGTACGTCATCGGCGGAGAGGGACCCCTTGAGGATCTCCGCCTCCAGGTCCTGCAGGGCCGGACCGGGATCGAGCCCGAGTTGGCCGACGAGCATCGCGCGGGCTCGGCGCAGGGTGGCCAGCGCGTCAGCCCTGCGCCCGGCCCGGTGGAGCGCGCGGGCAAGCAGCTCCCATGCGCGTTCGCGCCAGGGGTGTTCGGCGGCGTGAGCACCCAGCTCGGCCACGAGACCGGGCCCCTCCCCCACGTCGAGAAGGATGCGCGCACGCAGTTCCACCCCCTCCAGCCGCTGCTCCTCGAGCCGTGTCCGCTCGCGCTGCGCCCATACGGAGTCGGGCACGTCGGCGTAGGCGGGGCCGCGCCAGTCCGCGAGTACCGCTTCGAGGTCGGTCACCGCGCCGGGGTCGCGCCGGGCCCGGGACAGCGTGTCCTGGAAACGGTGGACGTCCACGTCCTCACGGGGCAGCAGCAGCGCGTAACCGGGGCCCTCGGTGACGATGACCCGCGGTGGAGTGCGCGGCGCACGCTCGGGTTCGAGGGCCCGGCGCAGCGCGGCGACGAAGGTACGCAGGGCGCCGACGGCTCGCTCCGGCGGATCGGACCACAGGTCCTGGACCAGGGTGTCGGTGGTGACCAGCCGGCCCTCTGCGGCGACAAGCCGCCCGAGCACCTCACGATGGCGCGGCCCGCCCAGCTCGACGGGACTGCCGTCATCACGGAGGGCCCGCACCGCTCCGAGCACGTCAATGCGCATGTCCCCATCCTGCGTGCCGGAGTCGGCTGCGCCCAATCGCACTGATCGGCTGCTCATCGGCGTCGCGCAGGCTGATCCGGTCAGTTCCCGACCCGAAAGGAAGGCCTTCCATGGCCCTCACCATTCCCGGCTTCGATCAGATGCGCGTGCCCGGCGCGGACGGTGTGAAGGTGGCTGTCGCTGTCGGCGGTAGTGGTCCCCCGGTGGTGCTGCTGCACGGTTTCCCGCAGACCCACCTGATGTGGCGGCACGTCGCGGAGCGGCTCGTGGAGCAGCACACGGTGATCTGTCCCGACCTGCGGGGTTACGGCGCCAGCGACAAGCCGGAGGCCACCGATCCGAGCATGTACGCGAAGCGCACCATGGCCGCCGACGTCGTGGCCCTGGCCGCGACCCTCGGCCATGAGCGTTTCGCCCTCGTCGGCCACGACCGGGGCGCCCTGGTCGCCTTCCGTGCCGGGTTGGACCACCCCGACACCGTCACGCACCTCGGACTCCTCGACATCGTGCCGACCCTCGACATGTGGAACGTCCTGCACGGCGTCCCGGCAGCCGTCGCCTACCACCTCTTCCTCATGGCGCAGCCGCCCGGCCTGCCGGAGACGATGATCACCAACAGTGCGGACGCGTTCTTCGGTTCGTTCCTGGACGCCTGGAGCAATGATCCGGAGGCCGTGCCGGAGGACGTGCGTGCCGAGTACCTGCGAGCGAGCGCGGCGGCGGTGCCGTCGATCGTCGCCGACTACCGGGCCTCGGCGGGCATCGACGTCGTACACGACCAAGCGGATCTGGACGCCGGCTCACAGTTGGCCATGCCCGTGACGGTCGTCCAGCAGGACTGGGGCGCCCGTCTGGGGTATGACGCCGCCGGTGTGTGGAAGGCGTGGGCACCTGACCTGGACCACCGGCTGACCCGAGCGGGGCACTTCATGGCGGAGGAAGCCCCTGACGAGATCGGCGCGGCGATCCAGGACCTCCTGACCCGCTGACTTCCGCAGCGTCGCCCGCTCAGCGCCCTGAACAGTCAAGTCACTGTGCTCTTCGAGTGGTCGCTGCCACGTGGGACTGCGGATCGGTGCGGCTTCGGTCGCACCGGTCAGATCGCGGGCGCCACGTACGGGAAGAACGGAGTGGGAGGGGCGTCGACGGCGTCCTTGCTCAGGCCGACGCTGAGGGCGCTGTTGGTGGTGAGGGAGAACATCACTTCGCCTGCGTTGTCGTTCAGGGCACGCCCGTTGAACTCCGCGAAGCCGAACACCGCCGGTGTGCCGATGGTGTAGGGCAGGGCGTTGGGGAGGATGCGGTCGGCTACCTCCCGGCCGTATTCCTGCGCATCGGTAGCCGTTCGGCGGGCGCCCACCACTGCGGCCACTCGGGCGGCGAACTCCTCGGCGAACGTTTCCGAATCGCCGGTCGGCGGGGTCTGGTTCAGTCGTTCGGCGAGGTCGTCGTCGAACTGCGCGAAGATCGGGGAGACCATCGGAAGTCCGCACCGGTCGACGCGGTGCCATCCGCCGGCGTCGGTGGCGAGGGCCGTGACCCCCCAGACGCGGATGTCCAGGCCGCCTGTGAAGGGCAGCAGCTCGGCGTCCGGTACCTCCAGGACGATGGACCACACCTTCTGCCCGGAGAAGAGACTCTTCACCGAGGCCCCGTCCGAGGGAGGTACGTCGACGTCGGTGCCGTGCTGAAATGCCTGGCCGACCGCTTGCACCACGGCGGGATTCATCCAGAACGGGTCGCCTGCGCGTCCGGCCCACACGCGCAGGCCCTCCTTGGTATCGAGCGTCTGCCCCGTCGTGCCGGTGAGCAGTGCCGTGCCCGCGGCCGCGTCGTCCGTGGCGTCCGCCTGGACGAGTCTGCGCAGCTCCAGTGTCTGCGTCCCGTCCGCGTCCGCGATCCCGAAACTGAAGCGGTACGTCAGGTCCTCGACGACGTCGCCCGTGCCGTCGATCTTGAACTCGTACCTGGCCTCCGGGTGGTACCCCTCCGGTGCACTCGGACCGGCTGATTCGGAGGCCACGTTCATCACGAAGACCGTGCCTCGTTCGCCCCGGAAGACATAGAGGTCGGAGATGTTCAGACGGGCATCGGCCCTGGCTGCGGGAGAATCCAGATGATGGGACATACGAGTGGCTCCACATCACTGCGGCAATGGAGGACAAAGGCAAGGGGAAAACCGACCAGGCGTGACGTCTGTGACGGCGTCGGCGGCCTCTCGCGGCCTCGGCTGGGCTCCTGTCAGCGCCGCCTGCGCCGCAACACTCGCGGAGGGTGGCGGAGCGTCTCCCAACTGCGAAACGCCTACGGTCGCCGGAGCCGTCGGCTGAACGACACCGGTTGGCGGTGAGGTCCCGCTGCCGAACGGATCGCGCGTGCGACTTCCTCGCAGGCGGACGGGCGTCCCCTGCACCACTCGCCATTGTAGGGGCGTTGCCCGAAGTGGGCCCATTGGTGCCAAATGAACGGGTCACTGGCCCGTATCGGCAGAACCCGCGGCGAGTCACCGCAGGGCGTCACATCCGTCGGCTTGCTGCCTTATCCGCTTAAGATCTGAATTGTGACGAGACCTGCACGGATCCGACGCCGTCGGCCCCACGACGGACAGCGCCAGGCCGTCACGCTGTCGCCCGTGCTCGTCACCGTCCTCATCGCCGGCGTCGCCTTCGCCACCCCGAGAGAGATCGCTTTCAGTCGCCTCCTGCCTGCGGCACCCGCTCTGGCGGCAGCCATGTGGCCCGTTCTGCCCACGGTCCTGCTGGGGGCGTTCTGCTTTTTGATCATGATCTGCATCAGCTTCGTCCATCCCGATCTCGGGACGCCGTATACGGCTGCGGCCATCGCCGCAGTCACTCTCGCGGCCGCCTACGCCAGCCATCTGCGGCTACAGCGCGAGGAGACTCTCTTCCAGGTCCGGCTCGTCGCCGACGCGGCGCAGAAGGTGCTCCTGCGGCCGCTGCCGCACCGCATCCGGGACATCGAGATCGAGTCGCTGTACCTGGCGGCCCAGGAGCAGGCGCGCATCGGCGGTGACCTCTACGAGGTGGCCGACACACCGTACGGACTTCGCCTGCTCATCGGCGACGTACGCGGCAAGGGCCTGTCAGCGGTGGGCGCGGCCGCGGCAGTCATCAACTGCTTCCGGGAGAACGCGTACGACCAACCCGACCTGGAAGGGCTTATCAACCGCCTCCAGATCACCATGACCCGCTACAGCGCCGCCATCCCCGCCGACGATCAGCAGGAGCACTTCGCCACCGCGCTGATCATCGAGGTCCCGTACGGTGGCGGGGATGTCCGGGTCCTCAACTGCGGACATCCCCCACCGGTGTTCGTCCAGAGCGGCGAAGTCCGCGTTCTCGAGCCCACTGTCCCCTCGACACCCCTCAATCTCGCGGCGCTCCTCGGAAACAACTACTTCGTGGACACCATCGCCTTCGCGCCAGGCGATCAGATGCTGCTGTACACCGACGGCGTCACGGAAACACGCGACCCCGGCGGCACCTTCTTTCCGTTGCCCGAGTGGATGGGCCGCCACCGCGCGGACCAGCCCCGAGAACTGCTCAACCAGCTCCACACGGACCTGCTCCGCTACAGCGGCGGACGGCTCGACGACGACATCGCCGCCCTCGCCGTGCGCTACCGGCAGACGCCGACCCTCGACCGCTGAAAGCCGTCCGCGCGGTCAGGGCGCGTCGCCTCTCGCCCGGGCTTCACCTCCCACTGTCGGTAGCCACCCGCGACGCTGTCGGGGAAACACCGGAGCCCCGTCACCGCCAGTGCTCGTCCGGGGTGAACGCCCGTCGCGCTACCGTTCGGAGCTCACCGTGTCCGCCGGGGCCGTAAAGCGGTGGACAGCCGTCCAAGGCTGCGCAAGCATCTGGCGTGATGAACAGCGAACCTCTCCCTGCCCGCAAACGCGTCCGTTTCGTCAGACTCAGCGAGAAGGCGCTGCGGGCGCTCGCCGACGGTGACCTTGCCGGCGGCAGCGCCGAGACCGGGGTCACCCTCGACGAACACTTCGTCTGCGACCGGGCCCGCTCGATCTTCGCCTACCGTGCCGACCAACTCGTCAAGGATCCCTCCGCCGCACCCTGGATCACTCGGGCCGCGGTGTCCGAACCGGAAGGCATCGTCGTCGGCGACGCCGGGTTCCACGGGCCACCGGACGAGGCGGGCACGGTGGAGGTCGGCTACACCGTCGTGCCTGGGCACCGTCGCCAGGGCTACGCCCGCGCCATGGTGTCGGCGCTGCTCGTCAGGGCCGCCGCCGAACCCGGTGTCAGGACGGTGCGGGCCAGGATCGCAGCCGACAACGCCGCCTCCCTGGCCTCCATCGACGGCTTCGGCTTCAAGCGCGTCGGCGAGCAGGGGAACGAGCACGACGGACTCACGTTCATCTTCGAAGTCCCGGCCGACGCGATTCAGGCCGTATAGCTCTGCGCCCTCAGCGGGCACGCCGCGGCGGTCAGTGGGCCGACGCCAGCGGTACGCCCTGCGCGACTCGCTCCCCACGCGCCCCCATGCCTGCTCCCTGCCCGGAGTCCCGAGCAACGGGCCGGGAGACGGTACCGGGAATGTCGGCCGGGGTCTCGGGGGTGGCCGTCAGGATCGTGTGCTGCAAGCCTCGCAGCCGTGGTGAGGGCTCAAGCCCCAACTCGCGTCCGAGCGTGGCACGCAGCTGCAGGAAGACGTTCAGCGCCTCGCCGCGCCGCCCCGACCGGTGCAGCGCGATCATGAACTGGGCATGCAGGTTCTCATGCGTGCGGTAGCGGCTGGTGAGAACCGTCAACTCGGCCAGCACCTCGCGGTGTCGGCCCAGTCGCAGATCCGCCTCGATCCGCTGGTCCAGCGCGCACAACCGGCTCTCTTCCAGCCGCTTGACCTCCATCGCCAGCTGCGCTCCGCTCTGCACGTCCGCGAACGCCGTCCCCGACCACAACTGGAGTGCCGACGCCAGCGTCCGTGCCGCGCCGGCGAAGTCGCCGCCGTCCATCGCGCGGTACCCAAGGCCCGCGAGACGTTCGAACTCCCGCACATCACTTCGGCCACCACCGGACGACAGCAGGTAGCCGCCGGGCAGCGTCATCAGCACGTCCTTCGCCCCGACGGTGACAGCGGTTTCAGCGGTCGCGTCGCCCGGGACGGATGCATCAGTCGCGGTGCCGGCGACCGACGCGCTGTCTCCTGCGTCGGTGACCAGGGCCGCCGCGATCAGTTCTCGCAGTTGCAGGACATACGTCTGCAATGTCGTCCGCGCACTTCGCGGCGGGTGCCCCGCCCACAACTCCTCGATCAGCGACGCGACCGGCACCACCCGGTCCGCGTGCAGCGCCAACAGCGCCAGCACCTGCCGCGGCTTCGGCGCCGACGGAGCCACCGACACCCCGTTCACCCGCACATCCAGCGAACCCAGCACACCGATGTCCACGCCGTCCCCCAATCCGCCCAGCCCGTCTGACACTCCACCATTCAAAAACAGCACGACCGGTATGTCAATACCAGACCTCCCGCCCTGTTTAGAGAACCCCCCGACCCGCCCTCGACCTGAGGTGCATCCATTCGCCAACATCCCAGGACCGCACCAAGCTTTGGATCGAATCCGGCTAGAGCGACGTCACGCTCGCCAGTCACCAAGCCTCCCGACCGGCCGCCAGAACAAACCGACGAACGCACTCAGCGCCCATAAAAAGAGACCGCATGGTCTCTATTCACGGCCCCTGACCTCCAGGTAACTCAGTTCGACCCCCTTGAAAGTGAGTGCCACCGCACACCTTCGCCGTGCACACTCGGCATCTCCAACACAAGGGGGAAACATGCGATTCACCCGTTCCGTCCTGGGCGTCACCGCCGTCGCGGCCCTGTCCGTCGGGGCCACGACGGCCCTGGCGGCACCGGCCTCCGCCGCGCCCAACACCACCCCGCAGAAGGTCTGCGGCAGCAGCTACAAGACCGTGAACTCGGCGCCCATCGGCTCGCTGGGCACCGTCTACCTGACCTACAACGCCACGAACGGCAACAACTGCGTGGCGACCATCCGCAACAACCCGGGCACGGCCGTGGACATGTCCGCCTGGGTCTACATCCCCGACACCAACGCCTCGGACGAGGACTTCGGACGGTACACGTCGTACGCCGGCCCGACCTACGTCTACGGCAAGGGCCACTGCGTCGACTGGGGCGGCCAGATCGGCGGCATCTACGTGCAGGTCACCGGCTCCAACTGTGCCAGCCTCAAGGAGCACCGGGTGACCACCACCCGCTGACCCGCAGGCAGGACCGACGCTCGCGGTGTCCCGCCGCCTCGCACGGCCAGGTCACCGCAAGCGTCGGTCGAACCCCAGGGCGCCGAGCAGCCTGCCAGGTGTGACACCTGGCCCGCCCGCTGTCACATCCGACAGTGACGATTCTCCTGACATCGACGCTGAATGGGTGTGGTCCCCGGCAGTCGGCGGCCGGGGACCACACCCAAGTACGGGCAGGCACGCGCTGTTTGGGCCGGGCCGGCGGTCGGTCGCCGCCGGCCCGGTGGCGCGTACGGAGCAGGTCTTCCTCGCCGAACGCACTCGGGGACTCGGCACCAGGTCGGAGACGAGCGCGGCCTCACATGTCGAGGACGATGTCGCCGTCGGGCCGGGCGCAGCAGATGAGTACCTCACCGTCCGGCGGGTCCTCCAGAGGCGCGGGGGAATAGGTCACGGCACCGGAGAGCAGGGGTGTTGTGCAGGTGTGACACACCCCGGTGCGGCAGCTCCAGCGGGTGGGGACGTCACAGGCGTCGGCGAGTTCGAGCACGCTGCGCCGGTCGTCGGGGAATGGAGTGGAGATGCCACTGCGGGCGAACGTGACCTGCGGCCCGGTTCCGGGGGCGCCCGGGGGTTGATGGGGCGGTCTGGCCGTTCGGGGGGTGAGGCCGGGGTTGATGGAGGGCAGCGCGGAGAACGCCTCGGTGTGGATACGGGCCGGGTCGATGCCGCCCGCCGTGAGGGCGTCGCGCATATCGGCCATGAACGCGTCGGGGCCGCACAGGTAGGCGGTGGCGTCGGCGGGAAGGGCCAGAGCGGTCAGGGCCTCCCGGGTGAGCCGTCCCCGGGTGAACTCGCCGCCGAGGTGGTCCTCGGCTGTGGCCGCGCTGTAGAAGACGTGCTCGTGTGCGCGCGGGAGGGTGGTGAGCAGGTCGTGCGCCTCGGCGGCGAGGGGGTGCTCCTGCGGTCCGCGGGCGCCGTGGATCCACCAGACCTCCCGGTCGCGGTCGTGGGCGGCGAGTTCGTGGAGCATGGCCAGCACGGGCGTGAGACCGATGCCCGCCGAGACAAGGACCACCGGCTCGGTGCCCCGGGTGAGGACGAACTCGCCGCGGGGCGCGGCGACATCGAGCAGGGCGCCGGGACGCGTCCGGCTGGTCAGGTACCCGCTCACCGTGCCGTGAGGTTCGTGCTTGACGCTGATCCTGTAGCGGCCGTCGGTGAGCGTCGACGACAGGGAGTAGCTGCGCACGGGCACGGGTTGCGCCGCCGAGGGGATACGCAGCGTGAGGTACTGGCCGGCCCGGGGGTCGGGCAGCGGAGTGCCGTCCGGTGACCTCAGGTACAGCGAGGTGACGGAGGCGTTCTCCGCCACCACCTCGTCCACACGCAGTTCGCGGAACCCCGCCCAGGCCGGGCCTTGTTGTGCGTCGGAGCCGTCGGTGGCGAGCAGGTCACGGAAGGAGCCCTGCCAGCCGGGGCTCAGGGCGGGGATGGACAGGGCCAGGCGCAGCTTTTCGGGGTCCCGCCCGGGCAGGTAGAGCAGGGCGTCGGTGGCGGCCACACTCAGCGCGCCCGGCCCGGTTCGGGTCTTGGTGATCGTGTCACCGGCCTCGATGCGACCCTCTCGGATGACGCGCATGTAGAAGCCGGGCCGGTGGTGGCCGACCAGCAGGGCCGGCAGCTGCGGTTCGCCGACGCGCAGCCCCACGCGGTAGCACGTGACCCTGGGCTGGCTGACTTCGAACTCGGCGTCGCCGATGGCATAGCGGTCACCGATGCAGACCTCGTCGTCGCTCAGGCCGTCGACGGTGAGGTTCTCGCCGAACTCACCGTAGGTGAAGTCGTCACGACCGAAGTGCCGCTGCCAGTAGTGGTAGGACTCCAGCTGGTAGACGAGGACAGCGCGCTGTTCTCCTCCGTGTCCACCTCGGTCGCCCTGGCCGTCCCCGTCGATGTTGAGTCGGCGGACCATCACCGCACCCTGTACCGGTTGCTTCCAGACGCCGGTGTAGACGGTCCTGCCCTGCCAGATCACGTTCTTCGGCATGCCGACGTTCACCGACAGCAATGAAGGCATCCCCTGCTCCTCCCTGGTGCGGGGCCTCGCCCACGCCGGCCGGGCGGCGACGGAGCACCGTCGTGGGTGTGCCGGTCACGGATCCGGTGTGACGCGGTGTGTCTCCTCCAGTGTGAGATCTGGACGGACGCCGTGCGAGACGGCGTCACCCTCGCCCTTTCACCGGCAGCTCGCGCCGGGCGGCGTTCCCGTCACCGTCACCGCGCGTCGGCACGGTCATCACCCCGTACCCGAAGTGCCGGCGCACCAGTTCCTGGGCGGTCTTCTCGGCGTCGGCCCACGCGGTGCGCCCGGCCTCGGTGAGGCTGACGTCGACCGTCCTGCGGTCTTGCTCACGGCGGTCACGCTCGACCAGCCCGGCCGCCTGCAGGCCTCGGAGCACGTAGGACATCCGGTCCCCCGATTCCCGCAGCGACGCCGTCAGCTGTGCGACGGGCATGGAGCCGGTCGCGGCTTCGGCGAGGGTGCCGAGGGTGAGGTAGCCGTGGAGCGACAGGCCGTGCCGTACCCGCAACTCACCGTGGAGGAGCCCCAGGGTCCGCAGGACTCGGGCGGGCGCCCACCGGGCGGCGGCCGGCGAATCGGCGTCATGCATGGTTCTCTCCCGAGGGTCGGAGCGCGGGCCGAGCATCCACGGCCTGGCATGCACAACCGGGGTCGCCATCGGAGTGGTCCCCGACCGGTCGGACACGACGCCCTCGGATCAGGACTGGGCCCCGGCTCCGGCGCTCGCCGAACCCGGATGTCCTCAAGTGAGGTAGTTGCGTCCCCTTCAGCTGCCCCCTCAGGCTCCCGGTCGTCCTAGCTTCGACAGCGCGATGCGGTCGAACGGGTCGAATACCGGCAAGCGGTACGAAGCACGCGGCGCAGGCAACATACGCATGGGCCCGACGCACGGACCGCGTCCGGCAGCCCGACGCTCCAGACGAGGAAAGAAGGCGTTCTGCGCCGTGACGTCACAACCAGACACGGGTCGAGCCGTGTCCACCGCGGACTTCGGGCCCAACGCATGGGTCGTGGACGAACAGTGGAACCGCTACCGGCACGACCCCCGCTCGGTCGACCAGACCTGGCGCAACTTCTTCGCGGCCCATGACGTGCCCGTGCCGGCTCCTGCGGCGTCCGGGACGGCGGGCGCCGCCCTTCCCGCGCAGCGTGACGGCGGCGACGCGTCGGTGCTCACCGCCGTGCGCGTCGCGGAACTCATCGCCGCGTACCGCACGCGCGGCCATCTGGCGGCCGCCACGATTCCGCTCGCGACAGAGCCCGCTGCCACACCCCGAGAGCTCGATCTCGCGGCGTTCAGGCTCGACCACGCGGACCCCGCGGCGAAGGTCGTAGTCGACGGTTTCGCCGGGCGCACCACGATGGCTCTCCAGGACGTACTGATCGCCCTGCGGGAGATCTACTGCGGCTCGGTCGGCTTCGAGTACACGCACCTCACGGACGCCGGCGAACGGCGCTGGATGCGGGAGCGGGTCGAGGGCCCGCAGCACCGGGCGGACCGGGCCGAGAAGCTGCAGATCCTCTACCGTCTTGGCGCGGCGGAAACCTTCGAGGCGTTCCTGCAGAAGAAGTACGTGGGCCAGAAGCGGTACTCGCTCGAAGGCGCCGAGTCGGCGATCGTGCTGCTCGACGCCCTGCTGCTGCGCGCCATCGACGCGGGCATGGCGGACGCGGTCATCGGCATGGCGCACCGCGGACGGCTCAACGTGCTGGCCAACATCGTCGGAAAGAGCTACGCCCAGATCTTCGCCGAGTTCCTGGACACGGCCGACGTCCCCGGCGTCCGGGGATCGGGGGACGTGAAGTACCACCTCGGCGCGGAAGGCACCTACCGTGCGCTGACCGGCGGAAGCATCGGCGTCTCGGTCGTGGCCAACCCCTCGCACCTGGAGATCGTCGGACCGGTCGCCCAGGGAATCGTGCGCGCCAAGCAGGAATCGGCCCTGGAGGGCGGCGACCCGCATCCGTTGTTGCCGGTCGTGGTCCACGGCGACGCGGCGTTCGCCGGTCAGGGCGTGGTCGCCGAGACGTTCAACATGTCGCGGCTACCGGGCTACCGCACCGGCGGCACCGTCCACCTGGTCATCGACAACCAGGTCGGCTTCACCACCCCGCCCACCGGCGGCCGTTCCGGGACCTACGCCACCGACGTCGCCCACGCCGTGGACGCACCGGTCCTCCACGTCAACGGGGACGATCCGGAAGCGGTCGTACGCGTCGCGCGTCTGGCCTTCGACTACCGGCAGGCGTTCCACAAGGACGTCGTGATCGACCTGGTCTGCTATCGGCGCCATGGGCACAGTGAGGTCGACGACCCGTCCATCACCCAGCCGGCGATGTACGACCGCATCGGCGCCAAGGCCTCCGTGCGCGCGCTGTACGCCGAGTCGCTGCTCCGTCGCGGGGAGCTCACCGCGGCCCAGGTGGAGGGCGCGCGCCGCAACTACCAGGAACACCTCGAACGGGCCTTCGCCGAGACGCGGACGACGTCGGCCGCCCCGGGAGCCTCCGAGGCCGGCGAGCACCCAGACGCCGAACAGCGGACACCGCGACCGGCAGCGACGTCGATCGACGAACCGACCGCCCGGCGCGTCATCGCCACCCAGACCGACCTGCCGCCCGAGCTCACCGTGCACCCCCGCGTGTTGCCGCAGCTCGCCCGCCGTGCGGCGATGCTCGACGACGGCACGATCGACTGGGCCACGGCGGAGACACTGGCGATCGGATCACTGCTGCTGGACGGTGTTCCGGTGCGGCTGACCGGACAGGACTCCCGCCGGGGCACATTCGGCCAACGCCACGCCGTGCTCACCGACCGGCGCAACGGCGCCGAGTACACGCCGCTGAACCATCTCGGCCCGCGCGCGGCACGCTTCTCCCTCTACGACTCGATGCTGTCCGAACTGGCGGCACTCGCCTTCGAGTACGGGTACGCCCTGGCGAGGCCCGACGCCCTGGTGCTCTGGGAGGCGCAGTTCGGTGACTTCGCCAACGGCGCGCAGACCGTCATCGACGAGTTCATCGCCTCGTCCGAGCAGAAATGGGGCCGGCGCTCGGCCCTCACGCTGCTGCTGCCGCACGGCCTCGAAGGACAGGGGCCGGACCACTCCTCCGCCCGGATCGAGCGGTTCCTCCAGCTGTGCGCCCAGGACAACATGACCGTCGCCCTGCCCTCCCTGCCGAGCAACTACTTCCATCTGCTCCGCCGGCACGCACTCGACGGCAGCGGCACACCGCTGGTGATCTTCACTCCGAAGTCCATGCTGCGGTCGAAGGCGGCCACGTCCACGCTGACCGAATTCACGCAGGGCGAGTTCCGCCCGGTGCTTCCGGACCTCGCGGCGGATCCCGCCCGGGTCACCCGTGTGCTCATCTGCTCGGGCAAGGTCTGCTACGACCTGGAAGCCCGTCGAAGGAGCTCGGGCTCGGCGCACACGGCGATCATCCGCCTGGAGCGTCTGTACCCGTTCCCGAAGCGGGAGCTCGCGGCGGAACTCGCCCGCTTCCCCGGCGCCGTGGACGTGCGCTGGGTGCAGGAGGAGCCCGAGAACCAGGGGCCCTGGTCCTTCGTCGAGCCGCGTCTGCGCCGTCTGGTGAGTGTCCCGGTGGGATGCGTCAGCCGCCCCGCGGCAGCCGCTCCCGCCGTCGGCTCCGCTCGACGGCACGCGCTGGAGCAGGAAACCCTGGTGGCATCGGCCTTCCGCTGAGCAGCGGTCCCGGCGGGGGCCACCTGATCCATCGGCTCGGCGACCCGGGCTGTCCGTTCGCGAGAGGTACCCCATGGACAAGCACGTCACCTGCCGCACGATCGACGAGCAGGCGTCCTCCGCGGACGGCAGGCGCGTACTGGTCGACCGTGACTGGCCGGCTGCCGTCCCCCAGCGGCAGGCGCGCCTCGACGACTGGCTGCGCGAGGTCGCCCCGTCCGGCGAACTGCACCGCTGGTACAGCGCGGACGTCTCCCGTTTCGCGGAGTTCCGCCGCCGGTACCTGGCCGAGCTGGGGGACCCCGGGCATCACGAGGCGGCGGACCGGCTGCGTGAGCTGGCGGCCGGACACGACCGGCTCACCCTGCTGACCGCGGCCCGGGACGTGGACCGCAGTCACGCCGCCGTCCTCGCCGAGTGGCTCACCGCCGCCGACCGGCCGGAACCGGAGCCGATCCGGTCCGGTCCTCGTGCGGCCGTCTCGTCCGCGCTGGCCGATCTCAATGCCGGCGCGCTCGCGTTCGTCATGGGCACGGGGATCGTGTCGACGGCCCTGAGCTCCATCGGCGCCCATACCGCGTCGGCGGTGCTGCTCGTGGTGGCGCTGGCCGGGTTCGCGGTGCTGATCCCCGCCTACGGCTGGCGCCTGCTGCACCACCGGGAGCGGTTCGTCACCGACTTCCTGGGGCCGCGTTCCTTCGCCTTCCTCACCGTCGCCATCTCCTCCAACGTGCTGGCCGCCCGCCTCGTCCTGGACGGCCACACCGCGGCGGCCGGGGCGTTTCTCGCGTTCGGGACGCTGGCCTGGCTACTGCTCGACTACGGCATCCCTCTCGCCCTCATCACGAGCGTGCGCAGGGGCCCCTCGATCGACCAGGTGAACGGCACCTGGTTCCTGTGGGCCGTCGGATCGGAGTCGGTGGCGCTGGCGGCGGCCTCGCTGGGCCGGACGACCACCGGGCACCTGCTGCCGGTGCTGGCCGGGGCGGGCTGGGCCATCGGCCTGGTGCAGTACCTCCTGACCGCCGCCGTAGTCCTGGCCAGACTCCTGGTCCGGCCGGTGCAGGCGAAGGGTCTGATGACATCCGTGTGGATCTTCATGGGGGCCGCCGCCCTCTGTGTGCTCGCCGGACTGCGCCTGCTCGAACTGCCACCGAGCGGCACGCTGCCGGCGCGTCCGGTCGTACTCGGAGCGTCCGTCGTCCTGTGGTCTTTCTCCACCTGGCTGATCCCGCTGCTGCTGGCGCTGGGCGTGTGGCGGCACGTAGTGCGACGGATCCCACTGCGCTACGAACTCGGCTGGTGGAACCTGGTCTTCCCGATCGGCATGTACGCGGCCGCCACCTACGCGCTGGGACGCGCGACGCACACCTCGTGGCTGACCACCATGGGCCGCTGGGAGGTGTGGGTCGCCGGCGGCGTGTGGGCCGTCGCCTTCATCGCCATGCTGGCCACGGCCCTCCGCTCCCGCCTCGTCGCCGGCCACGGCGGCCGCCCGGACCCGGACGGCAGGGCCCGGGCGGACCTGACCTCGACGTCCCCCGGCGCGTAGGCGCGGGCCTCAGCCTCGTCCTCGCCAGTTGCCGGAGGCGTGGCGCAGCGAGTGCCAGGCGACCACCGCCCAGGCGGCGACGAGCACCGCGTAGAGGCCCACGGCGCTCCACACGAACAGTTGTGAGCCGGTGAGGGAGGCGATGGCTCCGGTGCCCGTCACGCAGGCGCCGAGCGGGAAGATGAAGGACCACCAGGTGGGTGCGAAGGGCAGGCCGCGTCGGATCTCCCGTACGGTCAGCGCCGTGGCGAGCACCAGCCACAGCATCGCGAAGCCCCACACCCCGACCCCGCCGAGGAGCGCGGCCACGGCGACGCCGTGCACGTACGGAGCGGGCAGCGCGTTAGGCGCCGCCGTGGACAGCGCGCCGAGCGCCGTCACGGCCTGGTCCAGCGCCCCCACCGCGATCCACACGGTGGGCACCACCGCACCGATGGGCGCGTCATGGTGGACGAGACGGCTGTAGACCATCGCCAGCACCAGCAGGACGGCCATGAGCCCGAGCCCGAGCATCGCGTAGCAGCCCAGGAGCATGGCAAGTCTCGGCTGCCCGGCCGGGGCGTGCGGGATGAGCAGCGCGCCTGTCGCGGCGGAGACCAGCGGCGGTACGACCGGCAGCAGCCACCCGCCGGACGCCGCGTCCGCGGTGAAGCGGTGACGGGTGATCATCAGATACGGAACGGTGCAGGCGGCGCCCAGACCGAGGACGGTTCCGGCGGACCACAGCACCCAGTCCACGTCCAGCGCGGCACGTGCTCCGATCACCCGCTCCCCCAGCAGGAGGGATCCGGCGCCGACGGTGAGCAACGCCATCGGCGGCGCCCCGAAGAACTGCGCCAGCACCGGGTCGGCGGCGTGTATGCGCACCGCGCGCCTTCGGACATAGCCGATGACGAGGGCGGCCAGCAGCAGCGCGGCCCCCGCCCAGACCACCGTGGCGGCGTCCCGCAGTCCGGTGAAGCTCCGGGGCAGGGTGGCGGCGGCGTTGGCGACGATCCCGGTGCCCATGACGGCCGCGAACCAACTGGGGCTGAGGAGCGCGCGGCCCCGTGCGTCCCCTTCGGGCTGCGCGATACGGGCGTCGGCCGGGCGTTCTGTGCCCGAGCCGCCTTCTGGGGAGAGCGCTGGGGTCGTGCTGGTACGGGGTGTCACGGTGCGGAGGGCCCTGTCTTCTCGAAGCGGGCGCACCGTCGGTGACCGGCCGACCGGACGGCCGTCGCGCGGCAGCTCGCAGTCGCGGCCGACCCCGCCGGCACGTTGATCTCGAAGCTAGGGCGAGAGACCCACGACGTCACAGATCAGGGCGGGCCACGGCGCCCTCACTCCGGGACATGAGGGTCCGCCCTCGTACTCCCGCGACCGCGGATGGGGCCTCCAGGCTCTCCATGTCCACGACCGAGGGTCTTGTGTCCTGTTGGGGGGCATGGCGAGGGGGCCGTTGGCCGTTGAACGCGAGTGGACCGGTGAGCACCCACAGGTGACGGACGATGCCTGGCATGCACATCGACACCAGGTAGTTCGGATTTCAAACTTACTTTGCTATGATCGAACGCGTACAGCCGCGCAGGAGGCTCACCATGACGGACAGGTCGCCCGGCCAGAAGCCGCTGCTGGTGACGGTGCTGGTCTTCCCGGGCGTACGGCTCCTGGACGTCACCGGGCCGATCGAGGTGTTCGCCACGGCCAACGAGTTCGGCGGCCGCTACCGCGTGCGTACGGTGTCACCGGACGGCGCCGACGTCACGACCTCCGCGGGCACTGGCCTGAGCGTCGACCTCGCCGCCCCGGACGTGTCGTACGTCAGCGATGTCGTCCTCGTCCCCGGCGGTCCCGAATGGCCGTCCCTGATCAAGGACGACGCACTGCTGAGCGCCGTCCAGGCACTCGACGCACGCAGCCGCCTCACCGCGTCCGTCTGTACCGGCGCCTTCCTCCTCGCCGCGGCCGGGCTGCTCGACGGGCGCAGGGCGACCACCCACTGGCGCCACACCGACCAGCTCGCGCTGCGGTACCCACGGGTGACGGTGGACCCCGACGCGCTGTTCGTCCGCGACGGCCGCATGATGACGTCCGCAGGCGTCAGCTCGGGTATCGACCTGTCGCTGGCCCTGGTGGAGGAACACCTGGGCGTCGACGTCGCCCGGGCCGTCGCCAAGGACATGGTCGTCTTCATGCAGCGGCCCGGCGGCCAGTCGCAGTTCAGCGTCCGCACCAGCAGCCCGCACACGAGGCAGGACATGCTGCGCCGGGTCCTCGACGCGGCGACCGAGGACCCCTCCGCCGATCACACCCTGTCGGCCATGGCGCGCCGAGCCGGCATCAGCACCCGCCACATGACCCGCCTGTTCCGCGAGGAGCTCGGCACGACTCCCGCCCGCTACGTGGAACAGGTCCGCATGGAGGCCGCCAAGGCCATGCTCGAAGGCGGCGACGACCCCATGGCCTCGGTCGCACGGCACAGCGGCTTCGGCTCTCCGGAGTCGCTGCGCAGGGCCTTCGCGCGCAACCTCGTCATCACACCCGGGGCGTACCGAGCGCGTTTCCGCACCACGGGCGCGACGAGTGACCGGCCCCATGACTGACTCCTCCGAGCTCTGAGAGCCCTCGGACCGGCCTCTCCCCCGGACCCCTCTGCGGACGCTGTCACCCGTTTGCCCTGCAACCGTCCGCGACGGCACGGGCGAATAGGAGACAGCGCCGCCGTCGCACGCGCGCGGCCCCTGGCGGGACACGACGTCCCCGCTTCGGAGAGGACCGGATATGAAGCTCAGTGACGAGTTCCCCGTCGACCACAAACTGGCGACGGTCTACCGCTACAGCGCCGCCGCCTGCGGCCTGATCGTGCTCGCCTTCGGGCTCCTCGGTTTCGCCGACCAGCTGAGCCCGTTCAACACGGACGGGCAGCAGATCGCGGGCATGTCGACCAACGGCGTCCTCAGTCTGATCTCCGTCATCGTCGCGCTGGTGCTCATCGGCGGTGCGATCGTGGGAGGCAACTTCGCCTCGACACTCAACATGTCGATCGGCGCACTGTTCCTGGTGAGCGGCTTCGCCCACATCTTCATCCTGGACAAGCCGGCCAACGTCCTCGACTTCGGCATGACCAACGTCATGTTCAGCTTCGTCATGGGACTGATCATCCTCACCTGCGGGATGTACGGCCGGGTCTCCAGCAAGCTGTCCCACGACAACCCGTACTGGCGCCGCCGCCACGCACGCCAGGCCGCCAAGGAGTCCCTGGCCCGGCGCCGTGCGGTGCAGTCACCCGCCGCCCTGTCCACCGGCGGCGACCGGGCGCTCACGCCGCCCGCGGCCACATCGACCGAGGCACAGGGATAGGGACCGAGGACTCATCGGCCCGCGCGAGTTGTTGCTCGTCGCGGGCCGCTGCGTCCTCGACCTGGCCCGCGGCCTGCCTTCGCCGCTCCGCCCCTGCCTCAAAGGGCTCAGAAGGGGATGCGGGAGCGTTCAGAAGGAGGTGATGCGAGCGATGAAATAGCCCGCGACGAGCACTGCACCGGCGATGATGAGGCAGATCCACAGCACGGGGTGCTCCCAGGGCCCGCCGTCGGCGAGTTCCTGGTGGGCTTCGGCTGTGGAGCCCTCGACCGGTGGTGTCTCTTCGGGAGGGACGAGTGGGTCCGTCATGACTCCAGCTTGCGGGACGCACCGACACCGTGCACCTGCGAAGCACGTGTGGGGCCTGTGACCTCCCGCGCTCCCCGGTCACGGCGCGTGGGGTCAGCTCTTCGTCAGGGTGCAGGTGTACGCGGAGGTGCCGGATCCTGCGTAGGCCTCGACGTCGACGTAGTAGGTGCCCGTGCCGGAGGCGGTACGCGTGAAGGTGAGCGCTTCGTCGGTGCCGGCTCCGTCGTTGACGGAGCGCGCGAGGGTGCTGCCGGTGGAATCGAGCCAGTACAGGTCCGCGTCGTAGGCGGCTGGTACGGAGCAGGTGAGCGAGGCGGTCTGCCCGGAGGCGAGGGAGACCCGGAAGTAGTCGCGATCGTTGGCGGCCTGCATGGCGCCGGTGATCGTCGCGGGTGAGACGAGGGTGCCGGCGTCGTCGGCGGTGTCGCGGGTGTCGTTCGGTTCGCTCTCCACGAGAGCGGTACCGCCGGCCTGGCCGCAGTCCGTGACAGGTGTGCCCGAGTAGAGACTGGCGTCAGGCACACCGGCGGTGACGCTGCGCAGGTAATAGCCGCAGGTGGGCCGATTCCTGAAGTCGAAGGCGGTGCCCGGCGTCAGGCGCCAGATCTTGAAGCCGGAGTAGGTCAGCGGCTTGCGCTCGACGGCCTGCTCTGGCTGGTGGTCGCCCAGAACGACATAGGCGTCCTTGCCGTACTGCGTGGCTTTGCCGTCGCGGTCGACGAACAGGGAGCCGCCCTCTTCCACGCCCACGCCCCAAGCCGCTCCCCCAGTGGTCAGGCCGTCCTTGACCGCTCTGGCGACGAAGGCCATGGTGCGGCCCATGCGGTCGCGGGTGACGAAGTGGGAGTCGTTGATCACCGCACCGTAGTCGGCCCATTGGAACATGCCGGTGGTGAAACTGACCGCGCGGTCGTAGGGGTTGGCGAGTGCCTGCGTGCTGGTGACGCTGCCGTTGCAGGCGTCGTAGACGACCGGGCTGTTGATGTGGTGCCCGGCGCTGCCGCCGCCGGCTCCGCCGCCCTTGGCCACCACCGACTCCACGGACGCCTCCAGCGCGGTCCCCTTCCACGCCGCGTAGCGACACTGGTCGCCGCCCGCGAAGTAGACGAACTCGGCATTGCGGATGTCGGTGTTGACCTGGCTGTTGCTGCCGTCAGCGGCGGTGGTCAACGTCCAGGTCGTGCAGGAGTTGACGCCTGGAATGGTCATGACGGTGTCACACTCGGGCGTCGCGCTGCCGGAGGTGGGCGCGGAGCCGGCGAGGACGACCACGTCGAGGCTTCCGGTGCCGCCGCGGATGTCGTCGACGGCCCGGGTCATCGAGGCCGCCACGACACCGCCCGCGCCGTTCATGGTGAACGCCGGACCGTTCCAGGAGGCGCGGCTCGCATCGTTGGCGCTGCCGAGCCTGACGCGGTTGGCGGACGCGTGCGCGGGCTGGGGAACGGTCAGCGGCAGGGTCAGAGCGCACAGCGATACGGCGGCGTAGGCGGCCTTGCGTGCATGACGTGACGTCACGAGGACTCCAGGGGTTGGGAAGTGGGCCTCTTCCCGACGGACGGCGCGCAGCTCTCGGCGCCGGAGAGCGAGGCCCTTCGATGGTGGTAGCGGACGATACAAGTCAACGCACGGCATCGAAAGATGTATGACTGTGCGGCCTTCGATCCGCGAATGCACCCCGGTCGATCCGGCAGAGATCCAGTGCTCCCGACCTCTGCGTGATCACCTGTGCGGCGTTACATGAAAGTAACGCTCGATACATCTAGCCACCATCACGTTCTATCTGTAACTTCCTGCAGTACCGCCGACGGCAGGGGTCCGTCGGCAGAACGATCGAGAGGTCCACCACGATGAACACTCGTCTCGCCCGGAGTGCGGCGACCGCCGCGACGGCGGCCCTGGCTTTCACGACGCTCTCCGCCTGCCAGGACGGCGGCGACTCCACGCCCGCGGCGAACGGGAAGGTCTCGATCGCCGGAGTCGAGATCACCAGGGAGCAGGCCCTGCACGACATGCTCCCCGAGAAGATCCGGGAGGCCGGGAAGGTACGGGTGGCGACCGATGTGCCCTACCCGCCCTTCGAGATGTTCGTGAAGGAGGGCGAGAGCGGGCTGACCGGGCTGGACCACGACCTGGGCCAGGCACTGGGCGGAAAGCTCGGGGTGACGTTCGCCTTCACACCACAGAAGTTCGACGGCATCGTCCCGGCCATCCAGGCCGGCAAGTTCGATGTCGCGATGTCAGCCATCACCGACAACAAGGAACGGCAGCAGGTCGTCGACTTCGTCGACTACTCCCAGTCCGGTTCGGGCATCCTCGTCGCCGACGGCAACCCCGACAAGATCACCGATCTGGACGGACTGTGCGGACGAAAGGTCGCCGTGCAGGCCGCGACCAACCAGCTCAAGCTGCTCAAGACCCGACAGGCCGACTGCTCCGCCGCCGGCAAGGGCAGGATCGACATCCAGACCTTCCCCAAGGACTCCGACGCGCAACTCGCCCTGCGTTCCGGCAAGGTGGCCGCGCAGGTCCTCACCAAGCCCGCCGCGGGCTGGGTGGCCAAGACCGCGGACAGCGGCAAAGCCTTCGACCTGGTCGAGGACCCCAAGGCACCCGGCGGCTACAACGCCTCGCCCAACGGCATCGCCGTCAGCAAGCAACTGCCCGAACTGACCGAGGCGATCCAGAAGGCCCTGCAGTCGCTGATCGACGACGGCACCGTCGCCAAGATCTACACCAAGTACGGCGTGGCCTCGATCGCCGTGAAGGAAGCCACCCGGAACGCGGCGGTGGACTAGGGATGATCGACACCAAGGACACCCTCAAGGCCCCACCCGCCGGCGACCTCGGCGCCCAGGATCTCGAAGTGGTCCCGGTCCGCAACTACGGGCGCTGGATCGCCGCCGTGACCAGCCTGCTGGCGCTCGTCGGGCTCAGCGGCTCGCTCGCGAAGAACGACAACCTGCACTGGGACGTCGTCGGGCACTACCTGTTCGCCGACCTCATCTTCGACGGACTGGGCACCACACTCTGGCTCACCGCCGCAGCCATGGCCCTCGGCCTCGGCGTGGGCACCTTGATCGCCGTAATGCGCCTGTCGTCCAGCCCGGTGCTGTACGGCATCGCCACGGCGTTCGTCTGGGTCTTCCGCGGCACGCCGCTGCTCGTACAGATCATCTTCTGGGGGTACGCGGCAGCCCTTTACAAGTACATCAAGATCGGCGTCCCGTTCACGGACATCACCTTCTTCCAGACCGAGACCAACGCCGTACTCACCCCCGCCATCGCCGCGCTGCTCGCCCTCGGACTGAACGAGGCCGCCTACGCCTCCGAGATCGTCCGTGCCGGCATCCAGTCCGTCGACTTCGGCCAGACCGAGGCGGCCCACTCACTGGGCATGCGACCGGCGCTCACCATGCGCCGGATCGTCCTGCCGCAGGCGATGAGGGTCATCATTCCGCCGATGGGCAACGAGACCATCAACATGCTGAAGATGACCGCCCTGGTCTCGGTCATCTCCGCGCACGACCTCATGTCCAACATCCAGGACGTGTACGCACAGAACTACCAGGTCATCCCCATGCTGGTCGTGGCGAGCCTCTGGTATCTGGCGCTGGTGAGCGTGCTGAGCATCCCTCAGGCGTGGCTGGAGCGCCGCTACGGACGTGGCACAGCACGCGGCGGACACACCTCTCCCCTGCGGCGGATGGTCGGCGGCGCCGTGGGACTGATCGGCAAGAAGGACAAGGAGGACGGCCGATGACCGCGGCCATGGTTCGGGCGGAGGGAGTGCGCAAGCGCTTCGGGCGGCTCGAAGTGCTCAAGGGCATAGATCTGACCGTCGAGCGCGGACAGGTGTGCTGTCTGCTGGGCCCGTCAGGGTCCGGCAAGTCCACGTTCCTGCGGTGCATCAACCACCTGGAGAAGGTCGACGGCGGCAAACTCACCGTCGACGGTGACCTCGTGGGCTACCGCCAGCAAGGCATGCGACTGCACGAACTGCGCGAACGGGAGGTGGCGCAGCGCCGCCGTGACATCGGAATGGTCTTCCAGCGCTTCAACCTGTTCCCCCATCTGACGGCGCTGCAGAACATCACCGAGGCCCCCGTCAAGGTCGGCGCCGTACCCAGAGGTGAGGCGCGCGAGCTGGCGCGGCAACTGCTCGCGCAGGTCGGCCTGGAGGACCGCGGACACCATTACCCTGCCGAGTTGTCCGGAGGCCAGCAGCAGCGGGTCGCCATCGCACGCGCTCTCGCCATGAGGCCCAAGCTGATGCTCTTCGACGAGCCGACGTCCGCCCTGGACCCGGAGCTGGTCGGCGACGTCCTGGACGTCATGCGCGGCCTGGCCGCCGACGGTATGACCATGGTGGTGGTCACCCATGAGATCGGGTTCGCCCGAGAGGTCGGTGACACAGCCGTCTTCATGGACCAGGGCGTGGTGGTCGAGGCCGGTGACCCCCGACGGGTTCTCGTCGAGCCGGAGCAGGAACGCACCCGCGCCTTCCTGTCCAAGGTCCTGTGAACGCGGCGACACGTCAGCAGGAACTCACCGCGGACCTGCTCGACCTGGCCTGCTCCCACAGCTCCCGCTATCTGGCGGATCTCCGGGAGCTCGTCTCCATCGATTCGGGGTCCTACGATCCCGAGGGCGTCAACCGGGTGGCCGACTGGGTGCAGGAGCGACTGCAGCGGATCGGTTTCTCCGTCGAACGCGTGCGCTGTGCCGCAGTCGGTGCGGCTCAGGCCGGCGACGCTCTCGTCGCCCGCAGGAAGGGCACGCTCCCGGCGGAAGAAGGCGGTCGCAGAATCCTCCTCGCCGGCCACATGGACACGGTCTTCGACCGGGGAACCGCCCTGGCCCGGCCGTTCACCTTGCGGGGTTCCATCGCCCACGGCCCCGGAGTGAGTGACGACAAAGGCGGTCTCCTGGCGGGACTGACGGCGCTCGAGATCCTCGGTGAGGCCGGATGGACGGCCTACGACGAACTGGTCCTCATCGCCACCCCCGACGAGGAGATCGGCTCCCCCGCCAGCCGCCCGCTCATCGAACGCACGGCCCGCGGCATGCACTACGGATTGGGCCTGGAATGCGCCCGCGAGAACGGCAACGTCGTCATCGGCCGCAAGGGCGTGGCCGACTTCCACATCACCGTCACGGGCCGGGCCGCCCACGCCGGGATCGAACCCGAACGAGGCGCCAACGCCGGCCTCGCGGCCGCCCACCTGATCGTCGAGCTCCAGGCGCTCAACGGCCGATGGGACGACGTCACCGTCAACGTGGGCACCATCAGAGCCGGTGAGCGCCCCAACATCGTCTGCGCCGAAGCCGAATTGCGGGTGGAGGTGCGGGCGACCACCACCGCCGACGTCCGCCGAGTCAAGCGGGCGATCCAGGAAGCCGCCGACCGGCCGGCGGTCGCCGGAACCAGCATCACCGTCGAGCAACTCGACCTGTGCCCGCCCATGGAGGCGACCAGCGCCTCCCGCCACATGCTCGACCTGGCGCGGCACGCCGCGCAGGCCGTGGGGGTGAGGCTGGAGGCGACCATCACCGGAGGAGTGGGAGACGCCAACCTCATCGCCGGAACGGGCGTGCCGACGCTGGACGGGCTCGGCCCCGTCGGCGGCGCGGACCACACCCCGCAGGAGTGGCTCGACATCACGAGCGTCCCGCAGCGCATCACGGTGCTGGCCGCCCTCGTGGCAGCGCTCGGCCACGTCGCCGCACCCTCCCTGTAGCTCGACGCCACCGCCCTGCGGCGCGACGACCGGCACCACCCTGGTGCCCGTCCACGGCCGCAACCCGAACCCGCCCACGAGGGGCGGCCGGCACCTGCCCATCCGACCAGACCGGAGAGCTCCCATGCCTGTACAACACCGCCTCACCCGTCGCGCCGCGCTGGCCGGCAGCCTGGCCCTTGCCCTCCTCGCCACGGCCCCCACAGCGCAAGCCGCCGCAGCCGGCGACACCACCCACGACGGATCCCTGGTCCTCGTCGGCGGCGGCTTGAAGGAGGACAACGCCGAGGTGTACGGCGAGATCATCGACCGCGCGGGCGGCGCAGGCGCACGCATCGGCGTCATCACCGCCGCCTCCGTGCCGGAGAGCCAGGACCCCGATGCCGCGGACCCCGAACGTTGCAGCAACTCCGCCTGCAACGGCGCGTACTACGCGGACCTGTTCGAGAAGCACGGCGCTGCCGAAGCCCAGTGGATTCCCATCGATCTCGACCATGTGGCCAACGCGGACTCCGACGCCGTCGTCGCCCAGGTCGACTCCATGACGGGCTTCTTCTTCGGCGGCGGCGACCAGTACCGCTACATCCAGACGCTGCTTCGCGGCCACGGACAGAAGGACTCGAAGGTCCTGGCCGCCATACGCGCGAAGCTGGCTCACGGCGCCGTCGTCGCCGGCTCCTCCGCCGGCGCGCAGATCGCCTCCGGCCCCGACATGGTCAGCGGAGGCGAATCGTACGAAGGCCTGCGCGACGGCAGCGACCCCGGCTACTTCGACGACCCCACGCACCTCGGCTACATCCCCCGGGGCGGCTTCGGGTTCCTGCGCTCGGCCCTCGTCGAGACCCACACCGGAGCCTATGGACGCGAGGGCCGCGCCTACCGCCTGGCGGCCGACACCGGACACGACCGCGTCTACGCGCTGGAGGAGAACACCGCTCTCGTCGTCGACCATGCCGGCAGCGGGCGCGAGCGGTTCACCGTTCTGGGCCCCAACGGTGCGGCCGTTCTCGATCTACGCCGCGCCCGCGCCGAGGCCTCGCCGTCCGGATGGTCCCTGCGGGGCGCCCGCTACAGCTACCTCACCGACGGCGACCGGTACGACGCACACACGTGGAAGGTCCAGCCCGCCCCGGACAAGTACCGCCTGACGCCCACCAGCAGCGATCCCCTCGTCGCGAACGCGGACGTCTTCCACTCGGCCGCCAATCCCGAGGGAGCCGCCTACTCCTTCCGCACCACCGCCCGTTCACTGGCCCAGTCCCGCGCGCATGACACCGCGACCGCCACCACCTACGAGTCCGGCCCGCGGTTCGGGGTCACCATGGCCAAATCCGCCAGCTTCGCCGCCTGGAGCAGCGACGGCACCAGCGCAGACACCCTCGTCGATCTGCGTATCACCATCGCCCCGCGCTGACGGCGCCCCGGCAACCAGGGCACTTCGAGCGAGCAGGGCGCCGCGTTCCCACAGCAACGCGGCGCCCTGTCGCCATGCCGCATGGCGGCAGGATGTGGTCGAGGCGCCGGCAGGCCGCCCGCGGTCACCTCACACGAGCCCGGCCCGGCGGGCGATGTCCTCGCCGTCCTTCATCCGCTGGTGCGCGTCCGTGCCGAGCCGGTCGAGGACTGCCGAGATCAGCGTCTCGATGAGCGCGAGCGTGGGGGTAAGGCTGTCGTACGGGGAACCGGAGGCGACCTGACTGATGAGCACGACATCGGCGTGCGCCGACGCGGGCGAGAGCCACGGGTCCGTGAAGACGACGACCTTTCCTCCCCGTTCGCGTGCGAGTTCGGCGATGACGGTCATGTCCTCCTCGTAACGCCGGTAGTCGAAGATGACCGTGACATCGCGGCGCGCCAGCTGGGTGAGGAAGGACGTCCTCTCGACATCCCTGTCCGGCAGAAAGGACACCTGGTCGCGCACCTGCATCAGATGCAGCCCGAGATACTGCGCCAGCAGGTGGGTGAAGCGCCCGCCGGCCAGATGAACCCGACGGCGAGGATCCCCCAGCAGCTGCGCCGCCGTATCGAACTCGTGCGCGGACACCTCATGGAAGGTCTGGGACAGCGCCTGCTGGAGCAGGGCCAGCCGCGGCTCCAGCCGCGCCTCGCCGGCAACGGCCTCGCCCGGCTCCTCGTCGGACACCGGGTCCGAGGACTCGTAGAGGGTGATGGGAGACGCGTTGCGGGCGTCCAGCTCTTCACGCAGCGCCGCCTGCAGGTCCGGAAAGCCCCGGTAGCCGAGGCGAGAGGCACAGCGGAGGACGGTGGGCGTCGACACCGCGGCGCGCTCGGCGATGGTCGCCACGGTCTCGAAGACGGCTGCGGGATACCCGGCGAGCAGCACCCGGGCGACTTTGCGCTCTGCCGGGCTCAGGTCACCCAGTCGGCTGCGGATCTCGTCGGCCAGCGTGCCAGTCATCGTGCGGGTCCTCCCCAGATGCGTCAGGTCAAAGCATCCCCGGTGCCCCCGAGCAGCGTGTCAGCTCACACGCGACAGTACAACAGGGCAGATGCCGGTACTCAATGTACTGTCCGTTACGGGCCGCGGATCAGTTCGGGAACGAGGTGTCCCGCGCGCTCGCAGGACCACGGCGGAACCCTGGATCCCCACACGCGACAGCCCCGCGCCGGACCATGGGAGCGAACACGGGTGCCTCGCCATGGGGCTGCTCAGGTGACAGTCGTGGCGGAGCCCCGGCTCCGCCCGCGTTCGCTCCTATCGTGAGGCAGCACAGGGACGATCAGCACAGAGGCGGGCAGCACATGAGCAAACCGCGCATCGACTACGCGGCGGTGTTCCACGCCCTCCCCGGCATGGTGGCGCTGCTGACTCCCGACCTGGTGTACGCCGACGCCAATGAGGACTTCCTCCGGCTGGCCGGGCGTACCCGCGAGCAGCTGGTCGGCCGGTACATCTTCGACGTCTTCCCCGAGAACCCCAATGACCCGGCCGCCGCCGGCATGCGCGAGACGCAGGCGTCGATGCTCCGGGTGGTGGCCACCGGTGAGCGCGACACCATGGCGCTGCTGCGCTACGACATCGAGGACCGCGAGCGCCCCGGCCGATGGGTGGAGCACTTCTGGAGCCCGGTCAACGCCCCCGTGCTCGGCCCGGACGGGAACGTGGTGCTGATCGTGCACCGCGTGGAGGAGGTCACCGAACTCATCCGCGCCCGCGGCGGCACGGGCACCGACAGCAGCCGCGCCCGCGTACTGGAGGCCGAGCTCTACACCCGCGCCCGTGAACTGCAGGAGGTCAACGAGCGCCTGCGCCGGGCCCACGCCCGCGATCGAGAGGTCGCCCTGGCCCTCCAGGCGGCCATGCTTCCCGCGCCCACCCCGATCGGACACCACCGCGCAGCCGTGCGCTACCGGCCCGCCGTGGGCACCTTGAACGTGTGCGGTGACTGGTACGACCTCGTGGACCTCCCCGGCGACCGCATCGCGGTCGCCGTCGGCGACGTGGTCGGGCACGGCCTGCGCGCAGCCTGCGTCATGGGGCAGCTGCGCAGTGCGCTCAGCGCCGCCGCCCGGGTCGCGGACGGTCCGGCTCGGGCGCTGGAGGCTCTGGGGTTGTACGCCCGTTACGTCGAGGGCGCGGAGTCGAGCACGGCGGTGAAGACCTACATCGACTGGGCCACCCACACCATCACGTACAGCAGCGCGGGGCATCCCCCGCCCGCCCTGCTCCACTCCGACGGCATGGTGACCTTCCTCGACCAGGCGACCGATCCCCCTCTGGGCGCGCGCCCGGAACACGTGCCACGTCCGCAGGCCAGTACTTCCTTCACAGAGGGCGCCACCTTGGTCCTCTACACCGACGGCCTGATCGAGCGGCGCCTCGAGGACATCGACGTCGGTCTCGCCCGCCTTGCCGACTCCCTCGTCCGCCACGGCCGATCGGACCCCGAAGTCCTGGCGGACGCCCTCCTGGACGACCTTCTGCCACCCGAGGGCAACAACGACGACACGGCGCTGGTGATCATCCGGCTGTGAGCCCGGCCGCACGCAGGTACGTCGCGGGCCGCCCGGCAACCACCGGGCTGCCGCCTAACGCTCGGGGTGGCCGCGACGGGGAGGACGGTCGGACGTTGGCACTGCACCACGGCCTCACGAACGTTCCGTGCAGGCCGGACTGTCGGCGTGTCAGCCCGCTTCCGCCGCGACCACGCACGAGGTCAGTTCGCGTGGAAGCTCGACGCGCATCCCGCAGAAGCAGTGCAGCACCGGACCGCGGGACGCAGGGGCTCCCAGGTCGATCGTCAGGATGTCGCGTACTTCTTTGAGCGCATCGCCCACTCGGGCTCCTCTGGCGACACGGATGCTCACCTCGTCGGGATCCCACAGTGCGATGGCCGGCAGATCGTCCACCATGAAAATGTGAATGCACACGACGTATCTCCCCAGGGATGCACAACATCACGATGCAATCCGCTCCGGGAGGTCAGCGGCT
The DNA here is from genome assembly GCF_055565855.1 of Streptomyces sp. NPDC028308. Taxonomy (NCBI): domain Bacteria; kingdom Bacillati; phylum Actinomycetota; class Actinomycetes; order Kitasatosporales; family Streptomycetaceae; genus Streptomyces; species Streptomyces sp. NPDC028308. The sequence continues at coordinate 145,929 of NZ_JBVHTO010000008.1, forward strand.
GACTGATGGTACCGATGACACTCGCGAATGTGGGGCGCTTCGTCATATTCGTCCGTCGCAGCAAAGGCGCCGCCCTCGTCCCCAGGTCGGCTCCTTTCGAGACAGCGGGGGCCGCCTGGAGTGCCGCGGGCCTCAGGTGATGCGGCTGACCTGGAGCATCATCTCGGCGTCCCTGAGCAGCGCGCGCTGACGTGCCTCAGGCAATTGCCGGTAGAGCATCAGCAGTCGGGCCTCGCGTTCGTCCGCACTGGGGCCGGGCACCGGACGTCCGGCCGCCTCGAAGAACTCCCTCGGCGTCGTCCGCACGCCCCACCCCCGGAACACGTCGACCATGGCCCGCAGTTTCTCCGGGGCGATACGGGAAGTGCCGCGCGTCCGGTTCATCCACGCGTTCAGGGTCGGATAGGAGATACCGGCCGCGGACGCCAGGTCCTTCTGGGTCCTCCCCGGGACCTGCGCCAGAAGACGTTCGAGCAGAGCCGCCAGGTCCTCGTCCCGATGTGGACGGTCATGGTCGGCTTCGGTGTCCCGTGAGGCGCGCTGCGGGTTCGTCACGCACAGAGGATCTGCCACAGGATCTACAAGCGCAAGTAGATCGCAGATCAGGGGCGACATCTTCGGGAGTACGCCGGAGTGCGGTAAGGGTAGCCGGACCGCCGCGCACGCCGTGCACCCGCGGTCACGCCCCGCCCAAGTGCTCGCGCCAGGAGCCCTTTTACCCCTGACGCTCCGTGGACGGCTTGACACTATCTGCATCTACACGAAGACTGTGGACCGATTCGACGGCGGACGCACAAACTAGCCGGATGAGTGGGCAGTTGAGCGCTGTCCCGTGAATCTACATCTACATGCGTATCGCAGATGGCGAGGGCGGGGTCCTCGCTTCTCCGCACGACATCGACGGGAGCACCGATCGTGTCCGTACCGCACAACGTCTCCACCCCTCCGGACAGTCCGGAACCCGAGCTGCTGGCCCGGGCCCGCACGGGCGACCGGGAGGCATTCGCCGCTCTGTACGACCAGCACTACCGGCAGGTGTACGGCTACCTGCTCGTCCGCACCCACAACAAACACCTGGCGGAGGACCTGACCCAGGAGGTGTTCACACGCGCCCTGCGTCGCATCGGCTCCTTCACCTGGCAGGGCACGGCATTCGCCGGCTGGCTGGCCACGATCGCGAAGAACCTGTACCTCGACGAACTCACCCTCGGCCGCACCCGGTTGGAGACGGCTGTCGCCGAGTTCCACGAGACGCACTGCACCGGCCCCGGCACGGAGTCCCTCGCACTGCGCGAACTGGAGGCGGTCGAGGCCCACGAAACGCTCCACTCCGTCCTGCACACGCTCAGCGCCCATCAACGGCACTGCCTGGAGCTGCGTTTCCTCAGCGAGATGAGCGCCCAGGAGACCGCGCTCGCGATGGGCCGCAGCGTCGGTGCCGTCAAGACGCTGACATACCGTGCGCTGCGCAATCTGCGCGAAGTCACGCAGGCGGTGTCCGCATGAACGGCAACCTTCCCCACGCCGCGGGAGTGATCCGCGCGGTACTGGAATCCGTCCGCTCCGAACAGGCGACCGTCGCCGCGCACGCCTTGGACCGGGCCCGGCTCCTGGTCGATCCCGAGCGTTCCTTCGGCACGGTGCTCCACCGCACGCCGGAGGGGCACTGGACTCGCGTTCCGCAGCCGGTCACCGACCTGGAACGCCAGGCACTCGCCTGGGACGCCTCCTGTGAGCGCGCCCGCGCGGTGGCGCGCACCATCGAGCGCCACCTCGCGGACCACGCGGGCCCGTACGGGATCCGGGTGGACGGCGACCGCGTGCGGGTCGTGCTGCGTGTCAGCGACAACGCCCAATGGGCGCACTGGCGGGCGTACTTCAGCTTCACGACCGTCCAACGGACCCGTGCGCACGCGGTGACCGCGGAAGGGGAACGCGAAGGCGTCCCGGTGACAGTGGTGGCCCACAGCCCCGCCCCGGCTCCCCCACCCACGAAGCCCTCATCGCCGGCCCGCCCGTTCCGGCTCGGCTCGACCACGTACGACCTGGCCCTCCCGCTGCGCGACATCCACGGGGACGTCTGGTACTTCCACGGTTGCCGCAACCGCGACGGCATGCCGTTGCTGTCCATCGACGGGCGCCCGGAGCGATGCTCCCTCGCCAACGTGGCCGAGCATCTGGGGCCTCTGTCGCCGGTACGCCCCTCCACGCCGGTGCGGATGCCGGCGGCGGTACACGGAGGCAGCGACTCCGACACACCGGCTTCGGTCCCCACCGACCCGCCGTCGGCGCCGGCCGAGAGCCCGGCCGGCCGGTCCCGGTGAACGTCCGACCGTGCGGCCCGACCGACACCGACGCGGGACCGACCGCCGAAGCAGACTCAGGCTCATGGGCAACCGAAGCGGGAGCGACCGCCGGAACCGGCGAAGGCTCACGGGCCTGGGAGTCGAATGCCTCCTGCCGACACCAGGACGCGGACCTGTTCTTCTCCCGCGCCACCAAACGGGTCGCCATGGCCATCTGCGCGGCATGTCCCGTCCTCAAGGCCTGCCGGGACGCGGTCCTGCGGCGAGAGAAGGGACTTCCGCGGTGCCGTCGCAGCGGTGTCGTCGCGGGCCTGACCGGACCGCAGCGCTATGCCTTGGAGGACCGCCCGGGCCGACCGGACCGGTCGGATCGGCCGGATCGGCCGGATGGGCCGGATGGGCCGGATGGGCCGGACCGCCCGGATCGAACGGATCGAACGCATCGACCGGATCGGCCTCAGACCCGGCTGCCCAAGCCGTCAACGCCTGCTTCCGCCGACCCCTCGGCGGCTCGCGACCAGGTACGCCCGACGGCCAGGAGGCCCCTGCCCTGCGGGACCCGTGCGGCCTACCAGCGGCACCTGCGACGACGCGAACCCGTCGACGACGCCTGCCGCGCCGCCAACGCCCGTAGCGCCGGCCGGTACCGACGGACGGGGTCCACCGCCCCGAACCCCGACGAAACTCCTCTGCGCGACCACGGCGGGGCCGGCCCGCCCGGCGCCGACGTCATGGAGCCATCCCCCGCTCACCCTCACAGGAGTAGCTGATGCCACCATTTCCGAGGTTCTCCCTCGCCGCGGATCCCGCCCCCGAGAACGTGCGGTCCAGCAGACCCCGAACCACTCGTCCCCTCGGCCGGACGGCCGCCGCCCTCCTGTTCGCCCTGTCCCCGCGCGGTCGCGGGACCCGCCGCAGACCCGCCGACGCCGACCGCCCCCGCACCGACCCCAGGCACCGCCTCGCACGGGACCTGGACAACTGCCGCCAGGAGCGGGACCGCTGGCGACGGCACGCCGACTCCTACGAACAGGAACTCACCCTGGTCTCGCAGGAGCGCACCCATCTGCTGGCCTGGCTCGCGGCACTGCACCCCTCGACCGCCGTCATCACTCCGGCCACCCGGTCCCAGGCCCAGGGCACATACCTGTTGTGGCTCGTGGCCGGGGGACGCCAACTGTCCTGGCAGCTCTCGCTCACCGACTTGTCACTGTTCACGCACGTCCCCTACTCGGAGCCGACCGCGGACACCTCACCGGATGACGCCCACTCCCCCTGGGACCAGGCCACCCACATCCGCAGGCACACCCACCTGCTGACCTTCGAGGCCTCGCTGCTCAGCATCCCCGGTCCCGCCGAAGGCCGGCCACACGAAGAACCCGGCCCCAACTGAGCGCACCCTCCCAGACTCCGGTCGGCAGGCTCGGGAGGCACGTCGACCGGGCCCCGCGTCCCCCTGCCAGCACCCAGCAGGGGGACGCGCCTGGCCGGGCTTACTCACCGCACAGGCGGTCGCGGGGTACAGCTTCCTGTCATATACGTGGGCAACATGCGTTCATGGACTGGTCGCGTCATCCGGCCGGTTGCGCCACCTGTAGCGCCAGTGCTCGGACACCCTGTGGTCGTCTCTCAAATCTGGGCGGAGCGGGCCGACCCGTTCGTATGCCTCCTCGGTGCGTGGGTCGTCGCGGAGGGCGAGGGCGTAGGCGGCTTCCAGGCGGAGGGCCTGGTCCTCCTCGTCCAGCAGAGCGGCCAGTGCTTCCGTCACCGGGGCCGCCCGGTCGTGGGACGTGGAGAGGGACGCGGCTGCGGCAGCCCGGACGTCCGGGTGGGGATCCCGGAGCAGGGTGAGCAACCTGTCGCGGATCACGGGGACCAGATCACGGGGTGACCCGAAGGACTGCGCGACCGCGGTCCTCACTCCTGGGTCGCGATCCCCCGCGAGGGCGAGCAAGGTGGTCAACACCTGCTCATTTCCGAGGACCTGACGGAGGTTCAGGCAATACGGCACCTCGCTACGCACCCGCGGTTCCTCGTGGCCGGCGTACCGGAGGCCGACGGCTTCCTTCCCAGGGTGGTCCTTGCCCGTGTAGACGTCGAGGACCCTCGCGAGTACGTGGCCGTCGGGCTCGTCGAGAGCCCAAGCCGCCAGGAGATCGGCGTCCTGCTCGGTGTCCTGCCGCTGGTGAATGTTGGCCAGGTAGTCCCGGTTCCACAGGACACTCGCGAGAAACCGGCGGTGGACCGGGTCGGGGTGGTGACGCAGGTCGGCCAACGCGGACCAGGCCTCCGGGCTGCGGCGGTATGCCAGGACGTAGCCGGCGGTGGACCAGTTGACATGCGTCTCGTCCGGATGAGGGACGGCCCGCGCCACCACCTCCGCCACCGACGGCTGGACGCCGAACGCCCGCTCCAGCGAGGTGAGGACGGCAGCGTGGCCGGCCCTGACGGTGAGGCCGCCGAGCGAAACCTCCTCCACGTAGGTGTGCCCGTCGTCCGTGATCACGCGCTGGACGGCCTGCCCCGTAGCGCCCGTGCGGCGGCGCAGCTCCTCCGTCGCCCCCGTCTCGAACCAGTGCCGTGCGAGGTCGAGGAGGCGCTGACGGGTGCTCTCGGCGATGCGCAGTCGGGGGTCCTTGCCGAGAACGGCCTCGACCATCACCGGGGAGCCGTGGTCGACTGCCCGTAGGAGCGGTGTGGTGCCGTCCGGCAGCTCGCGGTCGGAATCGGCTCCGGCCTCCACCAGTGCTTCGGCGATCTCGTGGTCGAACCCGGCCACGGCGGCGCAGAGCAGCGGGAGGCCGTCAGGGCCCAAGATGTCCGGATCGGCCCCGTCCGCGAGACAGGCCTGCACCGCGCTGAGGTCCTTCGCGGTCACCGCCATCACCAGCCGGGCGTCCACGTCACGACGCGCTGCTGTCACATGCCCCCCATCGAGTCCTGAAGGACCACGGTACGCGCATGACCCGATCGGTGAATTTCATTTTCCGGATGCGTCAGGCGGACGTCGGCCGCCCCCCAGCGCTCGACGGCACAGGCGTTGACGGTGTCCGGCACGAGGCAAGTCGTTCAGGCGGTTCGTTTCTCCTCGCCCGCGTGAACGGGAAGCGGCCGGGCCGCCCTCTCCTGCTCGGTGCGGGCGGTCTCCAGCAGCAGACGCCATGAGGTGACCGTCGGGCGCCGCCTCAGCAGGCTCCGGCGTTCACGCTCGGTCATGCCGCCCCAAACGCCGTGCTCGATACGGTTGTCGAGGGCGTGAGCAAGGCATTCCGTACGGACCAGACATCCGCTGCAGAGGACTTTCGCACGGTTCTGGGCCGCGCCTTCGACGAAAAGTTCATCGGGGTCGGCGGTGCGGCACTTCGCCCGTGTTTCCCACTCGCGCTCGACCCTGCTCATTCGGCGCCGCCTCCCTGTACAAGTCCTGTCCCTCCGCCTCGTGGAGGGCTCTGCGCAGACCATATGCCCAGCTCTGGCAGAACATGACTTCCTCAGGAGTTGCAACTCTTACGGGGGACGGCCCCGTTGACAACGCGGTCGGGCACACTTCGCAGGTGGGACGTTCCTTTCACGGTGCCCGCAGGGCAATTGAACCCACCGCACCGAGCTCTGACAGGCCTCGAACTGTCCTCGCTCCAGCGGGTCTCTGGGCGCGGTCAAGCGTTTCTCCACCATGGCGCGACGCCGAGGCTGGTCGTTTCGGACACCGTGTCAGGCACCGCCGATCCCCCGTCACGTCCCGTCCGGTCAGAACAGGCCAAAACCCGGGCGATGCCCCGCCCTCCGCACCGCGCCGGAGACGCCCCCGGCGGGTGAATACGCGCCATCCACCGCGCCCTGCGACACCCGGCGGCCAGGGGCCTCCGATTTCACCGGCGCCGCGGGTTCATTGTTCGGGCCGATAGGGGTACTGGCCGTGTCACGCGCATCCAGCGGCCACCCACGGCCCGGCGCGATACGAAGAGGGCAGGCTCATGACCACGCACGCACATCCGACGGCTTCCCCCCGCACGCAGGTACAGAAGGCCGCGCAGTTCGTCGGCGCCGTCTTCCTCCTCGTCGGCGTCCTGGGCTTCATCCCCGGCATCACCACGAACTACGACAGCATGGAGTTCGCCGCCCACCACTCCGGCGCCGAACTACTGGGCATCTTCCAGGTATCGGTCCTGCACAACCTGGTCCACCTGCTCTTCGGGATCGCCGGCCTGGCCCTCGCACGTTCCGTCGGCACCGCCCGCAACTACCTCGTCGTCGGCGGCGCCGTCTACCTCGTGCTGTGGCTGTACGGCCTGCTCATCGACCACAGCAGTGACGCCAACTTCGTCCCGGTCAACACCGCCGACAACTGGCTGCACTTCTTCCTGGGCATCGGCATGATCGCCCTCGGGTTCTTCCTGACCCGCGGCGCCGGCGCCACCCGCACCCGTCGGTGACCAGCCGGACGTCAAGCCCGGTGAGCAGCGGGCATCCGACGTCCGTACCCGTGAACGGCGGTGTGCCGGGCGGCTTCAACAGCCGCCCGGCACACCGCCGTTCACTGACGTCGCGGACCTCCGCACGCGTCGCCGTCACACTGGACCCTCGGCTCACGCCTCGTCGCGCATGCCCCAGGGCGAGCCGTAGTCGGTGAGCAGGTCGAGGAACGGCCGCGGGGGCAGAGCTTCGGGGCCGAGAATGCCCGCGCCGGACCAGGCGCCGGTGGCGATCAGTTCGAGGGCGACGACCGGGTTGACGGCCGTCTGCCAGACGACGGCTTGAGAGCCGTACTCACGCATGGACCACTGGTTGTCGACGACGTGGTAGAGGTACACCTCGCGCCGTTCGCCGTCCTTCGTGCCGGTGACCCAGGTCCCGGCGCAGGTCTTGCCCGTCATCCGGTCCCCGAGGGTGGCGGGATCGGGCAGGCACGCGGCGACCACGTCACGCGGCGAGACGCGCACCGGCCCGTCCTCGCCGGGCACGGTGACCTTGTCGGTCGAGTCCAGGCCCAGCTCGTGCAGGGTCTTGAGCCGGGCGATGAAGTCGTCCCCGAGGCCGTACTTGAAGGTGACGCGGCGCGCGTCCACCCAGCGCGGGATGAGCAGCACCTCCTCGTGCTCCACGTTCACGCACTCGACGGGCCCGATCCCCTCGGGGAACTCGAAGACCTCCGGCTCGCTGAAGGGCGCGGTGGTGAACCAGCCGCGCTCCTTCTCGTAGATCACCGGCGGGTTCAGACACTCCTCGATGGTCGTCCAGATGCTGAAGGACGGTGCGAACTCGTACCCCTCGACGGCCAGGTTCGCACCGTCACGGACGCCGATCTCCTCGATCTCGTCGAACAGTTCGTCCGCCGCGTACCGGGCGAAGACGTCGGACAGGCCGGGCTCGACCCCCATGCCCACCAGAGCGATACGCCCCGACGCCTCCCAGGGGTCGGCCAGGTCGAACTGCGCGTCGCCGAGTTTCACGCCGCACTCCTCGTACGGCCGCGAGGCGTGCGGAGCGGACAGCGACATCGCCATGTCCATGTAGTGCGCGCCTTCGGCCAGAGCCGCCCGGAACAGGGGCATCACGAAGCGCGGGTCGGTGGCGTTCAGAAGGACGTCGCACCGGTGCTCGCGCAGCGCGTGCCGCACAGCCGTCTCGTCGGAGGCGTCCAGGCGCAGGGCGCTGAACCGGTTCTCCCCCTCCGGCAGCGCGTCGACCGCCGCCTGCGCGCGGGAGGGGTCGTAGTCGGCCACGACCATGTGGGTCAGGAACTCCCTGCGCGCCACGATCCGGGTGACGGCTCCGCCGACACCGCCCGCGCCGACCAGAAGCACTCTCATGACAGAGACCTTTCGTGCGGGAGGCTGCTGCCTCCGGGGTGCCCCGATGCAACAGCACCCCGAGTTGTAAGGTCAACCGTGTTGGCGTAAGGGCCACGCCGGTGACGGCCGGGTGACGGAGAGGGCGGAACATGCCGAAGAAGGTGGTGCCCGAGGAGGCGCGGCGCAGGCGCAGGCCCACGCGGCAGGGCGCGGTGCTCTCCGAGGCCCTGATCGTGCAGACCGCGCTGCGTCTGCTGCGCGAGCACGGGCACGGCGGACTGACCGCCCGGCGGCTGGGCACCGCGCTGGGTGCGGACCCGAGCACCCTGTACCGCTACTTCGCCGGGATGGACGATCTTGCGAGAGCCATTGGCAACGAACTGATGGGCCGGGCCCTGGACGGATGGTCGGCGGTCGGTGACTGGCGGGCCGACCTGCGCTCCCTCGGCCGGGCCCTGCACTCCTCCTACCTCGCCCACCCGCAGGCGGCGGTCCTCACCGCCAGCCGGGTGAGCGGGCGCCCGCGCGAGATCGCGGTGGACGAGGCGATCCTCGGTCTGCTGCGGGGCGCGGGCCTGCCGGATGCCTCCGCGGTCCGCTTCTACCACGCGTTCATCGACCTGGCGCTGGCCTTCGCCGCGCTGGACGCGGGATCGCTCGCGCTTCCCGCGGAGGCCCGCAGCACCGATGAGCACATGTGGGGGTCGATCTACGCCCGCCTGCCGGCCGCCTCACATCCGAACATCGCCGCGACCGCGGACCTCCTCGCGGCCCGTATGCCGCACAGCGCCTACCCGGTGGTCCTGGAGACCCTGCTGGACGGCATCGCCGCGGAACTGGAGACCGTACCGCCAGGCGAGTGATCGGGCGCGCCCGGCGTGCCTCTCGGCGCGCGTGGCGGTCACCGCTGATACCGCCTCGCCCCTGCCGGTACGTCGTCGAAGCGAGCGCAGACACTCAGGTCAACGCCGTGCCAGGGGGACCCAGTTGATGCCGGACGCCTCCGCGGCACCGTCCGAGCGCGACAACGACTTGCGCAGCAGGGAAGCCCGGCTCATGGGTTGCGCACTGCTCAGAGAGCCGTGCCCGTCTCCTCGGCCAGCGTCCGCAGGAGGCGGTCCTGGAACGCCTCGTCGTGGACAGCGTGGTGAGGCTGCGTCAGCTCTTGGTGATACCAGTACCCGCCGGTCGTCAGGGCCTGCGGGTCGTCGCTGACGGCAAGCCATTCCTGCGTCCGGTGACCGAGCTCCAGGTCGTCCGGAGCTCCCGGGCCACCCATCTTCGTCGGCACCCAGCCCGGGTCCACCGCGTTGCTCAGCACGCCCGGCCGCAGGCGGGCCATCGCTGCGGCCAGCGTCGTGACGTACAGCTTGCTGTCGGCGTACGAGCCCGCGCTCGCCCCCAGCCAGTCCACTCCGTCGAGCACAGGCCGCCCGCTGAAGTGCGAGCCGCTGCTCAGGTACACCAGCCGGCGCGGTCCCTCCAGCAGAGCCGTGAGGAGGTAGGGGGCGATGACGTTGACGGGCATGACCGGACGTCCGCTCCACACCCCGGCGTTGTGGATGACCGCGTCCAGCGGATCGGCGCCGTTCAGCTCCGCGGCGATGCGCCGTACCGCATCGCGATCGGTGAAGTCGCCGACAACGATCCGGGCGCGGCCGATCAGTCCCCCGAGGTCCGCGGCGCGCTCCTCGTTCCGGGCGTGGACGACCACGTCGTGCCCCTGCGCCAGAAGTGTCGTGGCCGCCGCAAGGCCGAGACCGTCGGCGGAACCGGTCACCAGGATCCGGCTCATCACGTTTCCTCTCTTCTGCATGGGCTGCGACGAGCGGCCCAGCGGTGGTGTCGCGGTCAGGACCGTGCGAGCGGCTCGCCCGCTGGAAGAGCGGAGAGTGCCGTACCTCGGCCCACGACCGTCGGCCGGAAATCGGCCATCCGCCTACCGCACCCGCCCGTCGACCGCCGAGTCAGCATTCTCCACCTTCGGACCTCCTTCTTCATCACTTGACAAAGCGGAACGTCGTTCCGGATAGTAAGTGGAGCGATGTTCCGTTTCATGTCGACCGAGTCGGGTCGATCGAGGCGGACGCGCTTGCCCATCCGCCTGTCGTGATCCAGCTGGGCCGACAGCGCTGCACCCCGGTGAAGGGAACCCCGCCATGAACGCGACCACGCACACCTCCGCCTTCGACTCGCCCGCCCCCGTGCTGTCATACAGCCCGGTGATCCTGTCCGTACCCGGCCGACCCGTGGACCTCCAGGTCCGCGTCTCCGCACCCACGACCGGCACCGGCTTGCCCGTCATCCTTCTCTCCCACGGCCACGGCGGTTCCAACAACCTGTCGTCGCTGAACGGGTACGCCCCTCTCGCCAACCTCTGGGCGGCAGCCGGGTTCGTCGTCGTCCAGCCCACCCATCTCAGCTCCCGGACCCTGAGCCACCGCCTCACCGACACTCCTGGAGCCCCGTTCTTCTGGCGCTCACGCGCCGAGGACATGAGCCACATCGTCGACCGGCTCGACGAGATCGAGGCCGCCGTGCCGCAGTTGGCCGGGCGCGTCGACCACGAGAAGATCGCTGTCGCCGGGCACTCGCTCGGCGGGCACACCGCCGCCCTCTTGCTGGGTGCCCGGACCACCGACCCCGACACCAGGGACGAGGTGGACCAGCGCGAGCCCCGGATCAAGGCCGGAGTACTGCTCGCCGCGCCCGGAAGGGGCGGCGACATCCTCAAGGGACCGATGGCGGAGCACGTGCCGTTCTTCGACGGCACCGACTTCTCGACCATGACGACACCCGCCCTGGTCGTGGCCGGCGACGAGGACGACTCCCGGCACTTCACCGACATCGGCCCCGAGTGGCATGCCGACCCCTACCGCCTCGCCCCGGCGCCCAAGACCCTGCTCACGTTGTTCGGCGCCGAGCACCTGCTGGGCGGCGTCTCCGGGTACGACGCCGCCGAGACCACCGACGAGAACCCCGAGCGGGTCGCCACTCTGGCACATCTCACCTCGGCCTACCTGCGTACCCTGTTCGAGCCCGGTGACGATGCCTGGCAGGCCGCGTGCCAGGAGCTGACGACCGGGTCAGACCCGGCAGGACGAGTCGAATCCAAGTAGTGGGATGGGGTACTACAGGGTTCTCGGGCACAGGAGTTGACGTTCCGGGACGCCAAGGCCGGGTCCATCCCGCCCCGATCCAGGACCCGGCCCCGGGTCTCCTGCTCCCGGCCTCCCGCAACGGCCTTCCCACCCTCCTCGCGGCGCATCTCGACCACAGGCGCGGAGGCGGGCCAACGGCCTGGCCCGCCCGGCCTCCCAGAGCGCCGACAACCCGCCGCGACAACTCCGTTCGGCGCTCCGATGATGCGGGTATGCCAGCTGTCGCGCGCATGTCGTGCCCGCGTATCCGGGGTTGATCGAGGGGGCGTCAGTGCGAGACAGGGCGGCTGAATTGGGGCTCGGTGACATCCGCGGCGACCACGCGGTCATCAACCCGACGATGGGCGCCATGTTCCAGGTGCTGCGGGGATTCCTGCTGTGTGTCTGGATCGCCCTGATCGTCACCACCATCGTCAACCCGTCCGCGGTGGACGGCAATGCCGCCGTTGCGACGGTGGTGGTGGCCGCGGTGTACGCGCTGAAGTTCGCTTGGCGACTGCTGACCGCCCGACTCGGTGTGAACAGGTGCTACCTGTGCGCGGAAGGCGTGGCGGTCACGGGCCGTTTCGGGCGGGTCCGCGACTCCGTGACGTGGAACGAGGTCACCGGGGTGCAGCAGACGACGGTGGTGGGTCTCCTGATTGGCGCCCACCGCATCGAGATTTTCAGGAACCGCTTTTCGGCGCCACTCTGGCTGGTGGCGCCGGGAGCGAAGTCCGCCCTCGTGCAGGCGCTCCTCTACGAGGGCAGGCGCAGCGGCGCCCTTCGGTGAGATCCACACCGTGAGCTGACGGTCTGTCAAAACGTTGACAACTCGTCCGGGGTTGCATCCGAATCAGGACTCTGCCAACGTCACTCACGCAACTCGCCCCCCACGAAGCGAACTTGGGGGTGACACCGGGATTCGAAAGCCGTCGAGGACATGCGGCTGCCGACTCCGTCGCCCGTAACCGGCCTCCTGGCCGGACGCCGGCGATCGCATGAACCTCGCTCCGCCGAGCACGCTGCGCCCGGCGGGCGCGCAGATCAGGGATCGCCACGCCCGTGCCGGACCGAGCAACACCCGGCCGGCGCCGCTTCCTTGAAGCCGTGGGCGCGCGACGCGGTGTTTCCAATCCCTTGATCACTCGTGAGGTCTCGCGCGAACGAACCGTGCCCTCGTCGACCCCACCGGGGACGGAGTGGGCGGGATGCGTCCGTGGGAGCATCCTCGAAGAAAAGGCAGCAATGAAACGCACAGGCGTATACGCAGTGTCAGCACTACTCGCCGGATCGGCGCTACCCCTCGGCCTGGCCGGGTCTCCTGCGGCGCAAGCCGCCTCCCGGACGTACTACGTAAGCCCGAGCGGCTCCGACGGGAACACCGGAACGTCCCCGGCCAAGCCCTTCCGCACCCTCCAGAAGGCCGCGGACAACACGGCACCCGGAGACACCGTCTCCGTCATGAACGGCACCTACACCCAGCGCCCGGGCGGCTCCGACGTCCTGGTGATCTCCCGTTCGGGCCGCTCCGGAGCGCCCATCACCTTCCAGGCGTACCCCGGACACCACCCGGTCATCCATCCCGTGACCGCCTGGAACGGCATCCGGGTCAACGGTGCCTCACACATCGCCATCCGCGGACTGGAGGTCAAGGGAAACAACGCGAACATCTCCCTCGCGGAAGCCGAACGCGGCGCCAGCACCAAGAACGGCAAGTACAACACCAACTGCGTTTCGGTGGAGAAGAACAGATCGACGGGCTCGCGCCCGCACCACATCGAGATCGCGGGCAACACAGTCCACGACTGCGCGGGAGGCGGAATCAGCGCAGGCGACGCCGACTACGTGACGATCGACCGCAACCACGTCTACTCCAACTCGTGGTACACCGTCTTCGCCACCAGCGGCATCTCGATCCTCGCCGCGCGTGATGTCGACCGGGGCGACTCCGGTACTTACAAGATCCGCATCACCGACAACGTCGTCCATGACAACGAGACGAAGGTGAAGTGGGAGCACTGCAAGTGCTACTCGGACGGTAACGGCATCATCGTCGACACCCTCAAGGACAAGGCGAAGGCCGGAGCCACCGGTCCCGACTACCAGGGCCGGGTACTGGTCGCCAACAACGTGTCCTACGACAACGGCGGCTCGGGCATCCACTCGTACAAGAGCCAGCACGTGGACATCCTGAACAACACGGCCTACCAGAACGGCCGCAGCACCCGGATGGACAGCTACGCCAACATCCACGCGCACAACAGCACGGACGTCAGAATCCTCAACAACGTCGCCTACGGCCGTGCCGGCCAGGCGACGAACTCCAAGTACAAGAACGTCGACGTCACCTACGACTACAACGTCTACTACGGCGGTCGGGCCCCCGAGGTGAAGGGGCCGCACGACATCGTCGCCGATCCTCGATTCGTCAAGCCCGGAACCGATGCCGGAGCCGACTTCAGGCTCCGCGAGGGCTCCCCCGCCATCGCCTCGGGCAAGGCGGTTCCCGCCGTCACCACCGACATCACCGGAGCCCGCCGGTCTGGCGTCCCCGATCGTGGGGCGTACGCGAGTGACGCGGTGGCCGATACCTCGCCTACGGCGGCGGCGACCCAGGACGACGTCTCCTCGCCGCAGCCCAGCACCCCGGTCGGCGGGCCCTCCGAAGGCCAGGAGCCGCGCCGCTCGGACGAGTCCGCAGGCGGCGAGGGCAATGACGCCCGACCCGCCACCGCCGGTGAGGGACTGGCTCAGACCGGAGGCGGCCTGGTGCTGCCGCTCGGCATCGCCGCGGTGACGCTGATGTTGGGTGGGGCGCTCATCCTCCTGATCCGGCGCAGGCGCGCCTGACACCTGGCACGACCCTGAGCCCCGCTACCCGGGCACCCCGTGCCCCCCCTCCCGCCCGGGTAGCGGACCTCCCTAAGCACCCCTGCCGGTGCGCTCACGGCCGAAGTACCCTGCCAGACTTACGTCATGGCGGCTCACACGGACAGGACCGATTCCCCTGACGCCACGACAGCGGTACCCGATCCGCCTCGCGTCGCCTGGCGCAAAGACATGAGGCGCCGCGTGCTCGACGCCGCACGCGACCTGACGTGCAGCTCCGGCTGGGACCAGGTGAGCCTGTCGGCCGTCGCCGGCGCAGCCGAAGTGTCCCGCCCTTCCGTGTACAAGGAGTTCGGCAATCGGGCCGGCCTGGGACGAGCGCTGGTGGTCAGGGAGACTCAGGAGTTCCTGGCACAAGTCGCCCAGGCCCTGTACCCCGGGGAAACGGACACTCGCGCCTCCCTCAGGTCGGCTGTCCACTTCGTCCTGACCGAGGCCCAGTCCAACCCGCTCGTCAACGCCGTCGTGGTAGCTGCTCGGGAGGGGTCCGACAGCCTGCTCCCCTACCTGACGGCACGTGCGGACCCGATCTTCGACGCGGCCCAGGGCCTCTTGCGTGAGTGGTTCGGTGAACGCTTCCCCGAAACGGACACAGATGTCGTCGCCGTGGCGGCGGACATAACCGTGCGGATGACCATCAGCCACCTGATTCTTCCCGAGGCCGACCCCGGGACGACGGCAGACCGTCTGTCCCAGGCTGTCCTGAAAGTCTTGCGCTAGCCCCATCGCGGTAGGTCCGGGGTGACATTCCCGTCACCCTTTTGAATGCGGTACTCAGAGCACTCTCGGAGCCGTAGCCGACCCTGCGGGCGATCGTGGCCAGCGTCTCGGTCCCCTCGCACAGGCGTGCCGACGCCAGTTCGATGCGCCATCCGGTGAGGTAGTCGAGCGGCCCCTGGCCGACTTCCGCCTTGAACCGTGCCGCGAGGGTGGAACGCGAGACCGCGCTCTCGCTCGCCAACTCGGCTACCGTCCACGGGCGTTCGGGAGAGCCGTGCATCAAGGTCAACGCCCTGGCGACCACCGGGTCCGCCAGACCGGCCGGCCACCCCGACACCGCGGGAAGGTTCCGGGCGAGGTGCAGGCGCAGCACGTGGATGAGCATGACGACGGCGAGATGTTCGGCCACGAGGGTCGAAGCCATGGGCCGGTGCCGAAGTTCCTGGTCGATCTGGGACAGCGCCCACTGCAGAGTGTCCGCCTCGCCCGACCCGGCAGGGACGTGATTGACGGGAGGAAGCGCGTCCAGCAGCAACGCGCGCGCTCGGTCACCGAATGAGAAGCCTCCCCCGATGAGCAGAACGTCGTCACCTTCTCCCGTACGTGCGACGCCGTTGTCGGCCGAGGCGAAGATCGGCCCCGCGGCCACCGGACGCACGTCCGCGTGGCTGGCGAGCGTGAACTCCAGCGGGCGCGTCAGCAGGTAGCAGTCTCCCGCGACGAGAGAGATCGGTTCGTCGAGCCCCGCCACGTTCAGGAGACACGTGCCGCGCCGCACGGCGTCGAATTTGACACCGTCCGGCGCCGCCGAAGCGGTCGACCTGGCCGACCTCTCGTCCGTGGCCGCCTTCGCGCGTGCATGGCAAGGGCCGCTGGACGTCCTGGTGGCCAATGCCGGCATCATGGCGATCCCGGACCGGCAAGTCACCGCCGGGGGCTGGGAATTGCAGCTGGCCACCAACTACCTCGGCCACTTCGCCCTCGCCGTCGGACTGCACGGCCACCTGCGAGCGACCGGCAACGCTCGTATCGTCGTCGTGAGTTCCGGCGCCCACCGGAACGCGCCGCTCGACTTCGACGACCCGCAGTTCGTCCAACGCCCCTACGATCGCTGGGCGGCGTACGGGCAGTCGAAGACCGCCGACGTCCTGTTCGCCGTGGGTGCCCGCCGGTGGGCGACCGACGGCATCACCGCCAACGCGCTCAACCCCGGCTGGATCAGCACCAACCTTCAACGTCACCTCGACGACGCCACGATGCGGGCTCTCGGGGCGATCGACGAGGACGGCAACATCATCGAGCAGCCGGACTACAAGACGGCCGCACAGGGCGCCGCAACCTCCGTGCTGCTGGCCGCCTCTCCTCTGGTGGAGGGCGTCACCGGGCGCTACTTCGAGGACAACCAGGAGGCGGCGGCCGTGCTGCCCGACCAGGCGGACCGCGTCGGCGGCGTCGCGCCCCACGCCCTCGACCCGCACGCCGCGGACCGCCTCTGGGAGTACGCGCCACCCGCACCATCCACTGAGCGGGGAGCGAACCGTTATGAGTGGATCTACCACTGACTGCCGTCGGGGCGGATGAGCAGTTCGCTCATGACGACACGTGCGGGACGCGTCACGACGTAGGTGATGGCGTCGGCGATGTCTTCCGCATGCAGGAGGGTGGCATCGGCGAAGGCGTCCTTGCCGGCCTCCAGGATTTCCGGACGGATGTGCGTGAACAGTTCGGTGGCGACGGGGCCGGGTTCGATCAGGGACACGCGGACGTGGCGGCCGGTCACCTCTTGGCGCAGCGCTTCGGTGAAGGCACCGACGCCGTGCTTGGTCAGGCTGTAGACGGCGGAGCCTGCTATGGGGACGCGGCCGGCCAGGGAGCTGATGTTCACGATGTCGGCGGTTCCCCGGGTGCCCTCAGCCGCGACGAGCAGGTGTGGCAGTGCGGCGTGGGTGGCGTACAGCAGGCCCCGCACGTTCAGTGCGATCATCCGGTCCCACTCCTCGACGGGGGCGCTCTCGGCGGGGCCGAGCAGCATGATTCCGGCGTTGTTGACGAGAGTGTCCAGGCCGCCGAAGGCTGCGACGGTCTGCTCGACCATGGCGGTGGCCTGGGCCCGGTCGGTGACGTCGGTCTGGATCGCGAGGGCGGTGCCGCCGCCGGCCTCGATGCGCGCGACGAGTTCGTCGAGACGGCCCTTGCGCCGAGCGGCCAACGCCACATTTGCGCCCCGGGCGGCGAGTGACAGGGCGGTGGCGGCGCCGATGCCGCCACTCGCTCCGGTGACGAGCGCGGTCGTGCCGGTGAGTGAAGAGCCCATGGCTGTCCCCTTTTGGTGATCGGTGCGGGATGACCTCCGAATGATGACACCACCGTAACGCTTACGACAACGTCGCGCGACAGCACCCAAGGCGCGACGGTGGCGTCATACGTGGGCTAAGCTGACAGGCGTGAACAGTGACGAGATCGCCCAGAGCACCCGACGCCTCAAGTTGGAAGCGGCTCCCGGGGGGCTGTGCGTCGTACAGGACTTGCTGAATTCCGCGAGCATGCCGGCGGCCTCGATCCCTGACCTCCTGTCCGACGAGACCTCGGCGCAGGACTGGCTCGCCTCGTCGTTGCGGACGTGGCAGGAGCAGACCGGCCGGACCGCGCCTCACATCACGATCGGCGGCGACGACCCGGCCGCGCTCCGCGATCTCCGCGGCCTCGTGCGTCGCTGGTTCACCGAAGACGTCGATGTCGTCGACGAACACGCGCCGCGCCCGCTGGAAGCCGCCATCGCATACCGCGACGGCCGCCTGACCTACGAGCCCAGAGGCGACGGCGCCGCCGCCGTCGCGTCACTGGTCCACATCGAGGCGCTGCTCGCCTCCCACACCGGCACACTTAGTCGCCTCAAGACGTGCAGGAACCCGGACTGCGGGGCGGCTTTCTACGACCGGTCGCGCAACGGCACCCGCGTCTGGCACGACATGAAGACCTGCGGCAACGCCCTGAATCTGCGCGCTTCTCGCGCCCGCCGACGACACTCCCCGGAGCCGGAGGCCCACCCGTCCCCGCAGACCGGTGAGGCCGTCGAAGTCTCTCCCTGACAGCGGTTTCCGAACGGCTTTTTCGTACGAGTACGGCTGTTTCGTACGAGCGGCTGAAGGGTGCTCGGTGTCCGCGCTGGAGCCGACGGACCACTGCGCCCGCTATGGGCCGTGCTCGTCGCCCGCGGTGGCATCGTCGGCGCGCCTGCCGTCGGCGGCGTCGCGGGCTGCGGAGTTCCGCGCCGCCGTGTCTCCGCGGGAGGCGGATCAACCGCCGTCGGGCAGGGTCAGTCCCAGCCTCAGCTGACTGTCCGCGGTCGCAATGATGGTCTCGGTGATGTCCCGGGGTTCCCAGCCCAGCACCGAGCGGGCCTTCTCGTTGCTGATGACGGGGATCCTGCCCTGGAGAGCGGCGGCATCCCGAAGGGCCGGTTCGGTCTTCGCGGCCTCTCGTACCTGCTCGACGGTCAGTTCCACGGAGGGCAGCAGCGCGGCCGCCGAGGGGAGGTGCTCGCGAAGGATCCGCGCCATGTCGAAGAGGCTGACCGCCGGCCCTCCCACGGCGATGAACCGCTCTCCGGCCGCCTTGGGGTGCAGCATGGCGCGCAGGTGGAGGTCGACGACGTCACGCACGTCGACGACACCGAAGTACATGATCGGCACCACCGGCATCTGCCCGGTCAGCATGCGCTTGACCAAGCCGACGGAGGCCGATGGACGGTCGCCCAGCTGTGGTCCGAAGATGCCGGTGGGATTGACGACCACCAGCTCGATGTCCCCGTGCGCTTGTACGTAGTCCCAGGCGGCGCGCTCGGCCAGCACCTTCGACTTGTGGTAAGCGGGCAGACCCTCGGTGTCCGGATCCGTCCAGTCGGTCTCCGAGTACTGGTCGTCGGGCTTCAGGGTGTATCCGACCGCGGCGTAGGAGGACGTCATCACCACCCGGGGAATCCCGGCCTCGCGGGCCGCGGAAAGGACGCGCAACGCGCCTTCGCGGGCGGGGAGGACGACCTCTTCCTCCGACTCGGGCGGGGTGAACGGGAAGGGCGACGCGTGGTGGAGCACGTGCCCCACCCCCTTCATGGCCTCCGCCCAGCCCTGATCGGCGCTGAGATCGGCCTCGGCGAACTCCAGTCGGCCCGCCGGGTCGACCCCGGCCTGCTGGAGCACGGCCCGTACCGCTGTCTCCTGTCCGGCTTCCCGGACCGTCGCACGGACGCGGTAGCCCTCGCTCAGCAGCCGCACGATCGAGTGGCTGCCCACGAGTCCTGTGCCGCCCGTGACCAGCACCGTTCCTTGTTCCGACGGCGAGGTGGTGAGGTTGTCTGTACTCAACTTGTTCAGTCCTTCTGCATGAATTGGTCCATGACGCGCATGACGTCCTCGATCGCGCGCCGCTCGGCGTCGGCGTCCCCCCGGACACGGGCGTCCCACAGATCCGCTTTGCGGCGCAGATAGGTCAGGCGCAGTTGCAGCCGCTCGATGTCGGCGGCCAGTTTCTCCGCCTGTGAGGCGAACAGATCGCGCTGCTCGGCCGCCGCCGCATCTCCCTCGGCGAGCAGGTCCAGGTAGCGGCGCATCCCGCCGACCGCCATCCCTGCCGAACGCAGGCAGGACAGTGCTTCGACCCGCTCCACGGTCGCCGGTCCGTACCGACGGTGACCGCTGGTCTCGTCCCGGCCGACCGTTCCCAACAGGCCGATCTTCTCGTAGTAGCGGAGCGTGGGCTCGCTGAACCCTGACCTTCGCGCCATCTCTTGGATGGTCAGATCCGCCGCTCGCTCTCTGGTCGCTCCTGCCATGTGAACAGCCTCCGATACTTCAAGCGCTTGAAGTCAAGCTGACCCGTCCACGACTTATGCGCCACCGACAGCACCGACTGCCGGCGGGCGCCGCAAGACTCAGGGCGCGTCGCTGGGAGTGATCCGCCCGACCCATGAATCCGACGTCAGGGGCGACCACACGACGTCGATCTCGACGCCATGAAGAGTGCGAATGAGGTCTGCCAGCTGCGTGGAGACCGCTGCCCGCACGTCCTCGGGTGCCGACTCGGCAGCCATCGACACCTTGCCGCATCCGCCGCGCGCGTCGTCGGCGCCGAACGTGTAGGGCCAGTCGTTCCGGCCTCTCAGCAGGATGACCTCGCCAGGGATCCCGAAGGCCGGCCGCTTCTTCGTCCTGCGTCGTCTGACCACGGGGCCATTCAACCCGACGACACATCACCCGACGGGAACGCAGGGTCGGCGCACTACTCAAACGATGCGGTGTCTCAACCCGAGAGCACGATGTCAGCGGCCAGCGCGTGGCCCCCGCGCCGGAGTTGCCCGCGGCTTGTGTTCGCCGAGGGGAAGCGCCAGGTGGAGATGTGAATTGACCGTGCGGGCGCTGCTCAGGCCAAGGGACGCCTGCGCCGCGGACAGCGTCATGGCGTAGGAGTCCACGGCCCGGCGCACGTTGGGCATGTCGGTTCCCTCGCCGGTGACCAGACGGTCGAGGTCGACGTACGCGGACCGCACGATCTCGATCCACCGGTAGGTGCGAACGTCCTGTTCCCAATGGTGGGTGTACTGCGGTGCCAGCTTGCCCGCCCAGCGCCGGAACATCCGTCCCTTGACCTCCGCGCTGTGCGGGGTGAGATGCAGGTGCCGGACCAGGTCGTAGAGGGGGTCACCGACCATGGCCATCTCCCAGTCGATGATGACCAGGCCGCGCCCGCTCTCGTCCCGTACGAGGTTCCACGGGTTGAGATCACCGTGCAGCAAGACGGTCTTGCGCGGGCTGACCGACCGGCTGGAGAGAATGGACTTCAGGCGCCCTGCGTCGGGAAGCCCCAATACGCGAGCCAACTGCCGGGATCGCTTGGGGAGATCGTCCACGAGTTCCACCAGCCGGTCGCTCAGCCAGGCGTAGAAGGTGCCGTCGCCCACGGTGGCATCCAGCGCCGCGGCGTCGATGGCGGTCAGCGCGCACAGTTGGTCGACCAGGTCGTCCGCCTCGCTCAGGCGCAGACCGTTCACCGGGTGGCTCGGCGGTTCGGGCACCTTCACGCCGTCGGGGCAGGGCGCCGCGTAGGAGTGCACCTCGAACGGCTCACACACCTCGCTGACTCCGCGGGCGAGAACCCGAGGGGCCCGCACCACGCCACCCAGCGCCTCGATCGAATCGAGGACCTGGTGCTCGTCGAAGTAACACGGCTCCCTGCGGCTGTCCGCCGAGGGAAGCCTGCGGCGTACGACGATTGGCTTCTGGACGCCGCTCACCGTCACCACGGTGTTCAGGTGCCCGGTGCCCCGGAACACCTGGTGAGCACGCGCCGCACCTTCGGCGACCAGGGCCTCGACCACGCTCTCCTCACTGAGCTCGCCGGGCCGTACGTACTGCACGGACACAGCCGGCCCGGATCGGACGCGGTGGCCGGGCTGACCCGCGTGCCAGCGGCGCAGGACGCTCTGGATCTCCTTGAGGCCCGGCACCCGGCCCAACTTGAGGGGCGCGCACGCGGCTTCCAGTGCCCGCCGGACCGCGACCGCCGCGCCCTTCAGATCGCTTGGACCTTGTTCGGTACCCAACGATTTCGCCGCCCGGATCACGTCGGGGTAGACGGACTGCGCGCGCTCGAACGCGACGTAATGGCGCAGGTCGCTCTCCACCCCGTTGGTCGCCGCCGGCCTGACCCCTCGCATCGCCGTGTACCAGGCGTCCTTGACCTCCTCCCACTGGTGGTCCGGGTACTGCATGCGCACCAGATGCGTCGCCAGGTCGTGCAGCGGATCCCCGTAGGTGGCCAACTCCCAGTCCACGCCGATTAGAAGCGGATCGCCCTGGTGGGAGAAGATCACGTTGTCACGGTGCAGGTCGGTGTGGAGCAGGCTGAACGGCCGACGGGCCATCGGCGGAACGCGCCGCGCGAACGAGGTCATCGCGTCCTCGGGAACACCCAAGGCTGCGAACAGCCCACCGAACTGTGCCCAGTTGGGCTTCCTCACCTGCTGTTCGGTCCGCAGTGCGAGAGTACGGAGAAATCCGCGGCTGTCCTTGTTGTCGGGCCAGCCCGACGGCAACGCAGGCAACGCCTCCCGGCGGACCCGCACCATCTGGACCAGCAGCTCCGCCAGCGCGTCGATCAACCGCCGCTCCACCGGCCTGCCGTTCCTGCAGATGCTGGAGAGCGGTACGCCCTCCACGAAGCTGTGCACGGCCACGTCACCGATTTTGCCCAGACACCGTGGCACGTGGGGCAACACCCCCTGCAGCGCGCCCAGGATCGCGGACTCGTCCTGCCACGTCCTGACGACCACAGGGGAAGGGTCGGGCAGTCGGCGCCGTACCGTCACCGCCACTCCAGGCTCACTGCCGACGCAACGCGCCATCGCTTCCGTCAGTGGCACCCGGAAGTTGCGGTTGTGGAAGCCGCCCGTCATCTCACCGTGGCTCAGGGCGTGCTCTACGAAGTCCCTGAACACGGACCGCTCAACGGCCGCAGCCGACTCGGCCACAGGCCGCTCCCGAAAAATGAACTCGCGAACACACGGACACGCACGACACCGATGCCGAGACGCCAGGGTAAGACCCATTCACCTGCCGCACAGCCCGTTGTTCCTTCCGTGACCCGAACGTATGAAAGCAATCCCCCGCCCGGGCGTCTGCACCAGCGGCCCCGGCGCTGCGGACGCTCGGGCAGTGTGAGGGGAGAAGGAGGGTGCGACCGCCTACGGACCTGCACGGACCGGGGGCAACCGGTACAGCCCCATGACGCACGGGGCGACCCGCACGGCACCTCACACCCGTGCCCTCAGCCACCAGCAGCCGACCGACCGCACGGCCAGCCATGGGTCATGGCTACATCGACCCTGCACCGGCCGTCGAGCAAGCCTCTACTCCTGCTCTCGCGCCGGGGTGTCACGGCCGTCAGGGGATCGCCGCGCGGCTGCGCGGTCGAGGAACCGCCGTAGCCCGGTTCGTACTCCCTCGGTGGGCACAGTCGCGGCGAAGCACGCTGCCTCGACCGCGAGTCCTTCGTCGATGGGGAGGTTGATCCCGCGGGTGACCGCTCGCAGACAGGCCGATACGGCCGTTGGCGCGTGCCGGATGATCCGGTCCGCCAAATGGTGTGCTGCAGCGAGGAGTTCGCTGGCCGGGACGACGGTGTTGACGAGCCCGATCTCCGCTGCCCGCCCGGCCGTGATGGGGTCGCCGGTCAGGATCATCTCGAGGCCGCGCTTGCGGCCGACGTGCCGCGGCAGCCTCTGGGAACCGCCGAAGGGCGGCGGGAATCCCAAGGAGATCTCGGGCTTGGCGAACATGGCGTGTTCGGCGGCTATCGCCAGCGGAGCCGCCTCGGTGATCTCACAACCCGCTCCGTAGGCAAGCCCGTTGACGGCGACGATCACAGGCTTGGGGAATTCCTCGATACGCCGGGTCAGCGCGTGCCCTCGTCGGACGACCTCACGGAGTGCGCGCTCGGGTCCGCCGGCGATGCTCGCCGTCAGAGAGGGGATGTCCGCGCCGGCACTGAACGCGTGGCTCCCCGCGCCGGTCAGGACGACCGCACGCACGGCGTCGTCGGCGTCGAGGAGGTCGAGACTCCCGAGCAGCGCGTCGATCGTCGGGTGGTCGAGGGCGTTGAGCTTGCGTTCCCTGTCGATGGTGACGGTGACGACGTGGCCGTCCCGGTCGATGTTCACGGTCATACCGCTGCTCCGTTTCGCCTGGGATGGGACGCACCGAGGCTAGGACCGCTAATCTGGGACGCTCCACACATTGTCCTGGATACAGGCGGATGCGGGAGCCAGATGCGGCCACCGTCCTACAAGGCGATCGTCGACGAGTTCGCCGCGTCGATCAGGTCCGGCGGACTTCCGGCGGGCACCCGGCTTCCGACACACCGGGCTCTCGCCCGCGAGCGACGGGTCGCCCTGGCCACGGCCACGCGCGTGTACGCCGAACTCGCCGCCTTGGGCCTGGTGGTGGGCGAGCCGGGACGTGGGACGTTCGTACGCACGCAGTCGCACTACGACGGCCTCGAAGCGTCGCGTGTGCTGCCGGTGCCGCGGGTCGCGGACCTGTCCTTCAACCAGCCCCTGGATGAGGACCAGGCCCACACCCTGCGCAAGGCATTGCGCGAGCTGTCCGTCTCGGGCGAGGTGGAGGCTCTGCTGAGGCAGGACCCGCCTGGCGGCCGCTTGGGCGAACGGGCGGTGGTGGCCACCTATCTGCTCGACCGCGGCATCGACGCGGCGCCTGCGGACGCACTGCTCACGAGCGGCGCCCAGCAGGCGCTCGACTGCGTGCTGCGTTCCCTGACCAGGCCCGGTGACGTACTGGCCGTCGACGCCCTCAGCTACCCCGGCATCAAGCTGCTGGCCGCTGCCAACCGGCTTGACTTGGCTCCGGTCCCCGTCACGGAGGATGGCCCTGACCTCGCCGCGCTCGACCGGCTGTGCCGTACACGCCCCGTCCGCGCGATCTACGCGATGCCCACGCTGCACAATCCCCTCGGCTGGGTCCTCGACCCCGAATGCCGCGACCGCCTCGTCACCATCGCCCGCGCCCATGACTGCCTGATCGTGGAGGACGGGACCTACGCCTTTCTCGAGACGGCACCGCCTCCTCCCTTGCAGGCCCTCGCCCCCGAACGCACCTGCTACGTCGCCGGACTGTCCAAGAACGTCGCCGCCGGTCTGCGGTTCGGCTTCGCGGTACTGCCCGGCCGCTACGTGGACCCGGTCACCAGAAGCCTGCGCCTGGCCGCTTGGGGCGCCCCAGGTCTCATCACCGCGCTCGCCACCCGCTGGCTGGCCGACGGCACGGTCGCGCGCTGGGAGGAGGAGCGACGACACGACGCTGCCGTCCGCCAGAAAATCGCCCGCACCGCGCTCGCAGGCATGCGACTGACGGCGCATCCGGTCTCGTACATGGTCTGGCTGGGCCTGGAACCGCATCAACGCCCGGACAGCGTCGCGGCGTTGCTCGCCGACGAGGGCATCCTCGTGTCCACCGCCGATGCTTTCGCGACCGGTCCCGTCCGCCCGGCAGCACTCCGGCTGGCGCTCGCCACACCACCGCGGCACGAGCTCGGGTCCGTGTTGCGGAGCCTCCGCGAGGTGATCGAGGCGATACCTCCGTGACACCCATCCGGCAGCAACAACCCCCATTGCTACAGGGCGAGTTGAGCAGACTTACCCCTTTCCGACGAAGGCGTCCGTCCACCTCCGCTCGGCAACTCCTTGAATCCGGATGGAGTTCACGAACCTTTGGGGCGCGAGAGGTGTGAAGAGGTGCCCGGGATGCACATCATCTTGACATGAACCTGCGGTCCGACACGCGGACCGCAGCCTCGTGGAGGTGTGGGAATGCACCGCAGACTCGCCACCGGACTCGCCGCCTCGGCGCTGGCCGTCACCACCGTCATCGCCGGCGCCGCGACCGCGGAAGCCGCGCCCGCCGACAAGCCGCAAGTGCTGTCGAGCTGGACGCAGACCAGCGCGTCGAGCTACAGCGCCTGGACCGCGGCCCGAGCCAACCAGTCCACGTGGAGCGCCTACGGGTTCGACTGGTCCACCGACTACTGTTCCAGCTCGCCGGACAACCCCCTCGGCTTCCCCTTCAGCACCTCCTGCGCACGGCACGACTTCGGCTACCGCAACTACAAGGCCGCCGGCACCTTCGCCGCCAACAAGCCGCGGCTCGACAGCGCACTCTACGAGGACCTCAAGCGAGTGTGCGCCCGCTACACCGGCGCCACGAAGACAACCTGCGACAGCACCGCCTGGACGTACTACCAGGCCGTGAAGCTCCTGGGCTGACAGGCCCGGTACTTAAGGCAGATGGGACCCGCCGGTGTATCGGCGAGCGTTCGCGGAGCGCCCGCCGATACGTCGTGCCGCCGGCACAGCGCCGGCCTGTCACCCGCCCGGGCCGGGCACGGCGCGCCCCGCCCGCGCCCCTGCACCGAAGTCGTGCCACCAGGGTGCCCACTCTCCGCGCGGATGCCGACCGACCTCGCTCGTCGATCAGGCCAGAGACGGGGTTGGCCATCAAGTCCGTTGCTGCAGAGGAAAATTCACTGGTTGCGGGTGCGGGGGCCGTCGTACTGCTCGTCCGTCACGGGCTCCGCCCACCGGGTTTCCTGAGTGCCGTCGCCTGTGCCCTCCCACATCGCGATGTGCTCCATGAAACGGTCGGGAGCGGCACCGTGCCAGTGCTCCTCGTCGGGCGGGCAGCTGACGGTCTCGCCGGGGTGCGCCTCGAAGACGGTTCCGTCGCGTACGCCGATGAGGGCGATGCCCGAGACCACGTGCAGCGTCTGACCCACGGCGTGGGCGTGCCAGTTGGTGCGGGCGCCGGGTGAGAAGCGGACGAGATTCGCACGCATCCTCGACGGTTCCTGCCCGGCCACGATGACGTCCCACCAGACGTCCCCGGTGAACCAGTCGGCCGGGGCCTTGCTGGTGGACTGGGGCTTGATGAACTCCACGATGAACCTTTCGCTGTGTCTTCGTTCGTGTGTTGCGTGGTTCTACTGGGCGGCGTCACCGCCATCGACGGGCAGCGTGACACCGACGAAGAAGGCGGCGCCGGGGCCTGGGCAAGGGCGCACGCGTCG
Source organism: Streptomyces sp. NPDC028308 (assembly GCF_055565855.1). Taxonomy (NCBI): domain Bacteria; kingdom Bacillati; phylum Actinomycetota; class Actinomycetes; order Kitasatosporales; family Streptomycetaceae; genus Streptomyces; species Streptomyces sp. NPDC028308. The sequence continues at coordinate 172,413 of NZ_JBVHTO010000008.1, forward strand.
GCAGTGATCAGGTGGGCAGCGGTTCGGCGTAGTGCCGGAATCCGTCGCGCTCAGTGTGCAGGGCGTACAGCCGTTCGGCCAGGGCCTGCGGACTGGAGTGCTCGGCCTCGGGACGGATCGCGCCGGGGATGATCAGCTGCGCGGTGTGGATGTGCTCCGCGGCGAGCGCGTCGTGCAGCATCGCCGCATAGGCGCTCTCGCCGGCGAACGCGATGGAGGTGCCGGCACGGTCGGGGTGCGGGCGCACCGCGCTGCCTCCGTTCACGAAGAGCAGCGTGCCCCTGCCGAGTGCCCTCATGCCGGGGAGAACGGCGTTCACGCAGGTGACGGGCCCCTTGACCGAGAAGGCGAGCGGGTCGTCCAGATCAGTCGCCCGGGTGGCGAGGACGGGCTTCATGAGGTCGGCGCGTGGCACCGGGCTGTACTGGAGGATCTCCACGGGCCCGAGGTCCTCGGCCGCCGCCTCGAGGGCCGCGGTGAGTGAGGCGGGGTCGAGGACGTCGGCGGTGTAGCCGCGGGCGTTGATCCCTTCGCCGGCCAGTGCGGCGACGAGGCCGTCGAGGCGCTCGGTGCTGCGGGACATCAGCGCGACGCCGTGTCCGGCGGCGCCGAAGCGGCGGGCACAGGACAGTCCCAGTCCGGGACCGGCGCCGACAAGGGCGTAGGTGGTCACGACGAGTACTCCTGAACGTGTGGAACCGGTTCTGGGCAGGCCGGCGGCCGGCCCCTGCGAGGTGTGCGGGCAGGTCAGGGCTTGAGAAGGGCCTTGATGGCGCGGCGCTCGTCCATCGCCCGGTAGCCCTCGGCGACCTGGTCGAGGGGCAGGGTGAGGTCGAAGACCTTGCCTGGGGCGATGCGGCCGCTCAGGACGCGCTCGATCAGGTCGGGCAGGTAGCGGCGTACGGGGGCGGGGCCGCCGCGCAGACCGACATGGGAGAAGAACAGCTCCTGTCCGTCCACGGCCACCTCGTGGGGGACCCCTACGAAGCCGACGGTGCCGCCGGGGCGCGCCGTGTGCAGGGCCTGCTGCATGGCCTGCGCGGTGCCGACGCACTCCAGCACGCTGTCGGCGCCGATGCCGCCCGTCAGCTCCTTGATACGGGCGATGCCGTCGTCCCCGCGCTCGCTGACGATGTCGGTGGCACCGAACTCCAGGGCGAGCTTCTGCCGGGACTCGTGGCGGCTCATGGCGATGATGCGTTCCGCGCCCATCTCCTTGGCTGCGATCACCGCGCACAGTCCGACCGCGCCGTCGCCGACCACGACCGCGGTGGAGCCGGGCTTCACCTCGGCGGCGTCAGCGGCCCACCAGCCGGTGCCCAGGACGTCGGAGACGGCCAGCAGGCCGGGCCAGAACTCCTCCCCCGGCACCTCGTCGGTGGCGACCAGGGTGCCCTGGGCGTTCGGGATGCGCACGTAGTCCGCCTGGCACGTACTCATGAACTCCCGGTGCAGGCAGTTCGACTGGAAGCCGTTGCGGCAGTTCGCGCAGCTGTTGTCGGAGGTGGCGAACGAACCGACGACGAACTGGCCCGGCTCGACGGCGGTGACCTCGGCTCCGACCTCCTCGACGAAGCCGACGTACTCGTGACCCATCGGGTGCGCGTCACCGATCGGCTCCAGGCCGCGGTAGGGCCACAGATCGGAGCCGCATACACAGGTGACGGCCGTGCGGATGATCGCGTCGGTCGGCTGGAGGATCTTCGGGTCGTCCAGGGTCTCGAATCGAACGTCGCCGGGGGCGTGGATCACTGCTCCGCGCATGAGGGATTCCTTCGCTTGTGGAGGGGTGGGCGCCGGGATGAGCCGGCAGGCACCTCGTACGGGTGCGGACCCGGCACCGGTGGTGGGGCCGCCTGAGGCCGGGTGCGGGCCGCCCGCCCGGTCCACCGGCACGACCTGGCGGAAAGCACCACGTCACCCAGGTAACCCGCTGCCGGGGCCGGTAGCCAGTCATCAGCAAGGGGTGTACCGGCAGTACATCCCTCCGGCCGCGCGCAGGACGTACCGTCGATGTCGTGGACAACCGAGCAGAGGTCCGCGAGTTCCTCACCTCGCGGCGAGCCAAGATCACCCCCGAGCAGGCGGGACTGCCCTCCGGCAGCCGCCGCCGTGTCCCTGGCCTGCGCAGGAGCGAGGTCGCCGCGCTCGCCGACATGAGCGTGGAGTACTACGCCAAGCTGGAGCGCGGCAGTCTCGCGGGCGTCTCCCCCGCCGTCCTCGAAGCGGTCGCCCGGGCCCTGAAGCTCGACGACGCCGAACGCGCCCACCTCCTCCATCTGGCCCAAGCCGCCGACGGCTCCGACGCCCTGACCCGGCCCCGCCGCCGCAGCCCCCGGCAGTGGCAGCCGCGCCGCAGCCTGCAGTGGACCCTCGACGCGCTCACCGCCGGGCCCGCCTTCGTCCGCAACGGCCGCATGGACGTACTCGCCGCCAACCAGCTCGCCCGCGCCTTCTACGACGACGTCTACGCCACGCCGTCGAACCAGGCGAACCTCGCCCGCTTCAACTTCCTCGACCCCGCCTCCCACCGCTTCTATCCCGACTGGGACCAGGCGGCCGACGTCGTCGTCGCCATCCTGCGTACGGAAGCCGGCCGCAACCCTCATGACAAGGACCTGCACGACCTCATCGGCGAGCTGTCCACCCGCAGCGACGAGTTCCGCACCCGCTGGGGAGCCCACGACGTCCGCCTCCACGGCACCGGCACCAAGCGTTTCCATCACCAGGCCGTCGGCGAACTCACCCTCGCTTACGAGGGGTTGGAGATGGCCGCCGAGCCCGGCCTGACACTGACCATCTACACCGCCGAACCCGGCTCACCCACGGAGCAGGGCCTGCGCCTGCTCGCCTCCTGGGCCGCCCCCCAGGAGGGCGGAACACCCGCACAGGAGCACGCGACAGGCTGAAAGCAGCGGCATGCCCCGGTCGCATGCCCTCTCAGAGGGCTACGGCGCCACGATGTGCTGGAGGTCGCCGGCCGTCCCGGTCGCCGTGCGGGGCAGCCGGTCGACGTGCCGGCAGGATGGCAGGATGGCCGCATGGAACGAGTGCTTGGCATCGGCGGACACTTCATGCGCGCCGCGAACCCGGCTGCCCTGACCTCCTGGTACCGCGACTGCCTGGGTCTGGACATCGACGAGAACGGGCAGTGGCACCAGGAAGCCGGACCCACGGTGTTCGCGGCCTTCGAGTCAGGGACCGACTACTTCAACTCCCACACTCAGCAGACCATGTTGAACTTCCGGGTCCGCGACCTGGACGCGATGCTCTCGCAACTGCGCTCCAAGGGCGCCGACGTGGCGGAAGAGACACAGGACATGGACGGCGTCGGACGCTTCGGCTGGGTCACGGATCCAGAGGGCAACAGAATCGAACTGTGGCAGCCTGCCTGACCCTGCCTGGATGATTCAGTGATCGAACATCCCCCCGCAACTCGGCGCGTCAGGCAACCCATCCCGCATGGGGCCCTGCGGCAGGCAGCGCGGCATTGCCACCTGAGGCCACGGTGAAGTGCACACGGCACTATGGTGGACCGATGTCGTCGATCAAGCAGTTCCAGGTCACCTTCGACTGCGCGGACCCTGAGCGGGTCGCTCGTTTCTGGTGCGAGGTGTTGGGGTACGTCGCACCGCCGCCGCCGGATGGATTTGCCACCTGGGACGATTACAACCGCGCGCTACCGGCCGAGCGCCGGGGGGCATGGTTCGCATGCAGTGATCCCACGGGCGTCGGCCCCCGGCTGTACTTCCAGCGGGTTCCCGAGGGCAAGGTCGTCAAGAACCGGGTGCACTTGGACGTGCGCGTGGGGACCGGGCTCGTAGGCGAAGAACGCCTCGCCGTACTGGAGGCCGAGTGCACACGCCTGGTCGCACTCGGCGCGGTACGCGTGCACTTGATGGCGGCCGACGACGAGAACGAGTCGTGCATCCTGATGCAGGACATCGAGGGCAACGAGTTCTGCCTCGACTGAGGCGTCACGGCAGTCTCTCTGCGCTGTTCGCACGAGGCCAGGACGCTGCCCCTGCTCTGCCGAAGGCAGCCGCACACGGGGTTCCGTGGTCCGACCCACCAACTTCCTGTCAGGGGTCCTGCTCATCGGGACGTGCAAGCAGCGACAGCGGGATCGACACCGCGCGCTTGGGGCGCTCCGGCGACAGCTCAGCGAAATACCGCCCCGCGCACACCGATGCTGTGCCGCGTACGCAGAGGCACTGCCACGGCGGTGACGTACAACAGGGCTCACGGGAGGAACCTCCGAGAAGAGGCCGTCGGGCTGGCATCGGAGACGGACGAGAAGCCGGTCGTCCCTAAGCGACCGTGAGTACGATCTTGCCCCGGATGTGTCCTCGGGCGGCGCGCTCGTGGGCCGCGCGGGCGTCTGCCAGTGGGAACGTGCTGTCGATGGCGACACGGACCGTGCCCGCCGCCAGCAGTCGGCCCAGTTGGGCGAGCTGCGCCCCGTTCGAGCGGACCTGGGCGCTCGAGACCGTGACGCCCAGTTTCGCGATCTCCTCCTCATCGAACTCTCCTGGCAGCACGGGGAATTGGGCTCCGCCGCGCTTGAGCGTGCGCAGGAAGCGCGCGCTCTCGGGGCCACCGACAGCATCGAGAACGAGGTCGACGTCACGCACGACTTCCTCAGGGCGACTCTTGGTGTAGTCGATGAACTGGTCGATACCGAGTTCGCGCAGGAACTCCTCATGCGCGCCTGACGCAACGGCGATGACGCGAGCCCCCTTCCACTTCGCCAGCTGTACGGCGAGGTGGCCGACGCCGCCCGCCGCGCCGTTGACGAGCACCGTCGTGTCCGCGTCGAGCGCCGTCGGACGATGCAGGGTGCCCTGGAAGGGGGAAGGGTGATCGTGTCCGAGGTCGATGAGGAACTGCCACGCGGTGAGCCCGGACATGGGCGCCCCGGCGGCGTGCACGTGGTCGAGGCTCGCCGGCTTGTGCGCGAGGTCCGACGCCGGCGCGGCCACGTACTGCGCGTAGCCGCTGCCGTCGAAGCTGGGAAAGCGCAGCAGGCCGAAGACCTCGTCCCCCACGGAGAAGTCCTCCACGTCAGCCCCGACGGACTCGACCACGCCCGATACGTCCGTCCCTGGAATCGCGGGCAGACTGACCGTCGATTCCGCCTCCCCGGGCATCGTGGTCAGTCCACCGCGGAGGTACCAGTCCGGAGGATTGACGCCCGCCACGTGAACACGGACAAGCACCTCGCCCGGCCCCGGCTCGGGGACTGGCGCATCCTCGTACCGCAGAACCTCGGGTCCGCCGTGCTCATGGAGCCGGACCGCTCGCATCGTGTGTGTCGGCATCGTTTTCTCCTGCTCGCATCGCGGGATACGCTTATTCGGATCAGCGATCCATATAAGTGGACCAGTGATCCGAATATACGGACCACTGATCCGGATAGTCAAGAGGGACATATGCGGGCCGACGCCAGGAAGAACCGGGACCACCTGCTCGCAGTCGCGGGTGCCGCGCTCACCGAGCAGGGGGTCGACGTCTCGCTGCGCGACATCGCCCGCAAGGCCGACGTCGGACTCGCGACGCTCCTGCGGCACTTCCCCACGCGCGAGGCCCTCCTCGAAGCCCTGCTCCATACGAGTTTCGAGGAACTCACCGCCAAAGCGACCGAGTTCGAGACGTCAAGCTCCCCCGAGCATGCTCTCCTCTCCTGGCTGCGCGACTGCATCGCCTGGACGACCGAGTACCGGGGCGTGACCGTGCTGATGGCGGCTGCCATCGAGGACACCGAGTCCGCACTCCACGCTTCGTGCGTCACCCTGCGCGCAGCCGGTGCGCGGCTCCTCAGCCGCGCTCAGGAGGCTGGCGTGGCGCGGCGCGACATCGACGGCGCCGACTTGTTCGCGCTGGTGGCCATGCTGGCCTGGCTTGGCGACCAGCCCTCTCTCGCGCCACGCGCCGACCGCCTCGTCGACGTGGTCGCGGGCGCGATTCTGACGAACCAGGGGGCAGGCGCGCCGACGAGCGAGACGTCGGCCCCAGCCCCGTAGCCGGACCGCTCCGCACCGACCCCCGCTTGCGGCCGAACGGCCGTGCGTCGAGGGCCGGTCGGCCCTCCCCCGGCGCGGCCCACGGACCGATGCTGGGTGGTGGGGACAACGGCCCGCACCGCCATGCCCCCATCAGACCTATGAGGAAGGCACGCGATGACCCCCGCGATCACCGTAGGAGTGGACGGTTCCGCCGAGAGTCTGGCGGCAGTGGACTGGGCCGCCGAGGAGGCCGCCCTTCGCGGAACACCGCTGCGCCTGGTACACGCCTGGCTCTGGCAGCCCCTCGACGTGCCCGTCGTACAGGACCCGGAGACGCAGGCGAAGTCCGTCCGCGGCATGCTGCGTGAGGCCGAGACCCGGGTCGCCACCCGGCATCCGCAGCTGTCGGTGGCCTCCGAGGTCGTGTCGGACACCGTGGTGCCGGCCCTGCTGGCCGAGGCGGAGCGCGCCGAGATGCTGGTGCTCGGCTCCCGGGGACATGGCGCGCTGGTCGGCTTCCTGCTGGGCTCCTACGGACAGCAGGTGATCGCCGCGGCTCCCCGTCCTGTCGTCTCCGTCCGCGCGCCCCAGGGCGCGGAAGTGCGCCACGCGGGTGACATCGTCGTGGGCCAGCAGGGTTCCGGGGAGGACGGCGCCGAGGTTCTCGGCTTCGCCTTCCGGGAAGCGGCGGTCCGAGGCGCCGCCGTACGTGCGGTGCGGGCGTGGAGCCTGCCTCCCGTCTACGCGTACAGCCCCGGGTCGTTGCGGCTGGCCGATGAGGCGGGCGGGCTGGTGCAGTACGAGGAGAAGGCCTTGCGGACGGCTCTCGCGCCGTGGCGTGACCGGTTCCCCGACGTTCCGGTCATCGAGCATGTCGAGATGGGCAGCGGCGGGCAGGTGCTGCTGGCCGCCGCAGCGGAAGCGCGGCTCGTCGTCGTCGGACGCCGCGTACGGCACTCCCCCATCGGCACGCACATCGGCTCCGTCGCACACGCCGCCCTCCACCACGCGCCGTGCCCCGTGGCCGTCGTGCCCCACGCCTGAGCACCCCGTCTCCGTGCTCCGGCTCCTGATGTGTCTGGCGGGAAGTCGGAGCGCGGACGTGGACACCCGACCCCGTAAGGGCCTACGGACTCTCCATGCCGTCGGCGTTGTCTGCGACCGACCGCCCTCTCTCTCCGTCGAGCAGGTATCAGCCGCGTTGAGGCGATCTCCGACTGCGCCCGTGTCCTGACCCTTGCAGACCGACCCGCGCGGTGGCGTGGCTCTGCGTTCCTGCGAGGCGTCCTGAGAGCGGCAGCTCAACGCCGGTCAGAGACATGGCCGTTCGATGGTCACGGCGTGCCGGTATGTGTGCTGTCGACAACGCGTGTCCTACGCCACCGCCCTGAAGGGACAAGTCCTAGTCGGGCGTCCCAAGCCCTCGGCCTCTGCCCGCGAGGTGCTGTGCTTGGCGCTCGTGGACACCGGGGAGCCAGTCCCTGCCGTACGTCGCCGTGGGGCCGATCCGTGGGTCGCTGGGGACGCGAGCGTCACGCACGGCCTGTACGTACGCGCGGTCCCGGTCGATGCGGGCACGTACCTCGTGGCCTCGGCCGACGGACCCGTGGCCGGGGATCACGGCTTCGACGCCCTTCGCCGCGTCGTCGAGAACGCTCAGGGCGGCGAGGTAGGTCTCGACGGGGTCCACGGTGTCAGTCAGGTCGAGCATCGGAATGAGGACGTCGGACAACATGTCTCCGGCGACGAGGACACCGTATTCCTCGATCAACAGTGCCGCGTGGCCCGAGGCATGCGCGTCATGGTCGATGACCCGGACGAGCGGGCCGTCCCAGGGAACCTGCGCACTCCCGGCGGGCAGTCCCCCGATGCGGCCGAGGAGGTCCAGCGGTACCTGATCGACGATGTCCGGCGGCATCAACGCCTTCACGCGAGCCGTCGCATCCTCGCCGGACAGCCGCTGGCGGACGGTGGCGGCGCAGCGAGCTGTGCCGTATCGAGGCGCCGGGCCGAGGAGGGAGTGCCAGAGCAAGTGGTCCCAGTGGGGGTGCGTCGAGAACCCCGCCACGACGGTCCGGCCCGCGTCGGACAGGTCGTTCGCGAGGCAGGTCATCTCCTGGCCCGTCACCCCGGCGTCGATGAGCAGCACGCCGCCACGGCCCTGGACGACAACGGCGTTGCTCCGCACGAACTCGCTCTCGTGGACCAGCACACCTTCCGCGACCTGCTTCAGCACGGGGGCCCTCCGCTCAAGGTTTGCGTCCGCTACGTAGAGACCGTAGTGCCTGCCGCGCGCCCTCGCTGCTGTTCACAGCGCACGTACGGCGCTTCATGCACCCGGATGGTCAGTGACCACGGTCGAGCGGGCGGCCGTGTAGGGCGGCTGTTGTCGCTGCGCCCCGTCCGGTCACCGTTCGAGTTGGTCCACCAACGCGAACGCCTCCACTGTCTTGGGGTGCGTCCTGCCCAGTTGGGTGCGCAGGTTCTGCGCGCCGCGACGAGCGAACTCGACCGCGGAGGAGTCGTCCAACGCGTGGAGTGCCCGAGCCTTGAACAGCAGCGCGTACCCGATGTACAGGTGCCCGGGATCGTAGACGGCCTCGCGTATGCGCAGTGCCCGCGAGATCAGCGGTACGGCTGTGGCGGGGTCGCCGAGGTCGAAGTGGACGGTGGCCAGGGCGACCAGGTCGAAGCTCACGTAGGGGGACTCCGGACCGTACGCCGCCTCGTCGATACGCAGCGCCCGCTCGGCCAGAGGCAACGCCGTCGCGTGCTCGCCCAGCATGCACAGCGTCCGCGCGAGCGTCGCGAGATCGGTCGCGATGGCGGGACTCTGTGCCGGCAGGCTCGCCTCGTGCAGGCTCAGCGCGCGCTCCGCCAGCGGCCGGGCCGTCCCGGGCGCTCCGAGATCCCGGTGGATCTGTGCCAGGGCGATCAGGTCGAAGGCGACCTCAGCGTCGCGTCCGCCCAGCGCCTCGTCGAGCGCGAGAGCGCGTTCGCACAGGGGCCGCGCCAGGTGGCGGTCACCGATCTGCAGGAGGAACTCCGAGGCGAGCCGCAGCAGCATCGCCGTCTCCGCGGCGCATTCGGCGGGTGGTTCGCCCTTGGTCACGGTCAGCACATGTGCGAGCAGCCGGTGCCAGCGTGGACGGGCGTCCGGGTCGCCGTGGATGTCGTGCGGCACAGCGGCCAACAGGGCACGGCACAGCCGGACTCGGGCGGCGGCGAGCGCCTCGTCCGTCATCGAGGCCCGGATCGCCGCCTGGACCAGACGGTGCAGTACGAGGGCGGATTCCTCGCGCCGTGCGAGACCCAGGCCGGCTAGTGCACCGACCGTCGTGTCCCACGTCAACGGGTCGGCTGCCGCGGTGATGAGCGGTTCCGAGCCGCCGGTGAACAGGTCCAGAGGGATCGGCTCCGGCGCCAGCAGGGCGCACAGCTCCAGCAGCCGCACCGCCTGTGGCTGCTCGCGCTCCAGCCTGCGCACGCTGAGTTGCCACAGCGTCGATACGACCACGGCCGGCCGGTCCGCCAGCTCACCCCGCGCGATCATGTCGTCCAGTCGCGAGGTGAGCAGCGCCAAGTACTCCTCCGGCGACGTCTGGTTGTAGTCCATGTAACCGGCGGCCTGTTCCAAGGCCAGCGGCAGGTCGCCCAGTTGTTCCGCGATGCCGGCGGCGGTCTCCGCGGATGTGCCGGGCACCCGTCGCACCAGGAGTTCCACCGATTCCTGCCTGCTGAACACTTCCAGGTCCACCACACCGGCCGTGCCCGACCAGCCGCTCATCCTGGTCGTGACGACGACATGTCCGTGTCGCGCGAGGTCTCCCGAGGGCAGTGCGTGCACGAGGGTGCCCGGCTTCTCGCCGTTGTCCAGGATGATCAGCCAGGGTCTGCGGTCTCCCAGTTTGCCGTACACACCGGGGACGACCTGGCCCGCGCTCACCTCCACCAGCCCCAGCTCCCGTGCCAGAGAGGTGAATTGGGACGCCACCAGGTCGGGGTCCTCCGCGTCGATGAAGGCCACGAACTGGTACTTCGACCGGTAGCGGTACGCGTACTCGACGGCGAGCTGCGTCTTTCCGACACCGCCCAGCCCGTGTACGGCCTGGATCGCGACGCCGTCCGAGGCCGTGAGGCGCTGCCGCAACTCCCTCAACGTGGCGTCGCGGCCGGTGAAATGGGTGTTGCGGGGTGGCAGCCGGTACGTCCCTGGCGGGGTCGGGCGCGGTGTACGGCCACCGCGCGGCTGCAGCCACAGCTCGATGCCCGCGAGCGGGACGAGCAGCAGGAGCACCACCCAGGGATGGACGCGTACGAAGTCGAGCGGGCCGGGCCAATGGCTCTGTCCGGAGGCGGCGTTGAAGGCGAGGCTGCCGAGGAACAACACGAGCAGACCGGTCACCGTGCCGACCAGTCTCCGGCCCATGGGTCCCCCTCCGGTCGGGACGGCGGCCGCGACGACCACGGCCAACGCGATGGTAACCGAGCAGCCTTCTCGCCGAACGATGATTGCCCCGGGGCCGGAGGACGCGACGGCCCACCACTGGGCCGGTGAGGTACGGAGCGGAAGACCGTACTCGAGCCCTTCGTGCCCGGTTCCGGTGCCGCCCCCCCCTCAACCGAGATCAGGTCGCTGGGCCCGGACGGAAATCGGACACAACCGCTTCCCCCGAGCCGGACTACGGTGCGATCTCCTCGAGAAGTTGCGGGCCGTTGTTGCGGACGTTGTTCACGCCCGTGGTGACCGGGCGAGCGTCGAGGTGGCCTTCCGCGGGCTGGGTCAGCAGCGCGCGCAGTTGGTCGGGGTTCTGGTGACGTGGGTCGAGCCACTGGTCGTAGTGGTCCGGGGTGAGCGCCAGCGGCATGCGCGGATGTACGCGTCCGGCCGTGTCGGTGGCCTCGGTGGTGATGATCGTGCAGGTCACCAGCCAGGCGGCCGGGTCGTCGTCCTGGTCGACCTCCGGGTTGCGCCAGTACTCGTAGAGTCCGGCGAGCGCCATGACCTGGTCGTCCTCGGGGTGGATGAAGTACGGCTGCTTGCGGGCCTTGCCCGTCCCCTCGTCCTTGATCTGCTCCCACTCGTAGAAGCCGTCGGCGGGCAGCAGGCAGCGGCGTTTGAGGAAGGCGCGGCGGTAGGCGGGCTTCTCGTGGACGGTCTCCACCCGGGCATTGATCATGCGGGCGCCGACCTTGATGTCCTTGGCCCACGACGGCACCAAGCCCCACCGCAGCGGCCGTAGTTGTCTGCTCTCCGGTGCGGCGTCCTCGTGTCCGCGCGGGGTGCGCTCCAGGATCGCCCACACTTCGTCGGTCGGCGCCACGTTCCAGCTGGGCGCCAGAGTTTCCTCGGGGGGCCAGTCTGTGACGTGGAAGAGCTGGACAAGGTCCTTCGGACTACGGGTGGAGACGTATCGACCGCACATGTGGCCACTCTGCCACCGACGCCGCCGATAGGTGAACGGTCCGGCAGCCGACGCAGCGCCGTGTCCCCCGGGGGCCGCGGGGTGACCTAGGCACGGAGCGGACAGTGGCGCTCGCGGGAGCGGCGGGACCTCGACCCGTCGAGAGTTTTAGCGGGAGGTCCCGGCCGACGCCGAGCCCGTGTACGACCGACCGCCCTCGAACCTGGGCCTGGCTCTCGGGCCGTGGACTGGCTCTTCGGCACCTTCTGGGGCACCACGCCGGTCAGACAGTGGACTCCCCGGCTGAACAGCCGGGCAGCGGTGAGCCGCCTGTGTCAGGCCGACGGTGTCCTCGCATTCCTCGATTCGAGCAGGCACGAGGCAACCACGACGAAGGGCCAGCAGGACTGAAGGGCTGTCACGAAGCGCTCGGCCACACCCGCGGCGCCATGGCGCTGTGTCTCGACCACGAACCACGCCGCACCCACGAGCATGACAGCGGTCACCGTGAAGGACGGCACCCGTCTCAGCGCCCACGGCGCACTGCCGCGACCGTCGGCCGCCAGGACCGGCCAGACCGCGAGTAACGCGAAGCCGACTCCTGCGACGGTTCCGTGCCGCAGCGAACCTCCGCTGTCCGGCGCCGGGATCACCGCCACCAGCAGTGCGGCGACTCCGCCCCCGGCGAGGGCGACTCGGCCTGCGACGGCGGCGGGACGTAGCCCCCATGCGGTGAGCATGTGGCACACACCCAGCGCCAGCAGACCGCAGGTCATCACCCAGGAGCCTGCCGCCCCGTAAGCGGCCAGGACACTGATCGTCTGCCTGACGGGGTCGTAGGCCGAACCCTCCATGTGAGCCGCGACCACCCAGCCTGCGGTGAACAGGAGGGGTCCGGAACCCGACGAAAGGACAAGCCATTTCGGAACATTCGTCACGTAACTAACCTATAAGCCGCACTTGCCTGGTCTCTGGCGCGCTGTCACGTCAGGTCGGTGTGTCTCGGCCCCTACTTCGCGTCCGCGTCAACGGCGGGCGGGACGGCGAGGCTCGTAGTCACGGAGACCTGTGCCTGGCGTCCGCCCGCCTGTTCCTGACGTCCGGGCCTCGACGTGTCGACAGGCCGACACGACTGCCCACACCACCTTCGCCGCAGCGACCGGGACAAGGTCCTCACCCGTGCGCCAGCAGACTCCGACCCTTGTCGCCGGGACTCCGACGCACCGTCAGTGGCCTGCGCTCTGACCGCCGTCGACGTGGGAGATCTCGCCCGTGACGAACGGGGCCTGCTCCAGATAGAGGATCGCTCGCACCACGTCCTCGACCTCGCCCATCCGGTTGACCGGGTGGAGCGCCGCCATGGTGCCGCCAGGATCGGTGGGGTGCATCGACGAGCGGATGACTCCTAGAGCGACGGCGTTGACGCGAACACCGCGGGTGGCGTACTCGATCGCCAACGACTTCGTGAGGCCGTTCAAGGCCCCTTTGCTCAGGGAGGCCAGTCCACCCGTCACGCGGGCGTCGGCGCTGTCGACGAGGCTGGTGGAGACGCTCACGACGTGCCCGCCGCGGCCGCCCGCCAGCATGGCCGCGATCGCACTGCGCGTCGCCTCGAACGCGCCGCGCACGTTGATCCTCATCACCGACTCGTAGTCCTCGTCGGTGTACTCGGTGAACGGTTTGGCGACGAAGAGACCGGCGTTGTTGACCAGCGTGTCGACCCGGCCGAAGCGTTCCATGGCCGCGTCGACCACCCGTGCACCCATACCCGGCTGTGCCAGGTCGCCGGGCACCGACAGCACCTCGGGGTCAGTGGACGACTCAAGGGAACGTGCCGCCGCGGTGACGGCGTAACCGAGGCCGCGGTAGGCCCCGACAAGCGCCGCGCCGATACCTCGTGAGGCTCCGGTGACGATGGCTACTTTCCGCTCACTGTCCATACGGGGTCGCCCGCTTCGTTTTTTCAGCGATGGGGAGTACGCGCGAGCCGGTCGAGTGCCGTGCTTCCACGCCGACACGGTCGAACGGGCCATGCACCCGTCTCGACGAGAACTACCGGGACATCGCCCCCTTGCGAGGCCGAGAGCGACAACAACCGCTTCGCCCGGTGTCCTACGCATGTTGATCGGCAGGCGATCTGCGTCCGAATCGACGTCACCCCTGCACGATTCAAGAGCCGCGAAAGTGGACAGCGCCTACGAAAGCGTTTTCAGCAGCCGATCCGCGAGGACGGCCGCCGAATGCGGGTTCTGCCCGGTGATGAGGTTGCGGTCTTCCACCATGTAGGGCTCCCATATCGGCCCACGGCTGTAGTCGACGCCCACCTTTTCCTTGAGCTCGTCCTCCAGCAGCCACGGCGCCCTGGAGGCAAGACCCACCCCTTCCTCCTCCTCGTTGGTGAAACCCGTGACCCGGTAACCCTTGAACGGAGAAACACCATGGATACGGGTGGAGAGAAGGGCGGCCGGCGCGTGGCAGACGATCGCGAGCGGCCTGTCCGAGGCGAGCTGCGCCGTCAGGATCCTGCCCGCGTCGGCATCCAGAGCGAGGTCGGCCATCGGTCCGTGTCCGCCGGGGAAATACAGGGCGTCGTAGTCCTCGACCCGGACGTCCGAAAGCTTGAGGGGCCGACGCATCACCTCTGCGGACCGAATGATCTCCTCCAGGTCAAGGGCGCCCTGTTCACCTCCCGCCATCGAAGGCCGGAGGCTCATCATGTCGACATTCGGAGTCACCCCGTTCGGTGTCGCGACCACGACTTCATGTCCGGCTTCCGTAATCGCCTTGTACGGTGCGGCGAATTCTTCCGCCCAGTAACCGGTCGCATACCTGGTGCCATCCTTGAGCACCCAGTACGTGGCTCCGCTCACCACGAAGAGCACCTTCGCCATGAGGATCGCCTCCCAAAAATTAGACTCTCTCCACACTAAGGACACCCCCGTTCGGACGCATGTGGGCGGCGTCGACGTCATCACACGTCGTCCCGTTCAGCTACTCCCCACACCGGTACGGATGTCGCACGGCCGCTCACTCAGAGAAGCGGCGGTGACCCGGTCGAGGCCGAAGGGGGTGGGTGATGGTGGGCGGTGAGTACGCCGCCGCAACCGACGTCGGCGTGACCTGACCGCCGACACTGCTCACCTTCCCGGGAAGTCCAGCGCGCACTAGCAGTTCCCGCAGCGTCCACCGCGCACCCCCGAAGGCGCCCGTCGAAGGCGTCGCGTCCTCCGGCGTGGGTCGAATTACCTGACGCGGACGGGGACTTCGCGGCCGCAGGTGAGTGGCTAGGCGGAGCCTCGGCTTCCTGCGCGTTCCCCGCGCCCTTCGCATCCACGCGAGCCCATACCGCCAGGGTTTACCCGTGCCGCCTGTAGACCCTGGGGATGACGGTGGTGTCAATCACCCACCGGATGTGCCCATACATGGGCCGCGCATACGTTGCGGTGCGCAAGGCAGAGCACCTCCGCACATCGCACCTCCGTACCGCACCCCTGAGCGGTCGAGGCATCGGCAGAGAGGAACTCCCCAGCATGTTCCGTATGAGAAGAGCAAGACGCAGCCGTCTGCCCGCGACAGCGGTGAGTCTCGCGACCGTTCTCGCCACGGCCGTGAGCGCGCTCGCTCTCACTCCCCAGCCCGCGGCCGCAGCCCCGAACTACGTCGGCGACCCCGTCCTGTACTGGAACGAGGCGTTACTGGGCGCGATCAAGACCGCCGGCGGCGCCCCGGGCCCGATCTCGCGTGCCGCCGCCGAGCTGAACGCGGCGATCTACGATGCCGAGAGCTCCTACCAACTGCGCTGGCACACCATGACCTCGGACCCCTACCTCCAGGCGGTCAACTACGCGGCCTGGTCCGAGGGACCCGGCGAGGAGGAGCGGGTGGTGGGGCGCACGGCCTACAACATCCTGCTCAAACTGTTCCCCGACCAGACGACCTACCTGGACAACAAGTTCAAGGAGCGGTTCGGCACGAACCCCACGGACTTCGACCTCCTGGACGCCACGGTGGTCAGCACGGTGGCGAACAACATGTGGAAGTTCCGGACCGCCGACGGCTCGGACAGCCAGGCCGTCTACACCCCGGACGGCAAGGTTGGCGCCTGGAGGCCCACCAGTTACCCGGACCTCCCGGACTCCGGCTGCAACAAGGGAAGCCAGGCCGCCATCCCGGAATGGGGCAAGGTGAAACCGTGGGCTCTCACGTCCGGATCCCAGTTCCGGCCGTCGACGCCTGGACAGTACGCCTCTTACCAGGACCTGATCAGCAGTCCCGCCTACGCCGACCAGGTGCAGCAGGTCCGCAGCCTGGGAGCCGCCGGGTCCACGACACGTACGACCGACCAGACCGCGGCTGCCTGGTTCTGGGCCAACGACGCGAACAGCACCTACAAGCCCCCGGGGCAACTGCTCGACATCACCGCTCAGGTGTCCCGTTCACGCAGCCTGACGCCTTATCAGAACGCTCGTCTGTTCGCGCTGGTGTCGGTCGCCATGGCGGATGCCGGTATCGCCGAATGGGACGTCAAGTACCAGACACCCATCGACCTCTGGCGTCCGGTCTCGGCGATCCGCGAAGGGCTCGGGGACACCGCCTGGAAGCCGCTGTCGGGTACGACGCCGTGCTTCCCGGCCTGGGCGTCGGGTCACTCCGCGTTCGCTGCCGCATGGGCGGGGATCATGCGGCAGTACTTCAGGAGCGACGACGTCACCTTCACCGCCTCCACCGACGACCCCAAGTCGCCCGTCAGGCACCGCACGTTCACGAGCTTCAGCCAGGCTGCACGCGAGGCCGCGGACAGCAGGGTCTGGCTCGGCGTCCACTACCCGTGGGACGCCGATGACGGTCTGACCCTGGGCGAGAACATCGCCACCTGGGTCTTCACCCACAAGATGCGGGACACGAGACCGTAGTCGCCCACGACCACCCCCAGCATGGCGAGCGCCCGACCACGCGAGAGCGAGGTGGGGCGCCCGCCCGTCCGTGGGCAGGGCGCGTCACCCGCACCGATGGGGCCGGGTGAAGGCAGACCCCGCACGTGCACCGGATCGACAGTGCTCACCGTGGTCGCGTGCCGGTCTGAGGCCGGCCTAGTCACGCAGGACCCGCGTTGTTCGGGAGCAGCCCGGCGTTCTGTGCGTGCAGCACCGCGCTGAGCCGGTCCGCGGCGCCCAGTTTTCGGTAAAGCGCCTCCAGGTGCTTGTGCACGGTGCGCGAGGAGATTCCCAGGCGGCGCGCCATGGCGTCCGCCGACATCCCGGTGGCGAGGAGGTGCAGAACGTTCAGTTCACGCGGAGTCAACGGCACCGCGAGGGAATGGTTGGCGTGCTGCCCGCGGTCACCGACGGCATCCGCTCGCAGAGCCGTCAGGAGGGAGCGATGGGTCGCCGCCGCCTTGAGCAACGGCTGCACGCGTGCGGCGTATCGCAGGTCGTACGAGGAGAAGTCCTTGCCCGAGCGATGCACCACGAACCCGCTGACGTGCGGGCCCGTCCCGGGGAAGGGGATGCCGAGCATGTGCCGCGTCCCGAGCGCCTGACGGAGTGCGTCGGCCGTGGCGCTGTGCCGCCAGACCCGTGCACCCGCGATCCGGGCGGCGCTCAGCGGCGTCCGGTCCTGGTCTCCTGTGTAGCGGTCGGCGAAGGGGTAGCCCTCCCGGATGTGACGCTGGACCGACTCGTCATGACGGAGGTCCTCCGGGCGCGCTTGGGGCGGCCAGAGCCCGACTCTGCCCAGCTCACGGGTCCAGGGTTCCTCCTTGACGACGACCAGCTCCGCGTCGAACGCGGCGAGCAGTTCCTCGGTGAGCAACGGCCAGACGAGTTCCGGGTCTTCGGTGTTCATCACCTCGACCGCCAGATCCAGCATCCGCACGTGCCGATCCCGCATGACAGCTTCCCTCGACAACCGCAGTTGACTCGCGGATCCACGGTAACTCCGGCGCTGTCCATACGTAGTTCTCCCCATGGCCCAACTGCCCGTTTCGCGCCATGATCGGTCACCGGTGGACCGGCGGCTGAGGTCTGCCGGTCAAGGGGAACAGCGGATGCGTGCGGGACGACAGTCCGAGGTGGGCTGCTTCGACGCGCCGCGTTGGCGCCGCACCGCCTAGCGATGGCGCGGTACTCGACGGGGCACGGACTGCCACGCTGGGCCTCTGCATCGTCGCGCGGGTCGCGGCGGCCACAGAACGGCACGGGGCACGACGCACTGTGTCACCGTGCTGCACGGGGTAGAGCACGGCGACCAGGCGTCGAGGTTCGCTCGCGTACCTGCTGCACGAGGCAGGACGCGGGCGCCCGTGCCGAGCAGGCGACGCGTCTCCCCGCGCGACTGCGACACGAAGCCGGAGGCGCCAAGGGCCGCTGCCCGGGGAGTTTTTGAGCGAACCGCCGCTGACTGCCACGCCCGTGAGCACCTACGCTCCGAGCTGCGCGGACGCCCTACCAGCTCGTCGAGCCGCCATCGCGCGGTCACGCGGCGGCAGCGCCGAACCACCTGGGCAAGTGCCCTTCAAGGTCCCGCTGGTCTTGACCGACCCACGCCACGTGGCCGTCAGGCCTCAACAGCACGGCAGGTACGTCCAGTTCCGGACCGACGTCCACGACGTGGTCGATCCGGTCCGCCCAACCCGACGCCGACAGCCGACCGGTCTGGTCCAGCAGCAATCCACGGCCACTGTGCATGAGTTCGTAGAGGCGCCCGCGCTTCAGTGCCATGTCCCTCATCCGTCGGCCCAGCAGTGGATGCCCCTCTCCGAAGTCATAGCGGACGCCGATCGCGATGATCTTCTCGATCAGGTACCGGTTCACGTTCTCGAAGTCCATCAGCTCCGCCACCAGCCGGCGCACCGCTCGCGGACCCGGCTCGGTGGACATCAGTTCCATCTGGGCGCGTGTGGTGACCAGGACGTCGGCCGCAACCGGATGCCGTTCGGCTGCGTAGCTGTCCAACAGCCCCTCGGAGGACCAGCCGTTGACCCCCGCGCCCAGCTTCCAGCCGAGGTTGAACGCGTCCTGAATACCGAGGTTGAGGCCCTGGCCGCCTGTCGGCGGGTGGATGTGTGCCGCGTCCCCGGCCAGCAGCACCCGATCGATCCGGTAGCGCTCGGCCTGTCGAGTGGCGTTGCCGAAGCGGGAAAGCCAGCGCGGTGAGTGCACGCCGAAGTCGGTCCCGGCGGTCGCCCGCAACTGCCGCCTGAACTCTTCCAGGGTGGGCGGGACCGTGCGGTCCTCGGCCACCTCCGCGGCCGGCACGACGACGCGGAACAGCCCGTCACCGAGAGGCATGGCACCGAACCGCAGCTGGGTCTTGCGGACTTCGGTCATCACGGCCGTCAGCGTCTCCTGCGACTCCGTCAGCTCCATCTCGCCGAGCAACGTGTCGACGCTGCTCGACTCACCGGGGAAGCCGACGCCGAGCAGCCTGCGTACCGTGCTGCGGCCGCCGTCGCAGCCGACGAGGTAGGACGAGCGCAGCCGCGTGCCGCCGGCCAGCTCGACGCTCACCCCCTCGTCGTCCTGGGCCAGCCCGACCAGTTCGCAGCCGCGGCGGATCTCGGCCCCCAGCTCGGCGGCGTATTCGTGCAGGAGTCGCTCAGTGACCGGCTGCGGAATGCCGAGGACATACGGATGCGAGGTGTCGAGCCCATCAGGCGACGGCTTGCCGATGCCGGCGAAGAAGCCACTGACCGGGGACTGCCTGCCGTTCGCGAGAAACCGCTCCAGCAGGCCGCGCTGGTCCATGATCTCGATGCTGCGCGCGTGCAGTCCGAGCGCGCGCACGACCTTGGTCGGCTCGGTCTCTCTCTCCAGCACGACGGTCCGCACACCGTGCAACCGCAGCTCGCCGGCGAGCATCAGACCGGTCGGTCCGCCTCCGACGACGATCACGTCAATCATGAAACCCCCTGTTCGACGAGCGGCACATGCGTCGGCCCCGCCGCACTGCCCGGCGATGCGGCCACCCGTAACTCCGTCCCGCGCACGTCCCTGTTCGCTTCGCGGCTACTACTTGGCGATTCAGTGTGCCGCGAGAGACATATTCGGGTATTTAAGACACGCTTCGCGAATACCTGATCCCGTCAGATATTCGCCCTGGTCGGGTATTCTCGCGCATTCCCCGGCCCTTGCCGCAAGGCCCCCATCCCGCTATACGTTGAGAGTGGCGAGGTGCGATTGCCCCGTCCCCGGCCTCCCGTCACCAGATGTGAATGCACGAGCCCGCCGGGCGCCGACATGCCGCGTACAGCGCTGCCGAGGACGCCGCAAAGTCCCGACGGGCCCGCGGACGCTACGACGAAATGGACTCGCAGTTCCTCCGACGCCTGTGGGACGTCCGCCGGGAGTGCCGCTGCGACGGCGAACGCACGGAAGGGCGGCATCGCCGTCACGTCACGCAGTGCGCACGTGGAGCACATCGAGGTAGAACCGGTCCCGGTGCGGCACGTCGTTGTCCCGCCCGGGCAGTATGAACACCGCACAGGCGTCAGCTGGTTGGGTGAGCAGGCTCCACTGCCGGCCGAAGGTGAGGGCGCTGTTGATCTCATGCCGGCAACCCGCAGCGTCCAGGGCTGCGATCAGGTCCTCCCGCAGCACGGTCGCCGAGCACGGTCCGGCACCCGGCCGGATGAGTGGCGGAAGCTCGACCGTCGATCCAGGCCACAGCCGTAGTCCGATCCCGCTGACGTGCCGCCGCGTGACAGAAAGATCCAGACTGCCCCAGGCGTACGGATAGCCGCCGATGTCCGGGCCCTTCAGTCTGATCGCGGGGTGCGGGCGCCCCGGGCCGAGGAGCTTTTCGGCTTCGGCCAAGGGCATCCCGCAGTGCAGCGGGCCGATCTCTCCGGTGCCGGCGAATTCGACGAGCAGGTCTGTCAGCGTCACGCCGACGACTGTCTCAGCTCCCCACCCGATCCGCACGCCGGTATCAGGGGCTCAAATCTGCATGCGCGGGCTCCCCTTGGCAGGAGACACCGAGGAGGTAGGTGTTGAGGGGGGACGGACGCAGTAGCGGGAACATGACCCCAGCACCGCCATGTTCCAGTTGCCGCGAGGTCGTGGCTCACCACCTAACTGCCCCATGCAGCAGTCCCGTTGAGACCTCGCCCGTGTGTATATCCTTCGCCCGGGGGTCGGCCGGGTGGGAAGCGCCCGGCTGCGGAGCGGGGGGATCGCCATGCCAAGGGGCCACGACCGGCCACGGATGACAGCCACGGGGAACGACCACCGGGTCACCCCCGCCGAGCTCTTCTTCGACCTGGTCTTCGTGTACGCACTCACCCAGGTCACCGCCCTGATGGCGGCCGGCCCTTCGCCGCTGCGGGTGGTGGGCGCCATGGTCGTCCTGGCACTGCTGTGGTGGTGCTGGTGCTGCTTCACCTGGCTGGGCAATGTGGTGAGGGCCGACTCGGGGGCGATGTTCACCGTACTGGTCGCGGTGATGGCGGTCGTCCTGATCGTCTCCCTGACCGTGCGGCCGGACATCTTCGCCGCCAGGTCCGAAGGCCTGCCCACGGCGCTCCTGTTCGTGCTCTGCTACGGGGCGGTGCGGCTGTTGCACCTCGTGTCCTACTGGGTCTCGGGATCCGGAGACGCGGCGCTGCGGCGGACACTCCGCCGCACGGCGCTGCTGTCGGTGGCGCCGCCGCTGGCGCTCCTGCTCGCCGGCACCGCGTTCTCGGACTTCTGGCAGATCATGCTGTGGCTCGGCGCGGTGGTGGTCGACTACCTCGGGGTGTACGTCACCGGCTCTTCAGGCTGGCGCGTCAACTCGCCAGGGCACTTCGCCGAGCGGTACGGGCTGATCGTCATCATCGCCCTCGGCGAATCGATCGTGGCGATGGGTGGGGGCCTGGCCGGGTTCCCCATCACGCCACCGGTGCTGGCCGCCACTGCCGCGGGGTTGCTGGTCTCGGCGGGGCTGTGGCGCCTGTACTTCCGCCAGGTCGTGGAGGTGGCCGAGCACCGGCTCCGAGCGCTGGACGGTGACGACAGGACACGATTCGCCCGCGACACCTACACCTTCCTGCACCTGCCACTGGTCGCCGGGGTCGTTCTCATGGCCCTGGGGATGAAGAAGGTTCTTCACCAGGTCGCCGACAGCGACCACTACGGTCTGGCGGAGCCGCTGCACGGCTTGGTCGCGTGGGCGCTCACGGGAGGCGCGGGGCTCTTCCTGGTGACGACGGCGGCGATTTTGGCTCGTGCGGGGGGCCGTTGGTCCGCGCCTCTGCTGAGTGGCGGCGCGGTCTGCCTGCTGGGCGGTGCGGTGATCGCTCTGGTTCCCGCGCTTGTGGCGTTGGGGCTGCTGAGTGCCGTCATCACCGGCCTGGTGGTGTTGCACGGCCGGTCGGTGGCGGCCCTGACAGCGGAGCCGGCGGCGGTTTCGGAGGCGTAGTACCGGTCACGTCGCTCCTTCCGACACCCCATTCGAGGGCGACGCCTGCACCTCGGATCGGCGACCGGTACGCGTCCCCGCGCGAGACATCACGGCGCGGCGCGGGGTGCGATGGCCGCTGACGTCACGGCCGTTGAAGATGCGCACTGTGCGAGCAGCGCAGCAGCCCACCAACCGCTACGTGGCGGCGTAAGGGGCTGCCCTCGGCAGTTCGACGGTCACGCGCATCCCGCCGTCAGGGCGTGGGCTGAGAGTGAGCGTGCCGTCGTGTGCCTGCGTGATGGTCTTGACGATCGCGAGGCCGAGACCGACGCCCGCGTGGTCGGTGTGTACGCGCTCCGTACCGCGCTGGAAGGGTTCGGTGAGGATCGAGGCCAGTTCCGGGGTGACTTTCGCGCCGGTGTTCTCGACGGTGAGCACCACGGTCTCGGGCCGGTTGCTGGTGTTGATGCTCACAGTGCCGTGTTCGGGCAGGTTGTGGACGATCGCGTTGTGCACGAGGTTCGTGACCAACTGCAGCAGAAGCGCGGGCGATCCGTTGGCCGGGGTGATGTCACCGGAGGTCTCGACGGTGACGCCATTCCGTTCGGCAAGAGGCAGCAGCGTCTCGATGGCTTCCTCCGCCATGAGCGACAGATCGACAGGCTCCCGGGGGAAGGACCGCTGCTCGGCGCGGCTGAGCAGGAGGAGCGCCTCGACGAGGTCGATCGCCCGGGTGTTGACGGCGTGGAGGCGGTCGATGACCTCGTCGGTGTCGTGGTCGGGGTCGCTACGGGCCACCTCGAGAAGCGTCTTCGAGATCGCCAGCGGAGTACGCAACTCGTGCGAGGCGTTGGCCGCGAACCTGCGCTGTTCGGCGACGTGCGCTTCGAGTCGGGCGAGCATCGTGTCGAAGGCGTCGGCGAGTTCACGGAACTCGTCCTGCCGGCCGGGCAGTTGGATGCGGTGGGACAGTGTTCCGTTCGTGGCCAGGCGGGTTGCGTCCCCGATGCGCTTGAGAGGGGCGAGCATGCGGCCTGCCAGCACCCATCCGCCCAGGAGTCCGAACAGCAGCAGGAAGAGCAGCACCGGCCCCGCCGACTGTACGAAGGTGTGCAGGACGAACGAGCGGTCCGGAGCCAGACCGTAAGGGGTTCTGGCCGGACGGTCGGGCACGTAACGCAGCAGAGATCCCCACGCCGCCACAAGGAGCAGCCCACCGGCCAGCATGGAGAACGCGGCGTAGCTGAGGGTGAGTTTGACGCGCACGCTCAGCCCGGGCTCCCTATCCACACCCGTCTCCCTCGCGACGGGTGTCGGACGGCGTGTCCATGCGGTAGCCGACACCGGGCACGGTGGCGATGATCCAGGGTTCCCCGAGTCGCTTGCGCAGCGCCGAGACGGTGATGCGCACGGCGTTGGTGAACGGATCGGCGTTCTCGTCCCACGCCCTTTCCAGGAGCTCTTCGGCGCTGACGACACCGCCCTCGGCCCCTACGAGGACCTCGAGCACGGCGAACTGCTTCCTGGTCAGTGCGACATAGCGACCGTCACGGTAGACCTCGCGGCGGAACGGATCCAGCCGCAGGCCTGCGATCTCCCGTACCGGAGGTCTGGCGTAGGCACGTCTGCGGTCGAGTGCCCGAAGTCTGAGGACGAGTTCTCGCAGCTCGAACGGCTTGGTGAGGTAGTCGTCGGCGCCGAGTTCGAAGCCGGAGACCTTGTCGTCGAGCCGGTCGGCGGCGGTGAGCATGAGGATCGGCGTGCCGCCGCCGGACGCGACGATGCGCTTGGCGACCTCGTCGCCGGACGGCCCCGGGATGTCACGGTCGAGGACGGCGATGTCGTAGGTGTTGACGCTCAGCAGTCGCAGCGCGGTGTCACCGTCACCCGCGATGTCGGCAGCGATCGCTTCCAGGCGTAGACCGTCGCGGATGGCTTCCGCCAGAAAGGGTTCGTCCTCGACGATCAGCACACGCATGTCCTCGATGCTACGAGCCGACGCATATCGCCGGCGTATCGAAAACGCCATACGCGCGGGCAACACCACATCGCCTTGACTGCCGGTGCGGCGCGAAGGACACCTGCTCAGGTCCCTCGGCGGGACGCCGGACGGACGCCGCGAACCACGGAGCCGGCTCCCCCTCGACAGCGGCTCCCGAGGGGCGCGGCAGGACCTGATCACGGTTGCCCACGTAAGCATGACGAACCCACCCAGGATCCGAGGATGCAGCAGTGACCGGCAGCGAACGAGGACCGGCGATGACACAGGTCGACACACCGGAGGACGAACAAGGCGGGGCCCGCTCCCGGGACAGCGAGAACGGTACGTGGCGGGCGGGCGTCCGGCGGAGTGGCGGCGCCGCTGCCTGGCGCACGGGGATCCGGCGTGTCATCCGCCTCAGTTCCCGACCGGGTCCCTGGAAACGCGGGCTCGTCCCGGCGGCGCTGGCACTGCTGCTGGGCCTCGTCATGATGCTGCACGCGAGGATCCCCAACCGGATCGGGAACCTCGGCAGCCTGGTGGAGACGTTCCTGCCGTGGTTCGGCCTGTTCATTCCTGTGCTGCTGGGCGCGGCAGTATGGCGTCGCTCGGCCTCCGCGCCGGTCGCCCTGCTGCTCCCCGTCATCGTCTGGCTGAACCTCTTCGGCGGACAGCTCGGCGACAAGTCCCGCGAGGGCGACGGTCTCATCGTGGCGAGCCACAACGTGGGCGCCGAGAACACCGACCCGGTCGGTACCGCCCGTGACCTCGCCGCCTCCGGTGCCGAGGTCCTGGCCCTGGAGGAGCTGACCGGCCAGGCCGAGGTCGTCTACACAAGGGAGCTGGCCGAGGCGTACCCGCACCACATCGTGCTGGGCACGGTCGGGCTGTGGAGCAAGAAGCCGCTGTCCGACACCCGCCCTGTGGACATCAGAATGGACTACGGGCCGCTGGCGGCCACCAAGCCGGCGGAGCTCACGATGGAGTCGAACCGAGCGCTGCGCACCACGGTGGCGACCGACCGGGGTCCACTGGCCGTGTACGTGGCACACCTGGCGTCCACACGAGTGAACCCCAAGGCGGGCTTCGGCACGGCTCAGCGGGACCGAGGCGTCCAGGCACTGGCCGAGGCCGTCGCGGCGGACCCGACCGAGCGAATCGTGCTGCTCGGCGATTTGAACGGCACCGTCAATGACCGTGCGTTCAATGGCCTCACCTCGCAGCTTCGCTCGGCACAGGACGCGGCAGGGGCAGGCTTCGGCTTCAGCTGGCCGGCGAAGTTCCCGGTGGTACGGATCGACCAGATCCTGGTCCGAGGCGTCGAACCGGAAAGGTCGTGGACACTGCCGTCCACGGGCAGCGACCATTTGCCGGTGGCGGCCGAGATCAGCTGGTGAGTACGAAATCGGCGGACGGCCTCGGGGACGGTGGTCCTTCCCTGTCTCGGCGTAGCTTCCCGTCGACGTGCCGCCGGCTTGATGGCGACCGGGTCGTGCGTACGAGGCGCACCCCCCCCACTCCCTCGCCTCAAGTCGCCGCGTCCCGCAAGTGCCACACTCTGACCGCCCGGTTGACCGGCGTGCTGATCCTTGGGCACGCACGTTCTGGTTCTGGCCGAACAGGGTGGAGTACTGGCGCCTCGGCACGGCAGCCTTACAGTTGAAGCCGTTCACCCATCCGAGGAGAAGCGCCACTCGTGCACGAAGCACCGATCTACGCCCAGCTGATCTCAGAACGCGGCGACATACCGCTGCAGGTTCGCAACGAGGCCCGCCGTATCCAGCGCGAGCTCGACTGGGTCCTCAACTGGGACCACCCGTCCGATGGACTCCTGCCCAGACTTCCTGCGGTCTCGCCGACGAACTCGCCCCCTCGGCAGCTCGGTTCCGGCTCTCCCGACTGGTTCGCCTGACGCTCACGTCTTCGCCTGGCGCTGCTCTACCGCAGCGCTGTGGGGCCCCCTACGGAAACGACGTGGAGAGCTGCACCGAGACGGCGCCCGGGCTTCCTCTCCCGACTCTCCCGTACAGTACGCGGGTTGTCGTGGCGGAGAGGCGGTACGGGCGTGGCACCTCGAGCAGTGACGCGGGAGCGGTTGGCGGGTGCCGCGCGGGCCGCGTTGGGTGGCGGGCGGCGACTTGCAACGGTCGAGCGGGTCACCGGCGGCAGCAAGAAGGGCGTCTACCGTCTGGTGATGGACGACGCGACGACAGCGATCGCCTACCTCTGGAACGACGCCGAGAACTACTGGCCGGCGGCCGAGGGCGACGACGACCTCACCGACCCGTTCTCCCCCGGGCTCGGGCTGGAGCTGTTCGAGGCGGCGCACGCGCGGCTGGCACGGCTCGGAGTCCGCGTACCGGCGATCCGTCTCGTCGACCGTGACGGCGCCCACGGCCCGGCCGATCTCGCGATCGTCGAGGATGTACCGGGCGAGAAACTCGAGGACCTCCTTACGCGCCACCCGGACGCCGCTGCCCCGGTGTTGGCCCGGCTCGGGGAGGCGCTGGACGCGATGCGGCGTCATCGGGCGCCGACGTACGGCAAGGTCGCCGTCGTCGAAGGCGGAGGTGCCTCACAGGGGCAGTCGTGCGAGGAGGTCGTCCTCAGCCGGGCGCTGCGGGACCTTGCCGAAGCGGCGGCGCGTGACCCGAGGATCGCGGGAGCCCGCCATCGGCTGGAGGAGCGCCTGCTGGGTCTGGCCGACGCGGTTCGGCCACGCGCGGAGTACGGGGTCGTGCACGGCGAACTGGGGCCCGACCACGTACTGGTGGACACGGACGGGACTCCCGTCGTGATCGACATCGAAGGTTGCATGTACTTCGACGTCGAGTGGGAGCACGTCTTTCTGCGCCTTCGACTGCACGACGCCTACGAGGCGTTGAGGGTGGACGGACTGGACGAGGACCGGCTCGCGCTCTACCTGCTCGCGCAGCGGCTCTCCCTGACCGCCGGACCCCTGCGCCTGCTCGACGGGGACTTCCCCGACCGAGCGGCGATGGCGGGTATCGCCGAGCACAATCTCACGAAGGCTCTGGCACTCGTGCGTGCCTGACCGTCCAGCCCCCGCTCACGCGGCTGATCATGAGGCGACTTCCCATGTGCACGATCGTCCGCAGGTCGCGGGGGAGGGTCACCCCCACGTAGCGGTCATGCCAGGCCCGGCAAAGCCCGGTACCCGTCTTGGCGTGATCGGGTGTGGGCATGCGTAGTTTCTGCCCTCGAATAAGCCCCACCCAGTCGGGAAGGGGTGGCCCGCCACGCGGGCGTGCTTGCGCTGCGGTGGCCTCGTCGAGGGCCGGTGTGCTGCCTGCGCTCGCCCCCTTCGGCCGCGGCGCCGACACCTGCGTGGGTGTACGCCGGAGCACGGCGGTATCGGCGGCTCGGCGGCAGGCGTCACCTCGGCCCTACCTGGTCTACCGGCGACGAGCCGTACCGGCCGCGGTCCTACGGCCGCGGGTGGCCGACGGCGCTCGGCCGCCGGCCTCCGATGAGCCGCAGGGCGGAAGGAGGCGCGGGCCGGTGCCATGCGCCGAGGTCAGACAATGTCGAGTACGTCCGCCACAGGGCGGCGGGGGGTGACCGGTCCTCCCGGCCCGTAGCCGAGCCGAAGCACCATCTGCACATGGCCGGTGCCCTCGCCCGGATCGCGCGCCAGCAGGCGCAGCTCGCGGTCTTCGAGGGCATGGGAGGTCAGGGACGTGGCCAGTCCGGCCAGGGTGGCTTCCAACAGGACCCGCTCCAACGCCTGACCGGCCCGCAGCCAGTCGGCCGGGGCGTCGCCGTGGGTGCTCAGAAGGGCCAAGTGCGGCACACGCTCGAAGCTGAGGGTGCCTCGGTCCGCGACCGGCCGGCGTCCGGCGAAGTCCCGGACGGGAGCCTTGCCCGTCCATTTCCGTGGTCCGAACGCGTACTCGGGGACGCCATCGACGGCCAGGTCGGCCTCGGGCCCTCGCCGGGTCCAGCGGACCAGGTCCTCGTCGGCTCCGGAGGTCATGACGTCGCGGCTCTCCGCGTCGTGCACCAGGTCGAGCACGGTCTCGGTGTGCCAGTCGCCAGGGAACATCAGCTTCGCCCCCTCCCGCGCGGCAGCGCCCCGCAGGGCCGCCCGCACCTCCTCGGGCACGTCCTTGTCGGCGAAGGGGTGGCGGCTGGTGTGCCGCTGCCCGATCACCGGGTACAGCCGGGCCGGCCCGTCCTCCGGTGAATGCCCGTCCGGTTCGGCCAGGCGCACGGCTGCCAGCAGCGGCGCATCCTGTCCCTCGGGCAGCAGTCGGGTCTCCGCGACGAGGCCGGCGTGCGCCGCGGCGACGCGCAGGTTGAACAGGGCCGCGCCACAACCGATCCGCAACGCCCGGTCGTCGGGGTCCGAGTAGGGCATGGCCCGCTCGGGGTCGGCGTACAGCAGGACGAGACGGTGGCCGGTCAGGAAGCGGAAGCGCCAGGGCTGCGCGTTGTGCATGGACGGCGCCTCGGCGGCCTTCCCCACCAACTGGGCCACTGTCGTCTCGTCGAGTCGCGATGCCATGGCATCCTCCTCATGTGCTCGGGATGCGGCGGGTTTCCATCCTGGTCACCCCCACAGCCGGAACGGTGTGCGGGCGGGCACCACCGCGGCGGCGACCGACTCTCCGCCGTCGCGTCGGGCGACAGCCGGCTGAGCCTGCCAGGTCCCTGTCCACTCCCGATCCTGCGCCCTTTCGGGGGCCTCAACCAGGGCCGGTCGGCCCTGGTGGCGTCACCATCTGGTCCACCAGCGGGCATCTGATGAGATTGCCCCGACACCGCGGCCGGCGGTCTTGGTGCCGGCAGATGGTGTCGCACAGGCCGTTCGACACTACTCAGCGGACCGGGCGGCCGGGCTGCCGTCCTGCTCTTTCTCTCCCGACTGCTCTACCACACCCCCACGGCCGTCCTGGGCGCACTCCTGGTCTACGCGACCGTCCGCATGATCGACCTCGCGGGCTTCCGCCGGCTGGCGTCGCCGGGAAATCCTGCTGGCCCTCGGCTGCCTGATCGGCGTCCTCACCGTCGACATCCTCTACGGGGTGCTGATGGCCGTCGGCCTGTCCGTGACCGAACTGCTCACTCGCGTGGCCCGCCCGCACGACGCCGTCGAGGGCCTGGTGCCCGGGATGCCCGGCATGCACGACGTCGACGACTACCCGCAGGCACGCACCATCCCCGGGATGCCCGTCTACCGCTACGACTCCCACTGTTCTTCGCCAACGCCGAGAACTTCCGGCGCCGAGCCCTGGCGGCCGTCGAGGACACGGAGGAGGTCCACTGGTTCGTCCTCAACACCGAGGCGAACGTGGAGGTCGACATCACGGCGCTGGACGCCGTCGACACACTCCGCCGCGAACTCACTCGCCGAGGGATCGTCTTCGCCCTCGCGCGCGTCAAGCAGGACCTGATGGACGACCTGACGGCGTACGGACTGGCGGACAGCGTCGGCAGCGACCTGATCTTCCCCACTCTGCCAACGGCAGTGAGCGCCTACCGGGAGTGGCGCGGAGGGCACTGAACCACCGAGGCGATCACCCCGACCTAGTGCCGCCTGCGAAGACCCTCCCCCGCCGCCCCGTCCAAGGCGCCGACCAGCGCAATCGCGGCCGACAGGGCCGACGGGTGACAGTCCCGGGGCCGTGCGGCCCTGCGGCGGAGCCGGTCCGTGGGGCCGATGCGCCCCGATCGACGGGGCCGACCGGCCCTACTTACCCCGCCGCCACCAAACCCCGCCGAAACGCCGTGCGCCGCCTGCTAAACAGAACGCACCGCCCGACGCGAGCGGCTCCCTTTCCCTCAGTCCCTGCCCGGGAGGCTCCATGCTGTCCGCAGAATCCACCGCAGTGGTCCGCGCCACCCTGCCCGCCGTGGGCGGCGCCCTCGACGAGATCACGACGCGCTTCTACGACGCGATGTTCCGCGACCGGCCGGAACTGCTCGACGGGATGTTCAACCGCGGCAACCAGGCGAGCGGAGCGCAGCGGCGCGCCCTGGCCGGCTCGATCGCAGGGTTCGCGACCGCGCTGCTCGACAATCCGGACATCCGCCCGGACACGCTGCTGGACCGGATCGCCCACAAGCACGCAGCTGTCGGGGTCACCGACGACCAGTACACGATCGTCCACAAGTACCTGTTCGGCGCGATAGCCGAGGTTCTCGGCGACGCCGTCACCCCCGAGGTGGCGGCCGCCTGGGACGAGGTGTACTGGCTGATGGCCGGCGCCCTGATCGCCCGGGAGGCCCGCCTGTACCAGGACGCGGGCGTGGAACCGGGCCAGGTGTGGCAGCAGTGGACGGTCGTCGAGCGCCGCACCGAGACCCCTGACGTGGTGTCCTTCCTGCTTCGCCCCGCCGACGGGCGACCGGCCCCGCGGGCGCGCGCCGGCCAGTACGTCAGCGTGCGGGTCCCAGCCGCCGACGGAGTGCGCCAACTGCGCCAGTACAGCCTGTCCTCGGACCCCGGCGGGGACCTCCGGCGGATCACCGTGAAGCGCGTCGCGGGGACGGACGGCGCGCCGGACGGTGAGGTCTCCAACCTGCTGCACGACCAGGTCCGCGAGGGCGACGAACTGACACTCTCCGCACCCTTCGGCGATGTCTTCCTCGACGACCCGGCCGATACGACCGCTCCGGTCGTGCTCGTCTCGGCGGGCATCGGCGGAACCCCGATGACCGGCATCCTGGCCCATCTCGCCGCCCTCGGCTCCACGCGGCCGGTGCTGGTCCTGCACGCGGACCGCTCCCCCGCCGACCACGCCCTGCGCGCCGAGACGGCCAAGCTGGCCGGACAACTGCCGGGCGCCCGCGCCGTCTTCTGGTACGAGCGGCCCGGCGCGGAGGAACCCGACGCCCGTGAGGGCCTGATGAACCTCGACGGTGTCGAACTGCCCGAAGGAGCCAGGGTGTTCCTGTGCGGTCCGCTTCCCTTCATGCGTGACGTCCGCGCACAGCTGCTGCGCGGCGGGGTTCCCGCACAGCGCATCCACTACGAGGTCTTCGGCCCCGACCTGTGGCTGCCCGGCCCGGAAGCCTGAGTCGCGCCGCGCCCGAGGGGCTGCTCGTGGCCCGGTCGAACGCGACAGTCACCGCAGGGTCCACTGGTCCTGGCCCGATCGGCCGACGGTCCTTGCCGACTGGGCACACCCGTCAATGCCCGGTGAGCGCCGCAAGACGACCGAGCGAGGCCGACCGGCAGTGCGCGAGGTTCCTCGACATCGGATACGCGGCGTCCAGGTCACCGGTCGTGTCGGCCCCCGCGTCCGTTCAACGCACCGGGCGGGGGCGGGCTCGGCTCGGGTTCCTCACGCGTGCGATCACCGTGTCCCTCGTAGCCGAAGCAGATACGTCGCGGTCAGTGCCACAGCGCGGTCCGCGTCGTGCGACAGCTCTTCGAGAGCACGTGATGCCCTCGTACCGGGGATGTCCGCAAGCGCCTGGGCCAGACGGGCGCGTGCGGGCGCCTCCGTGGCTTCCCCGGCGAGGCGGTCGACGAGCCCGGCCGCGATCCGGGCGGCCGTCGCGGTGTCACCGGCCAGCGCGCCCAGTGCGTCGGCCGCGTCGACGTCGTTCCGTCCCTCCACGATCATGTCGATGAGGGTGGGGATCGCGTCGGCCACGCCCCGTGTCCCGAGCGCCAGCGCGGCCTGGCTGCGGACCGCCGCGTCCGAGTCAGTCAGGGCGTCCCGGAGTCGGGCGGTCGCCTCGGCGTCGGGCATCTCGGCCAGGGACCGCACCGCCCGTTCCCGTACCTCGGCAACGGGCGAGCGGAGCCCCTTCGCCAGCAAGACCGTACCGCCCTCTCCCGCTCGCGCCAGGGCCCACCTGAGAGCTCCGGCGACGTTCGGCTCCGTCTCGCTCAGCACCGCCTCGACCAGGGCCTCCACCGGCACCGCGACCTCCTCGACCGAGGAGAGGGCAGCGCGCTGGCGTGCGTCGGCACTCGTCGACCCCAGGGCGCGGAGCAGCGCGACGACCTGCAGGACGTCCTCCCAGCCGCCGGGCTCAGCTGCGTCGATGCGCTGCAGTCGCGTGAGCAACTCGGTCTCGACGGCGATGCGTTCACGGGTCTGACGGATCAGGTCGTCGACCAGGCCCGACGGGGTGAAGGTGGGATCGTCCAGGGCACGTCCGATCTCACGCAAGGACATCCCCAACGACCGCAGGCTCTCGACCTGGAAGATCCGCTGGACGTCTTCCGCCGAGTACTCCCGGTAGCCGGAGCCCGTACGGCCCGAAGGACTCACCAGGCCGAGCGACTCGTAGTGCCTGAGCATGCGGGCACTGACCCCGGACCGTCGCGCCACCTCACCGATCAACACGCTCTATCTTCCCTCCGGACCTGATACGCCCAGGGCCACGACGCGCTTCGCCTCCTCGATGGCGAACTCGAAGCCGGCGTCCGGGTCGCGCAGCAGCCGCTGTGTGGCGAGTGCGTGCGCACGTACTCCCGGGTCAGGGTCCGTCGCAGCGGCGCGCAGACCCGGCACGATGACGTTCCCCAGCGCGACCAGAGCGCGGCTCAGGCTCAGCTGGGTCTCCCGCTCGCCGCGCCCGAGCTGCGTCGCCAGCGTCGTGGCCAGGGCGGACTCCTCACCTTCGGGCACCAGCGCGACCGCGGTGCGCCAGGCGGTCCGCGCCACCTCGTCGTCGGCGTCGGTCAGCAGCGCGCTCGTGATCGCAGACCAGGCCTGCCGATCTTTGATCTTGGACAACGTGTGCAGTGCCTGGCTCCGGGCCTGCGGGTGCTCCGAGTGGACCTCCCGAAGCAGCCCCGGAAGCGTCCTGGACGTGGGATGGCGGGTGAGCGCCCAGGTGAGCATGTCGCGGACGAAGAACTCGGGCTCGGTCGCGGATCGCTCGATCAGCTTGTCGACGAAGCGCGGGTCGGGCGCCGTACCCGCCGCCAGTGCGGCCCGTAGCCGCACGGACGAACGGCCGTCCTCCAACGCCCGGAGCAGGTCGGTCGCATCGGTGTCCTGCCTCGTGGTCGTCATCGAGACCACCTCCTCGCCGCCCAGTGAAGGCCTTGCCACGGTGTCAAGGTCAACCGCGACCGGTCCCTCCCGGGTACGGGATCGCCAGGACCGCACCGGCGGTACCCATCACGAGGGAGCTACAGCCCAACCACCCCGCCCGTAACCCACAATGCGTCACTCGCTCGACGGAGCCCCGCGGCCGCGCATTCTGATCGACCGCTCGATCGCGGATGCCGTTCTGGTGAAGCTCTCGATCTGTTCCGGTGTCAGATCTCCCACCGAGAGCTCCTCCAGGGCGCGCCACATGTCGGCGATGGGCTCACGCAGGGCGCGTCCGGCGTCGGTGAGCCGGACCACCATCACGCGCCGGTCGTGTTCGGCCGGTTCCCGCGTGAGGAGTCCGGCGTCCTGCATGCGGCGCAGCGACTTGGAGACGGTGGAGTGGTCGAGTCCGACGCTCTCCAGGAGTTCGGACTGGGTCTGGCCGTCGCGGTCGAAGAGCTGCATCAGGAGCAGTTCCTGCCCCGGGTGGAGATTCATCGTGCGGAGCATCGCGGCGGCGTGGCCGCGGTGGACGCGGGCGAGCTGGAAGACGGCGTAACTGAGACGTCCGTCGCGGGCCGTGCTGGGAGGCATGGAAACGGGTTCGGTCATCGCTTCTCCTCAAGCGCCCCCGCGGGTGGGGTAGTCGGTGTAGCCGGTCTCGCCGCCGCTGTAGAAGGTGGTGGGGTCGGGGCTGTTCAGCGGCGCTCCGGAGCGTACCCGCTCGACCAGGTCGGGGTTGGCCAGCGTCAGCGCTCCGACGGAGACGATGTCGGCCCGGCCGTCGGTGACGTCCCTGGCGCGTGCGGCCAGGTCGGCGCCGGCACGGTTCAGCATGAGCGCTCCCGGCCACAGAGCCCGGAGGGTGTCCAGGAACTGGTCGTCGCCGGTGTGGAGCAGGTGCAGGTAGGCCAGGTTCAGCGGCGCGAGGGCGCTCAGCAGCGCCGGGTACAGCTCGTGCGTGTCGCCCTCACGGATGTCGTTGTACGGGTTGCCGGGAGATAGGCGGATGCCGGTGCGGGCGGCGCCGATCTCGGCGGCGACGGCCTCGGCGACCTCGACGGCGAAGCGTATGCGGTTCTCGACCGGGCCCCCATAGCGGTCGGTGCGCTCATTGGCATGGCCGGACAGGAACTGGTGGACGAGGTAGCCGTTGGCGCCGTGGATCTCCACCCCGTCGGCGCCGGCCGCGACGGCTCCTGCGGCGGCGCGGCGGAAGTCGTCGACCGTCGCTTCGACTTCGTGGGTGGAAAGTGCTCGGGGCTGCGGCATCTCCCGTGGTCCGGACGCCGTGAACATCTCGCCCAGGGGGCGGATCGCGGAGGGCGCCACCGGCTGGCGGCCGTGCGGGGTGTTGTCGGGGTGCGCGATCCGCCCGACGTGCATCAACTGCACGACGATGCGCCCGCCGGCGGCGTGCACGGCGTCGGTGACCTTGCGCCATCCGGCCACCTGCTCCGCGGAGTGGACGCCCGGGGTGAGCAGGTATCCCTGCCCGTCGGGCGAGGGCTGGGTGCCCTCGGTGATGATGAGCGCGTTGGAGGCGCGCTGGGCGTAGTACTGGGCGTTCAGCTCGGTCGGCACGCCCTCGGGGGTGGACCGGCCGCGCGTCATCGGCGCCATCACCAGCCGGTGCGGCAGCCGGATGTCACCGGCGACGGTCGGTTCCCACAAGACGTTCAGGTCGGTGGCTACGGGGTTGGGCATGGCTTTCTCCAAGGGCAGAGGTGGTTGCGGTGATGCGCGACGACCGCGCAGGCGTACGTACCGGTCGAAGGCGGCGGTACACAGTTGTGCGGTGGCCCGGCGGCGCCTGGGCGCGGGCCGGGCCTCGCAGGGCGAGGGGCGCAGCGCGTACGGCCGTCAGTCGACGGTGAGGACGAGCTTCCCGCGGCCGTGACCGGCGTCGCTGACCCGCTGCGCCTCGGCGGCGTCGGCAAGGCGATAGGTGGCGCCGACGGTGGTCACCAGATCGCCGTCGGCGGCCTGCCGGGCGAGTTCGGCCAGCCGGTCGGCCGATCGGCGCTGCGGACCCTCGGCGAAGACGACACCGAGTTCACGAGCGCGGAAGTCGGCGGTGGTGACGACCCGGTCGGTGCCACCGCGCAGGGTGATGGAGTCCTCCAGCGCACCCTTGCCCGCGGCGTCGAACACGGCGTCCACGCCGTTCGGGGCGAGTGCGCGGACCCGCTCCACCAGTCCCTCCCCGTAGACCAGCGCGGTGGCGCCGAGGGAGGTCACGTACTCCTGGTTGGCCGGGCCCGCGGTGCCGATGACGTGGGCGCCGCGTGCGACGGCGAGCTGGACGGCGATGGTGCCGAGCGCGCCGGAGGCGCCGTGGATCAACAGGGTCTCGCCGGCCTTGACGTCGAGGAGATCCAGGACCCGCTCGGCGCCGTCGCTCGCCACCGGCAACGCGGCGG
Organism: Streptomyces sp. NPDC028308; assembly: GCF_055565855.1. Classification (NCBI taxonomy): domain Bacteria; kingdom Bacillati; phylum Actinomycetota; class Actinomycetes; order Kitasatosporales; family Streptomycetaceae; genus Streptomyces; species Streptomyces sp. NPDC028308. The sequence continues at coordinate 207,633 of NZ_JBVHTO010000008.1, forward strand.
CGTGCGTCCAGTCCAGGGCGGCCGGCTTGGGGGCGAGGACGGTCGCGGCGGCCAGTGCGTACTGGGCGTAGGCGCCGGTGTCGGACCAGCCGAGCACCTCGTCGCCCACCTTCAGTCGGTCGACGCCTTCGCCGAGGGCGTCCACGACTCCGGCGATCTCCCCGCCGGGGACGGCGGGCAGCGTGGTGGGGAAGATCGCCTCCATGATCCCGGAGCGGATCTTCCCGTCGACCGGGTTGACGCCCACGGCCCGGACACGGACGCGGACCTGGCCGGGGCCGGGCTCGGGGATCTCGGTCTCCGCCTCGTGCAGGACCTCGGTGCCGCCGAACGTGTCGAAAACGATGGCCTTCATGACTGGTGTCTCCTTGGGCTGAGTGGACCCTCGACCGCCTTATGTGGCCGACCACATAAAAAGTAGCACGCCTTATGTGGCTAGCCAAGTAATATCGTGGAGTGGCTGGTCAGCCGGGCAACAGACCTGTAGACACGGGCCTCGTAGAGCCGTGGGCGGCTACTCGACGCACACCGCAAGGCTCGCGCGACGGCGGCCACGGCGAGCACGGCGAGCCGAGTGCGGGACAGCCGATCCTGCGGCATCCGGGCTGCGGCAGATCGGATCCACTTGGCCAGGTGATCGGCGAACCGGTCACCTTTGGTTCCAAGATCAGGCGCAGGCCGCACCGGAGGCCGGTCACGGGGCCGTCGGCACCGGGCGCAAGCCGGAGCGGAACGGCCCGACCTGCGCCTCGGTGCGGCCGCCGACAGGACCACTCAGTGCGGCAGGAGCCTCAGACGTCGGCCGCGGCCGGACAGCGGTCTGCCTGCTTCGGGACCGCTCCGGCGCGTGCGGGAAGGGACGGCTGGGCGGCTCCGGACTGTCGCCTCGCCCTACGGTAAACGTCCCGTGCGGCGACGTAGAAGCGGTCGGGCAGGAACACGGCGTCCGCGATGATCATCGCGCCCGAGAACAGCGGTAGCCCCATGAGCACCGCGATTCCGATGTGCATGCCCAACAGCGCCGTGAGCACCGGGTATTTGAGCCTGCCGAACAGCGCGAACGGAAACGCGACCTGGAGCAGGACGGTCAGGTATCCGGCCACCGCGATGGCGGCTCGATGCCCGTCGGCCCAGTGGGACAGCGCGGGCCAGGGCTGAAAGAGTTCGAGGTTGAGAACGTAGTGCAGAGCGGTTCCGGCGCCCCAAGTGCCGCCCTGCACTTTGTACAGGCCGGCCGCACCGTAGAGGAGGCAGACCTGGAGGCCCATCACGACGAGTCCGCTGTTGTGCACGACCGTGACCAACGTGGTTCGCGCTCCGCGGAGTTGCGGAGCGGTGTCAGGACACCACCGGGCCCGCGCGCTCGTTGCGGGCCTGCGGCGGATCCTCCTCGCGTCCAGGGACCAGTGCCGTCCGCAGGCCGTGAAAACGAGGTAAATGGCCATCAGGAGAACGAGGTTGTCACCCCCGTCCGTCATGAAGATCGATCGCGCGTGGAACGAGGCGACGACGACGGCGAAGAGCACGGACATCGCTCGGGTGCGCCACCCCACCATGAACAGAGCGCAGATGGCGAGCGCCGACGTGTAGCAGAGTTCGAAGTAGAGAGGGCTGTCGGAGAGCGTGAGCACGCTGACCCAGCCGGTCTGGTCGAAAAGCTGCCGCGCGAGCGCCGGTGTCCAAGGTGAGCCCGGGCCCCAGATCACGTCGCGGTGGGGGAACTCGCGCAGGAGGAAAAGGAGATAGAGGAGGCCGTACCCGATGCGCAGGACGGATACCGCGTAGAGCGAGAGGGGCCGATCGGTGAGCAGCGTCCATGCGTGGCGGGCAGGGACGGCGAGTCGTCTCGCCAGGTCGGGGAGCGGACGCCCTGACGCCAGGACGGCGCGGCGTGAGTGCGGGGACGGCGGGGGCTCGTCCGGAGCGGCCTCGTGTCGAATCAGGTCACTTGCCATCGGAGGCTACCTTCCACCAGGGCAGAAGCCGTGTCTGGGCATCCGCGGAAGCGGCACGACGGTCTCGGCCCGCGGCGTCGGGAGCGGTGACAGGCTGGGTGACCACCCTGAGCTGGATCGATTCGAACGGCTTCCCGATCACGTCCGACATCCGGTCGGCGGCGATGTTGCGCAGGTACTGCTGCATCATCTCGGCTCTGTCCGAACGCGAGACGTCGTCGGCTCCGTGCAGTTCGACGTAGGACGTCCATGACCGGCGCAAAAGGTTCTGCGCCGTGTGACTGGGGAAGGCGTTGTGCCGGATGGCGGCTCTGTCCACCGCCGTCAGACTGATCCAGGGGCTCACTTGGACCGAACCGTTCCGGGTGGTGTGGGCAGTGCGCGCGAAAATCGTGCGGTTGACGGAGTCGGGGTCCGGGGCGAAGAGCCGCCAGTTCTGCTCGAAGAGTGGGTAGATCCATGCGTCCACTTGGGATCTGTAGCGCTGAGAGACGACGTTGGTGGGCGCCACGTGCAGAAACACGAGCGCGACGTGCGCCAGGGCCACCATCACGCAGAGAATCACGGCGGAGTTGAGGGCACCCCTCCCTGCACGTCTACCCAAGCGGCGGGTCCCGCCTTCTCCCGTTGGTCCGCGCGGCACGTCCGCTGGTCGGGTCGCGTCGTCAGTGACCGACGTCGGGCCATGGGCCCGACTGCCTTCCCGTTCGTGCTCCGCTTCGAGTCCGCCCAGCACTGCCTGCCCTGTCCTTCTCGTCGTCTGCTCGTGGCCGTTCCGGGCCGGCCGATGAACCGATGGGGCCGGCACGCGGCGGGGGCCGGAAGGTTCCCCGCCGCACACCGTGTCAGTCGCGGGCGCGTGCGGCGCCCGCATTGGATTCAGTGGCTGCCCGACTTCTCCGGCTTCTCGCCGTAACCGCCGTGCTTCTCGGGCTTGCTGCCGTAGCCCTCGTCGTTGTGACCGTGCCCCGGCTTGTCGCCGTACCCGCCACCGGAGTCACCGCCGCCGTGGCCACCGCCGGTGTGACCGCCGTGGCCACCGCCGGTGTGACCGCCGTGCCCACCGCCGGTGTGACCGCCATGCCCACCGCCGGTGTGACCGCCATGCCCACCGCCAGGTCCGCCACCGGTGGTGCCGCCGCCCGGCGTGCCGCCTGTGGTGCCGCCGGTGGTACCGCCGCCCGGCGTGCCGCCCGTGGTACCGCCAGTCACCACACCGCCGAGCAGGCCACCCAGCACACCGCCCGTACCGCCCCCGGTGGTACCGCCTGTCACAACGCCGCCCAGCAGGCCACCCAGCACGCCGCCGGTCGTTCCGGAGGTGGTCCCTGTCGTCGTGCCCGAGGTGGTCCCCGTGGTCGTGCCGGACGTGGTCCCCGTGGTCGTGCCGGACGTGGTCCCGCCCGTGCAGGTGGCGCGCGTGATCCTGTTGGTGTCCAACGTGACCGAGCCGTTGCGTGCCAGCGCCCGCCCGTCGATGCTCGCGCCGGTGTTGGCGCTGATCGACGTGAGAGCAAGGATGTTGCCGACGAACGTCGACTGCGTACCGAGCGTGGCCGAACTACCGATCTCCCAGAAGACGTTGCACGCCTGTGCCCCGTTGATGAGGGCGACCTCACTGGCGGACGCCGTCGTCAGACCCGAACCGACCTGGAAGACCCAGACCGCGTTGGGATCACCCTTGGCGTCGAGAGTGAGCGTGCCGGTGAGGCCTAGGGTCGAGGACGCCGTGTAGACGCCGGGCACCAGCGTCAGCCCTCCGGCGTCCGGCGGGAGGGCCGCGTCAGTGGCCTGGCCCGCGGCATTGTCGAAGGCCGCCACCAGGTCGGATTGGGCCTGTTGCGCGACGGCGTCCGCCGAATGCTGAACTCCGTTCACCAACCCTGGCGGGAATCCGCTGATCGCTGTTCCGGGACTGACGCCGACATCTCCCGTGATGACGGAGGGGCCGGTATTGGTGACCGATTGGCCTGCCAGCACCGCGAAGCTGTCGGCGGCGCCGAGCGGCACGGGAGTGGCGAGGGCGACTGCCTGCGAAGGCGCCACGGCCACCACCGCCGCTGCAACGGCCATGGTGAGAGCTGTCGTGAGCCACGGGGCGGAGGTGCGCCGTGGTGCTACCTCAGAAGTTCTGAGCTTCATCGGGAACCGATCTTCTGTGCGAGACGGCGGCTTCCGGGTCATACAAACGCCCCGGAAACCCTCAGTGATGCCGTCGGCACATTACTCACAAACAATTGCGAAATGGGGGATATCGAGCGCGGGTCGCGCACTCATAAGCATCTACCGAGGCCGCAAGATCTTGAATCAAGAATCACCTGGCACCCACTCCCCATTTTCCCGAAGAAGAATGGTTTCCTCTTTCTGAAAATGATTAAGCGTAATGAGTATTATTTGCAGTTCAAAGTGATTCCATGGCCCGCGAGGCCGTATCTGGGCCCCGCGCCGTAAAGGGGAGCGTTGGCGGCTCACCTCTCGGACCACTCCTGGGGGGCCCACGGGGCGGTGCCGCTCGAGACCTGAGGCGAGCCGAAGTCGCGGACCCGGTTTCGCCGCGCGCTTTCCGCAAGGAAGCCACGCCAGCTGGAGCAGGCTCCGCTCGACAGCTGCGCGGGCGACCGGCGCAGCTCTCCACTCACCGGCTCCCCTACCTTGCCCGCCCCTGATTCGCCCCTCCCGGCACCTTCCCAATTTTTGATCTTGAGACGGGACGGATGATTCCATACGAACGACTCGATCAATTCTCGACTTCGCGGATAATGATCATTTGTCGGGCATGAAGTGTCGGGCCCGCGTGAACGGCTGAGGCGATCACCGCGGACTCTGAAAGTGTCTCGCGGATCGCGGAAGACTCGGCCTGCCGCCTGGAACACCTGCGGCGCCCGTGGCCGCGCGTACTCTGCGACCGCTTTCCCGGCAGCTCGCGAGTCGAACGATGACCGGACAGTCCCGCCGGCCGACTGAAGCACGGCGCCGTCCCCTTCCCGAGAGCTCGGCGAACGGGGGCTGATGGAACAGCGAGGACCGTTCGGAGACGTCACAGGCCGGTCGCAAGGGGATTGCGTACGGCCTCCCATTGGCCCCCGGTCCCCGCAGACGCGCAACAGGAGCAACCATCGCAGAAGTCGCCACGCCAACAAAGGACTTGGCCGGAGAGCGGCAACCTTCGCGGGCCGTCACGGCGAGGGACCGGGAGGCATCGCCCCGGTCGGTCAGGACAGGATCTCGATGTACCCGTCCGTTCCGTGTACGCGGATCCGTTGCCCGTCCTGGATCAGTCGGGTGGCCCGCTCCACGCCCACGACGGCCGGCAAGCCGTACTCCCGGGCGATCACCGCGCCATGGGTCATCAGACCACCGACCTCCGTCACCAGGCCTGCGATCCCGACGAACAGCGGCGACCAACTCGGGTCCGTATAAGCCGTGACCAGGATGTCCCCGACCTCGAGATCGGCCTGTGCCATGTCGAGGATGACGCGGGCCCGTCCCTCGACACTCCCGGCGGAGACCGGGAGGCCGATCAGGGCGCCGGCCGGCGCGTCGTCGCGTCGGTAGGCACCGTTGAGGGCCTCGCCGTCGGAGGTGAGCACCCGAGGCGGAGTGAGCGCGTGGTACGAACGGAACTCCTCCTTGCGCTGCTCGATGAGCCTGCCGTCCGCCTGGTGCGAGCGCACGACGTCGTGGAGTTCCTGGAACGTGAGGTAGAAGATGTCCTCCTTGCCGGCGAGGACACCGGCCTGCACCAGACGCTCCGCCTCCCCCAGCAAGGCCTGCTTGTAGACGAAGGTCCGGCTGATGATCCCGTACTTCGGGTACTCCCGGTAGCCGATGAAGGTGCGGACCCGGTCGATCATCTGCTTCGCCTCGTCGGCCTTCCGGTCGCCGTCCGGCAGGGCCCGCAGGCGGGACAGCACGTCCTGTTCCTTCTTCCGCGCTTCCTGTCGCCCGTGCTCGAAGCGCCGTGCGGCGGCGCCCGGTTCGAAGTTCCTGACGTTGTCGAGGATGACCGGCACGAGTGTGGAGGGGCGTTCGCGCCAGCGCGGCCTCGTGATGTCGATCTCGCCCACGCAGCGCATGCCGTACCGGTCGAGGTAGGCCTCGATGGCGTCGCGTGCCTCGGTTCCGCCCGGAAGTTCCACCAGCTCGTCCAGGAAGCCCTCGCCGTCGACGTCCCCCAGGAACGCGACGACCTCCGGGTGCGGGCGGATCACGTCCGCGACGTCGAGCAGCGCAAGTCCCATCTCCGACGTGATGTTGTCGGGGGCGGACAGCGTGAGGGTGTCGGCGGCGTTCTTCTCGCCCAGCCACTCCCCCAGCTTGTCGTTGAGCCACCACGTGGCCTGCATCCCCGCCATGATCACTTGGAAGCTCAGCGGATCGCCGAGTACACGCTTGTGCTCCTCGAAGGCCTCCAGCAGGAACTCGAACAGCGCAGGGCCGCTCTTCGCCGCGATGTCGCGTCGCAGGTCGGCGATGGACGCCTCGCTCCGCTCGATCAGCTTGGTGACGACGGCCGGATCGGTCTCGATCTCGATCGGGGCGGACGCGCTTCCGATCGGCGGTCCCCCGGGATCCGTGTCAGGGAGCGACGGGATGAAGTCGTCGCGCTCCAGTACGGTTTCCAGCGCGTCCCTGATCAGCGGATCGGATCTCCCCGCCACGTCCAGCATGCTGTCGCGGCTCGTCGGCGAGGCCAGACGGCGGGCCACGTCGACGAACAGTCTGCCGCCCGCGGTGTGCATCGGCACCATGGCCGTCAGCTGCCACATCGAGAGCCCGAGCGGCTTCATGGGATCGGTCATCATCTGCTGATGACCGACGGAGACGTAGACGTGATTCTCCTGGTCATCGCTTTCGGGGACGGGGAACAGCGTCGTGATGGGCCGGCTCTGGACGATGTGGAAGCCTTCGTCGTCCAGGCACCACTCGATGTCCTGCGGGCCACCGAATCGCGCCTCGATCCGCCGTCCGAGCCGCACGAGGTCGAGCACCTGCGCATCCGTCAGCGCCGGTTGCTCCTGCCGACGGGACTCGATCGTCACTTGCTGCGTGCCGCCGGACGGCAGGGCGTGCACGGCACGCTCCTTGGCGGCGATCGTCCTGGAGACGACCTCGCCGTGCCGCACCTTGTAGACGTCCGGATTGACCAGTCCGGAGACCAGGGCCTCGCCGAGGCCGAAGCCGGCGTCCACGGTGGCGGTCTTCCGGTTGCCGGTGACGGGGTCGGCCGTGAACAGGATGCCGGCCGCGTGCGGGAAGACCATCCGCTGTACGACCACGGCCATACGGACCGTACGGTCGTCGACGCCGTTCCGCCGGCGGTAGGTCACGGCCCGCTCGGTGAACAGCGAGGCCCAGCAACGGCTGACGTGCTGGAGGACCGCCGTCGGCCCCACCACGTTGAGGTACGTGTCCTGCTGGCCCGCGAAGGAGGCCGTCGGCAGGTCCTCCGCGGTCGCGCTGGACCGGACGGCGTAGGCGTCGTCCTCACCGTGCCGGGCGAGCGCCTGGGTGATCGCACGGGCGAGATCGTCCGGAAGAGCGATCTCCTCGATGGTCCGGCGGATCTCCGCACTGAGCGTGCGGATCGACTCCCTGTCGTCCGGGTCCACCCGCGCCAGCTGGTCCAGCCGGTCGTCGAGCGACGGCGTCTCGGCCATGATCCGGCGGAAGGCGTCCGTCGTCACGCAGAACCCGGCGGGCACGCGCACACCTTCGACACCCAGAAGTCCCCCCAGGTGCGCCGCTTTGCCTCCCACGACTGCGACCTGGGACTCGTCGATCTCCTGAAGATCGACCACGTACTGCTCGCTCACTGCGACACCTCCGCCGCGGCCGCGCTCCGCCGCATCGCACTCGCCGATCGCCTCACCGGCGTCTCCCTCTCCGTCGCACCTCGTGTCGGGCACGTCGTCGGCCCGGTCGGCCTTCCCTCCGACGAACCGGCCTGCCGCTCCGTCCGGCCGGGCGACGCACACCTCTGCGCCTCCGCCTCGACCGCCCTCCATCGCACCGCCAAACCCACTATCGGTTCGACTCCACCGCGTCCCCCGTACATCGACACCAACACGCGCACGCAGTGCCCCTTATTTCCGCAGGTTGTGGCCACGGCGGACGATTCTGCGCCACCCCCTGGGCCTTGCCGCAAGCCCCCCTGTGCGCTATAACTTGGGAGAGGCAAGGAGAGAACTCCTTGCCTTTCGTGTTTTCCGGCCGCCGCATCGACGGCTTCTCCCCGGCGCCGTGGCGTTGTCCCACCGCAGCCGGGCGTCAGCCCTAACGGCGTACCGCCGACATAATCAGACGCGAGCCGAGCGCCGCGCCGCCAGGACGGAACGTCGCCCGAGCCACCGCGTCGGGATCTTGCCCGGCTTGCCATACTGCCCGGATGGAGATGCGAGCCGTGGCAGCGGCACAGCGCTGGCTGGCCGACCAGGGCGTCAGCCGGATACGCGACGGGTGGGTGAGCGACGAGAGGCCCGAGCTGTTGCTCACGGCCAACCAAGTGGCACATTCCTGGGCCGGTGATGTGTTCGCCGAAGATCTGACGACAGCCGAGCAACTCCGTTTGGCCTTCGGGTTGCTGGACCTGCTCGATGAGTACTGGGTCACCTGCGAGATCCGGTTCGCGAACGAGGGCCCGGAGGGGCCCTTGCCGGCCGACTTGCTGTGGGACGGCTACCGTCAGCGGCTGGAGGCGGATCGGGACGCCGAGGCCGTGACCTACTCGCTGTGGGTGGACTGGTTCGAGGACCACAAGACTTCCGCCACGGCGTTCGCCGAGGTCCTCGGCAATGACATCGACCGAGTGGTGGCGGAGCGATCGCAGGCCCCACTCCGCCGAGCACGTCGGGTTCTGGAGTGTTCGGGTCCGGTGCGCTGGACGGTGAAGGAGCCGGCCTACCGCACCGCCGCGGGGCTCCCAGCTCTGCACCCGGCCCTCTTTCGCGGCCTTCGGGCCGGCTTCCACGACGTCTACGGCGACCTGGAGCCGGCTGCCGCGCTGTCCCTCCTGGACCGGTTGGACCTCCCCTCGGACACCGAGCACGTTGACGAGCTGCGCCACGTACTCGCCGCGGGCCACAAGAACCACTACCGCAGTCCCGGCGCCTGGGACGACGCGATTCGCTCCTGCTCCTGAGTCGTCGGCCCGGCGGGCCGAAGGCATCGCCTGTCCGACACTCTTCGACGGTCATCCCCTCCGCGCCCGTCGCACGCGTCGGTCAGCGAACGCGGTGGCTCTCCGGCGGGCCCAGGTACGTCGGCGGCAGGCCGCCCGTGTCGACGATCAGACGTTGCACCACGACCGTCGGGTCGACCATCCAGAAGACCAGCTTGTGCGCGCCCGCCCGGGTGATGGTGTGCGTCGTCGACGTCCGGTTGACGTTGTCCGACGTGTGCCGCTCCCAGCGGCGGTTCAGCGTGCCGTCGTCGGGGCCGGTCGCGGCGATGACGTCCACGGTCTTCGGGACGGCGTCGTCGAAGGAGACGGCGTAGCGCAGTCCGGGGCGGGCCAGCGCGGGGTTGCGCGGGGAGAGGTGGGCCCAAACCGTGACCTCGCCGGGGGTCAGCAGCGTCACGTCGTACTCCAGTCGTGGCCCGCCATGGCCGGGCTTCTGCTCGGGGGCCGTGACGGGGGCCGGCGTCATGCCGGCTCCGGTGCGGCCGATCCCCGGGATACGCAGCCAGTCGACGCCGGTGGCGCCGACGGCGCGGGTGTAGTGCTCGGCGTCGACGGCCACGTAACCGCCGGCCTCGACGAAACCCTTCAAGCCGCGCGGCGAGGTGTGGTCGGCCACCGCGCGGACGGTGACGGTACGGCCAGCGCCCTCGACCGTGAGCGTGCCCTCGGAGCGTCCTGCGGGAGCCTTCGACCAGTCGACGGTGACGGTCACCCGCGTCTGTTTCCGCACCGTGCCGCGCGGCCGGTCCGCCCTCAGCCAAGGAACGGACGACACGACCCGGTACGGGAAGGGGCTGGTCCCGCGGTTGAAGATCTCCAGATGCTGCGGGGCCCGGCTCTGATACGGGCTGAAGTCCGCCAGCACCGGGTCGGTCGTCGCACGTGGCCACCACTCCTGCGAGTCATCGATCGCCACGCCCATCTCGGCGGCCCGGGGCACCTCGATGCGGCGTACCGCCGGGAACAGGACGTCTTTGAGGGCCACGTTGTCGAGTTCGGGCTGCTGCCAGGGCGCGTTGGGGCCGTAGCGTTCCACGTCGCCGTAGTCGATGTGCGGCTGGAGCTGGAAGTCCTTCCATTTGCCGTCCGCGATCTCCTCGTTGAAAACGTCTTGGAGGCGGAAGTCCTCGCGCAGGCCGGCTTCGGCGCGGTCCGCACGGTCGTTGGTGGCGGCGCGGCCCTGGGGGGCGTAGCGCAGGTTGGTGAACTCGGCCTCGCGCAGCTCGTAGAGGTTGGCCGTGGCCTGCACGTTGTACCCGATCAGTTCGAACCAGGCGTCCTTGGCGGAGTCGGGCAGAGCGCGGGCGACGCGAGCCGCTTGCTCGCGGAGCTGCCGCCACTCCTCGGTCACTCGTTCCAACTCCGCTCCGTAGAACGGTGTTTGCTGGTCGTCGTACACGACGGCGGTGTCGTCGGTGGCGAGGTCCTTGGCGGGGTCGAGGGTGATACGGCGATTCAGGAGCTCGGGCTTGCGGCGGTGCTGGAGGCTGCCGTAACGGGCGAGGACTTCGGCGATCGCGTCGGCGTGCCTGTCACCGAAGTGCAGGGCGGCGTAAGCCCGTTCCCAGGCCGGGATGCTCTCCAGCCCCCAACGCTGCGGGTTCCAGGCGTGGTCGAGGAAGTACTGGGTGGGCAGCTCGTTGCCCTTGAGGTCACCGGCGTTGGTCATCCACAGCGTCGTGTTGCCGTACGCGACGGCTTGGTGGAGCTGGTCCCACAGGTTCGGCAGGGAGGTGGTGTCGACCCACTTGTAGTTGCGGCCGTCACCGACGTAGTCGAAGTGGTAGTAGAGGCCGTAACCGCCGGAGCGCGGCGGTTCGGCCGGGTCCGGGTGCTTGCGGATGTTGCCCCAGTTGTCGTCGCAGAGGACGACGGTGACGTCGTCCGGCGCGCGCAGGCCGCGGGTCCAGTACCGCTGAACCTCCTTGTAGAGCGTCCACACCTGGGGCAGGGAGCTCGCGGAGCCGGTGAGTTCGGCGATGATCTGCCGCTGGGTGGCGATGATCTCCTGCATCAGCTCGATGCCGTCCCCGTCGGGCAGGCCGGTGTCACCGTTGCCGCGCATACCGAGGGTGACCACGCCCTCGAAGCCCTGGTCGACCATGCGGCGGATGCCGTCACGCCAATACGCCTCGATCGCGGCGCGGTTGCGGCGGAACGACCACTCCCCCGTGCCGCCGTAGGGATCGCGGCCCGGGGTGACGATGTTCCCCTCGGCGTCGCGCTTCGCGGCCACGGCGTGTCGGTTCCACTCCTCGATGCCGCGCATCATCGGGGCCTCGTGGCTGGTACCCATGACGATGCCGTACTCGGCGGCACGGGCGTGGTTCTGTGGGTCGTCCTCGGCGAAGGCGCGGCCCCAGACGGCCGGCCAGAGGTAGTTGCCCTTGAGGCGGAGGACGACTTCGAAGACCTTGGCGTAGAAGTCGGCGTTGAAGCCTCCCGGATGGTTCTCGGCCTTACCCGGACCGAAGTAACGGGGCGCCCAAGTACCGAGGTTGGGGTTCTCGTCGTTGATGAACACACCGCGGTACCGCACGGCCGGTGTGCCCTGGCTCCAGGTGCCGGGGCGGACGAAGACGGCAGACCGGCGGATCGGCTGAACGTCGTCCCACCAGTACCACGGCGAGACGCCGATGCCGCGGGAGACGTCGTAGACGCCGAAGACGGCCCCGCGCTGGTCGCTTCCGGCGATGACGAAGGCGCGGTCCACGCCCGGCATCGGGTCTTCGACGGTGGTCTGCAGGGAGGTCTCCCACTTGTCCCGGATCGCCGACACATCGAGCTTGCCGGCCCTGATCAGACGGTCGAGGAGGGGACTGCGGCCGATGGTGCCGACGATCGCGACTGCTCGGGCGGCGCCGCGCTCGTCGGCCGGTCGTACCCCCGTGACGCGCTCGATGTCGGCACGGAGGTCGGCGGCGGCACGGCGGACCCCGTGGTGGTCCGCGGCGTCGACCAGGACCGGAACGGCACGGCCGGAGACGACCAGGGGGAAGGCGCCGGGTTCGGAGCGGAAGGTGACGTAGGCGCCGGGGTCGGTCGGTCGCAGGACCTCCGCCGCGGCGGCGGAGGCGCGTTCCGCCGCCGGCAGGGAGACGCCGAGCCCGACAGCGGCTCCCGTACCGAGGACGGTTCTTCTGCCGACGTTCCGCGCCATGAGGGCACCCTTCTGCGGGAGATGTGGAAAGCGGGATCGTGCATGCCGCGACGGGTCCCCGCCGTTGACAGCGAGCGGGGGGCCGACGAGACAGCAACAGGCCTGCCGGGTTTGCGCGGTGAGCGAGGCCGTCTCGACTGCGGTCCAGGATGAGAGCGTGTGGACGGCACGTGGCCCGGTGGAGCGACTGGACAAGACGGAAGGGGCAGGTGGAGATGCCCCCGGCGGCCGCGCCTGCGTGTCGGTGCGGGCTTATTCGGCTGCCGCGGACCGGGGCCTGCCGTCGGCCAGCTCGGACTGCATCGCTCGGTAGGCGGGCTTCGCCCGGTAGTCCTCGTCGAGGATGTTGGCGGCGCCCTGGCCCTCGAACGTGCCCGGCACCCAGGAGTACCTGTCGGTGAAGCCCCACACGGTGAAGGAAATGCAGTGCGGAGTACTCAGGCAGGCGTCGAGGAGTACCCGGTAACCCTCGGCCTGGGTAAGGAGTTTGGTCTCGTCGGCGGGCAGGATCATGCGTACGTCCGCCTCCGTGACGGCCGTGTCCAGGCCGAGCTTTTCGAAGCGGGCGAGGTTGGCGCCCATGTCGGTGGGCAGGCCGTACTGGATTCCGACGTGCCCCTGGAAGCCGACTCCGTCGACGGGGACGCCCTCGGCACGCAGCCGGCTCATCAGATCGAGCACGGCGTCGCTCTTCGGCCCGATCCATTCGACGTTGTAGTCGTTGTAGAAGAGCTTGGCGTGGGGGTCGGCCTGGTGCACCCAGCGGAACGCGTCGGCGATGTAGCCGGGGCCCAGCTCACGCAGCCAGATGCTGTCGCGCAGTGTCCCGTCGTCGTTGAACGCCTCGTTGACCACGTCCCATTGCCAGATGCGTCCTTTGAAGTGGCGCACCGTGTCCGTGATGTGGCGGTGAAGGATGTCGCGCAGCTCATCGGCCGTGAAGTCGCCGGACGTGAGCCAGGACGGCAACTGGTTGTGCCAGACGAGCGTGTGGCCGCGGACCTTCTGGCCATTCTGCTCGGCGAACCGGACGAGCCGGTCCGCGGCGGCGTAGTCGTACTCCCCCCGCTTCGGTTCGATCGACTCCCACTTCATCACGTTCTCCGCGGTCACCGTCGAGAACTGGGTGCGGGTGAGCCGACGATAGGTGGGGTCCTCGGTGAGGGCCGTCATGTCGACGGCGGTGCCGATCCGCAGATGGTCGTCGACGGCGAGCTGCCGCAGGGAACGGCCCTGTGGGCCGGCCCCGTCCTCGGCACCAGCTGCGGAGCCCGCCGTGGCGAGCGGCAGTAGTGCGAGAGACGAGGTCACGGCGGCGGCCATGACGAGGCGCAACTTCTTCACGTGCACTCCTTGAGCGGCTGGGCACAGTGGGCCGGGCAGCCGAGTGGCGGTGCGGACGGGGTGACTGACAGGTGATCGCCAGCTCGAAAAAGCATCGGGATCTCGAAAGTTTCGTACGTTCCGAAAAGGCGCTGCGTCAAGCTATTGGCCGACCGTCCGACCGTCAACCCAGGTAGCGCGCCAATCTTTAACGGTCCGTTGAGCGCTACAGCCAGGCAGGACGATTGACCGACTGGTCAGGCGGACGTAGATTCGGCGCATCCATTCGCGCTCTATTTCGAAACATTCGGACCGCCTAGTCGTCCGCCTCGTCCGCTGATCTGCAGGTCCCGCCACCTGCGGACGCCGCAGAAAGGCGGCCACGTGGTGTACCGAAGTCGCTGCGTGTTCATCGCGCGGCCCGGTTGACCGCTGATCCACTTGCCGCCCGAGCGCTGGGGTCGAAAGACGACGCGCAACCGTGTCGCCGACCGTATCCTCCGCAACCGCGTTCGGGTCTGCACCATTTGGAACCGGACGCCGCCGACGCCGTCATGCACCGCCGCGAGCACGGGCCCAGCCGGTCCCGCACGCCCCGGGACGCGCGGAGATTCTCTGATGCCCGGTCAATCGGCTTTCCCTCAGGCCGTACCAGCCCTCAAGAGCAGGACCAGAAACGGCACACAGCCCCGTATGGGCAATGGAAGGAATCCCTTCATGAAGCGCATGCCCTACCTGGCGAGCACCGTCGCAGCGGCCCTCGTCACGGCAGGCCTCGCCCTGAACCAGACACACAGCACATACGACGCGCAGCCCGACAGATCCTCCGCCGCGCGGTCCGTCTCGGCGACGACCTCGGGTGGCCACTGGGTGGACGCCTGGGCGTCCATGCCGCAGCTGACCGAGCCGGGCAACATGCCGCCCGCGCCGTTCACACAGGCCGATCGGGTATTCGACGACGCCACGCTGCGGCAGACCGTGCACGTCGCGGTCGGAGGACAGCGCGTGCGGCTCCGCTTCTCCAACGCCTTCGGCGGCACCGATCTGCCCGTCACCGCCGTCTCGGTGGCGCGCCCGGCGGGCGGAAAGGCGGGCGTCGACGCGATAGTGCCCGGCAGCGACCGACGGGTGACGTTCGGCGGGCAACCCGGTTTCGACATCCCACTCGGCGCCCAGGCCGTGAGCGATCCGCTGGACTTCGACGTCCGTCCCGGAAGCAACCTCACCGTGACGCTGTACCTCGCGCGGGGACAGACTTCCACCTCCGTCACCTCCCACCCCGGCTCCCGGACCACGTCCTACATGCTCGCCGGTGACCACCTGAACGACGCCGAACTGCCCGGGACCACCACCGTCGATCACTGGTACTTCCTGAGCGGTCTGGAGGTGTGGTCCAAGCGTCACACTTCGGCCACCGTCGTCCTGGGTGATTCTTTGAGCGACGGCCGCGGGTCCACCACCAACGGCAACGACCGCTGGCCGGACCAGTTGCAGACACGGCTGCAATCCCGTCCCGACACGGCCGACGTCGCGGTCGTCAACGAGGCCGCCGGCGGTAATCGTGTCCTGCGCGACGGTCTGGGCCCCAACGCCCTTGCCCGGCTGGACCGCGACGTCCTCGCCCGGAGCGGCGCGAACCGACTGATCGTCTTCGAGGGTGTGAACGACATCGGCACCGCGGGCACCTCCAAGGCGGACGCACAGCAGATCACGGCCGAACTCGTCGGTGCCTACCGGCAGATCATCACCCGTGCCCACGCCCAGGGCATCCGCGTCTACGGTGCCACGCTCACCCCGTTCGGCGGAAACGTCTACGACGACCCGGATGGCGTCCACGAGTCCGCCCGGCAGGCAGTCAACCGGTGGATCCGCACCAGCGGCCGGTTCGACGCCGTCGTCGACTTCGACCGGGCGGTCGGCGATCCGCACGACCGCCGCCGGCTGCTGCCGGCCTACGACACGGGTGACCACCTCCACTTGAACCCGGCCGGGTACAAAGCCCTGAGCGACAGCGTCCCCGCCGCCCTCTTCCACCCGTAGCGGACACCGTGAAGCCCGCGCCGCGTCAAGGACTGCGGGCGTATTGGCAGTTCGGGCAAATGATGCGCACCATCCGCAGTCGCAGGTAGCGACGGTTCGGGGCGGATTGTGTCCGAGGAAGTCCAACTCCTGATTCAGCACCCTGATCAGCTCCCGAAATATTTCGAATGATGGCCTGCGGCATCCGTCACAAAGTTTCGATGAAGTTTCGGAAACATTGCCATTGACCGCCGTTCCGGGCCGGGCGCATACTCACCAGCGATCGGGACTTTCAAGGCGCACAAGCCTGTCGCGATTGGCATGTACCTGTCACTCGTCGCGGCCGGCCTTATGCGACCGCCTCGACTCCACCGTGCTCTCGACGGATCCCCGCACGTGTCTCGCCACCTGGCACCCCCACCAGTCTCACCAGGAGGAACCATGGACATGGACAAGTCTCTTGCCCACCCGATGAACCGCAGGGGCTTCATCGGCCGCGCCGGCGCCCTGGCGCTCGGCGCGTCCGCCTCGGGACTGCTGTTGCCCAGCACAGCGCACGCCGCCACCGTCATCACGACCAACCAGACCGGCACCAACAACGGCTTCTACTACTCGTTCTGGACCGACGGCGGCGGCTCGGTCTCCATGACCCTCGGCTCGGGCGGGAACTACAGCACCTCGTGGAGGAACTGCGGGAACTTCGTCGCCGGCAAGGGCTGGAGCAACGGCGCGCGCAGGAACGTGAATTACTCGGGCAGCTTCAGCCCGTCCGGCAACGGATACCTGGCGTTGTACGGGTGGACCTCGAATCCCCTCGTGGAGTACTACATCGTCGACAACTGGGGCACGTACCGGCCCACGGGGACCTACAAGGGCGCCGTGACCACCGACGGCGGCACGTACGACATCTACCAGACGACGCGCTACAACGCCCCTTCCGTGGAAGGCACCAAGACCTTCAACCAGTACTGGAGCGTTCGGCAGTCGAAGAGGACGGGCGGCACGATCACGACCGGCAACCACTTCGACGCCTGGGCCCGCTACGGGATGAGGCTGGGCAGCTTCAACTACTACATGATCCTCGCCACCGAGGGTTACCAGAGCAGCGGGAGCTCCAACATCACCGTGTACGGGTGACCTGCGGGTCGCAGGGCCGGGGTTCCCGGTGTCCCGAACCCAAAGACTCGGGGACTCGGAATCCATGCCATCCGGCCCTGCGACCGGGCGCCCTCGCACAGCCCGACGGCGACAGCGGACTCAGCCGCACGAGCGCCCTTGTCGAGACGGGACGGCGCTCACGCCAGTCGGCCGTCCGATGCCCCCCACCGCGGCCGCCACACCGCGGGCACGAGGAGGACCACACCGCATGCGAAACAAGCCACGTATCTTGGCCACGGGACTCGCGGTCGTCGCGACAGCCGTGGCAAGCACCGGCACGTCCGCCGCCGAGGCCGCCCCGGCTCACGCCGCGGCCTGCACGGGCTACGTCGGGCTCACCTTCGACGACGGGCCGTCCAACGCCCACACGCCGGCCCTGCTCAACGCGCTCAGGCAGTACGGGCTGCGCGCCACGATGTTCAACGAGGGCCAGTACGCCGCCGCCTACCCCGCCCAGGTACGGGCCGAGGTCAGCGCCGGCATGTGGATCGGCAACCACAGCTACACCCACCCGCACCTGACCCAGCAGTCCCAGGCGCAGGTCGACTCCGAGATCTCCCGGACTCAGCAGGCGATCGCCAACGCGGGCGGCGGCACGCCGAAGCTCTTCCGGCCTCCCTACGGTGAGACCAACGCGACGGTGCAGTCGGTCGAGGCCAAGTACGGCCTGACCCAGATCATCTGGGACGTCGACTCCCAGGACTGGAACGGCGCCAGCACCGACGCGATCGTGCAGGCCAACGCCCGGCTCGGCAACGGCCAGATCATCCTCATGCACGAGTGGTCCGCCAACACCCTGGCCGCGATCCCGCGCATCGCACAGACGCTCGCGAACAAGGGCCTGTGCGCGGGAAGGATCTCTCCGCAGACCGGACGGGCCGTGGCCCCCTGACACAAACGGCGTCGGCACCGCCGCACGTCCCAGGCGCTGCGGGAGGGCAGTTACAGGGCCCGCCCGCACGTCCTGTTCGCAAGAAGGTGTGGGCTGGTCCGAGGTTCACCGGGGCTGACCGCCGAGTGATGCGGAGCACGTGGAAGGAGTACTCGCGGACGACGTCGATCACAGATACGGTGCCCCGAAGTCAGATACGGGGGCGAATCACGTTGGAGCGACGGAAGCTGATCGGGATCGGGGCAGGGCTGGCGGTCCTGCCCGCCTGGTGGGCCGTGCGTCAGGTGTCGAACGGGGACAAGGAGGACTGGCGCACCGACACCGCGCCGCTGGAGCGGGCGTTCCCGCTGCTGGGCCCGCTCTCCGACGCAAGGTGGGTGAGCAGCCGTGACGACGATCGGGGCCTACCGTCGCCGGAGCTCGTGATCTCGGGCTTCGCCCGGCTGACACCGGCGAGGTTTTCCGAGCTGACAGCGGCCCATGCTTTCGTCTCCGAGGGTCCAACCAATGACTTCTCTTCGTGGTTCGAGAAACCGCTGAAGGGTGAGGGGCCGGAGCACCCGCAGTGGATCCGGTCGGACGAGCTGGATCGCGACGGCAGCGGCCACTCCACCAACCTGTGGTTCGACCGTCGCAGCGACACCGTCCGCTTCTGGGCACTCAACCCGTACGGCTAGAGAGACGTCGCAGGTCCCTTACGGCCGTAGCTTCCACAGCCTCCCCCGCGTACCAGCTTCGGCGCTCTCGCACGGTAGCCGCCGCCGGGCCACCAGACTCCCCCACCGCGTACTCGGCAAAGGGCCTTTTGTACTGTAAGCGGGACGTGCGCGGACCCGGGCCTTCCCGAGACCGGTCACCTTCACGGCGATGAATAGACCACGTTCACCGTCCTTCCATCGCTTTCAGGAGCAGCGCGATGAACCGTCGTACACGCTTGGCGCTCGTGCTCGCGCTGGGCGGACTACTCGTCGGATGTAGCTCCGCTGCCGACACCCCGTCAGCCTCGTCGACCGAGGAGCAGCCGTTCTGGCAGGCCGAGTTCGACGGTGCGGCGGCTACACGCCCATCCGAGAAGTCCTGGAACACGGAGACCGGGAACCGGGACGCCGAGGGGTGGGGCAACAACGAGCTCCAGTACTACACGGACAGCCCGAAGAACTCGGCTCTCGACGGTTCAGGTCATCTCTTGATCTCCGCACGACCAGCGCCCTCGGGGTCTGAACTGCCCTGCTACACGCAGAAGTTCTGCGACTGGACGTCGGCGCGTCTGACCACCGAGGGAAAGGTCGCGCTGACCCGAGGACGCGTGGAGATCCGCGCGAAGATACCCACAGGTGAGGGGCTGCTTCCGGCGATCTGGATGCTCGGCAACAACGGAGTCGAGTGGCCCGGTCAGGGCGAGATCGACATCTGCGAAGTAGTCGGTGGAGAGCCACGAACGGTGTACGGCACGGCGCATGGCCCGACCTACTTCAACGAGGACGGGATCGGCGGCTCCACGACTCTCCCGGCCGACGCCTCGAAGGCGTTCCACACCTACGCCGTCGACAAGCAGCCGCATCGGATCACCTGGTCCGTCGACGGGAAACCGTACTTCACGCTGACGCCTTCGAAGTTGCCCGCACCTCGCGACTGGGTCTTCGAACAGGACATGCACCTCCTGCTCAATGTCGCCGTAGGTGGCGACTGGCCCGGCCCTCCCAACGCCTCGACACCGTCGCCCGCAACGATGACGGTCGACTATGTGCGCTTCTATGGCAAAGGGCGCGCTTAGAGCTCGTAACGCGATCTTGTTGAAGCGTGCTGATGAGGCGTAACCGGTGTGACGATTCGGCCGTTCGCGGGGTGTGGGTACTCGAAGTTGGATCGTGGACGATGAGTTGTGGGCGCTGATCGAGCCGTTGCTGCCGCCGTGGCCGGAGCGGTCCCCGGGGCCACGACCGGTGGCAGATCGGCTCTGCCTCCAGGGCGTCCTGTTCGTCCTCGACAATGACATAGCCTGGCAACTCCTGCCCCTGGGGCTGGGGTTCGGCTCGGGGCAGACCTGCTTGCGGCGTCTGGAGCGGTGACAGCAAGCAGGAGTCTTCGACCGGCTGCACCGGGTTCTGCTCGCAAAGCTGAACGTGGCCGGCGAACTCGACTGGTCACGTGTGTGCGTGGACGGCTCTCACGTCCGTGCGAAAAGGGGGGCGCCGACACCGGTCCGTCGCCGGTCGACCGGCTGAAAACGGCAGCAAACGCCACCCGATCTGCGACGGACGTGGCACCCCGCTCAAGGTCATCACGACTGCGCCCAACGTTAACGACGTCACCCGGACCCTCACCCTGGTCGACGGCGTCCCGCCCGTCGCGGGCCGCCCCGGCCGGCCCCGATGCAGGCCCGAAGCCCTACTCGGCGACAAGGGCTACGACTCCAATGCCCACCGCGACGAGTTGCGTCGCCGACGGATCCTGCCCGTAATCTCCCGCAACGGATCACCGAACATCAAGGGCCTGGGCAAGCTCCGCTACGTCGTCGAGCAGACCTTCGCTCTGCTCCACCAGTTCAAACGCCTCGCCGTCCGCTGGGAGCGTCGCACCGAACTCCACGAGACCCTCGTCTCCCTGGCCTGCAGTCTCATCTGCTGGCGACGGCTTCGGGAGTCCAAAAACGACTGACCGGTGTCACGGCAGGCCAGGGCCCCAGCGGGCTGCTTCAGAACGTTAGTACCCTCCGCACCTACGGCGAGGCAGGGGAGACGATCATGGGAGCGGTGCCGTCGAGCCCTCCGAGCCGCCGGTTCAGAGGAACTGGCCTCGGTGTCCTCTTCGGTGGACTGACCGCAGTGGTTTCCACTGCTGCCATAGGGAATGCGTGGGCTGCTTGTGACATCGGCAATGGCGTAACCAATGGCATGACCTTGCTGGTTCTTGCGCCTCTCATATGGATCGCCGCTGCGGTTCCGTTGGTGATCCTGCACAGCACCCTCGGAAGACGTCATCGCAGGACAGCCCTGGCTGCAGGGCTCGTCTTCGCCCTGTGGTGCGCCTGGTTCCTTGTCACATGGCTCGGCATGCCGGACTCCTACCCCGCCCCGTTGTGCCCGGGCAATGTCCCACCCTGGTGGCCGAGCTTCATCCCAGCATGACTCCGGCGTAGCCCGTGAACGGCCTCGGCACCGGCAACCTCCCAACAACGCCCCCGGCCAGCCCTGGCACGCCGGCAAGATCGTGTTATGAGTTCTTAGATTCGAGAATCACGGTGCCCGCTTGTCGAACGATGCGCCCGAGAACACCGGATCGGCAGGAGGCGGTCGATCGTCCGGTCCGCCGCCGCCTTGGGCACCCCGCACAGGGGCACCGGCCAAACAACCTGGGCTTCAGATGGTTTCATACTGAGCTGGTGGACACATCAAGGACCTCCTGGCGCAACACCACGCACGACTGGGCGAGCGAGGTGGACCTCGACCATCTCGCCCAGATCCGCCGCAACCCGGGCGAGCTCGCTCCCAGCGGCCTCCGGCACCTGATCCTCGAAGTCGTTGCGTACGCGGCCGACGAGGCTGAGTGCAACGAGGGTGGACGCTGTACTGTCACCCTTCATCCCGATGGTTCGGTGTCTGTGGCCGATGACGGACGGGGCACCGACACTCGCATCGGCGAGGATGGCCGGGTCGTCAAGAAGCCGATCATGGCCTCGAAGGATCTCAGGTTTTTCGACCTCCCCGACGCACAGCTGCTTCCGGATGGTCATCCGCGTCGAGGCATGTCCGTTGTCGCGGCGCTCAGCGAGTGGCTCGTCCATATCAACCGTCGCGGCGGCGGGGCATGGACTCAACGCTACGAGAGCGGCGTCCCCGTGACCGATCTGACCCAGATCACCAATGACGGAACGACAGGGACGCTAGTCCACTTCCGCCCGTCAGCGGGGACGGCGAACGCGCTCACACCGCAGGACCTACAGTGCACCATGTCGTGGCCCCACCTATCCGTCACTATCGACGATCAGCGCGTCCACCAATAGGGCTTTCGCTGTCATTCGACAGCCAACCTAGATCGCTCGCGGCTATGGGGAGAGATGGCGAGCGGTCCCGCTTTCCGCATCCGCGAGTGATCCGACGCGCCGTGCAGCGCTCCGGCATCACCCTCGACCACGTCCGCGAAATCACCGAGACCGTCCTCCACCCCCAGGGTGGCCGTACCTGAAGCCCAGCAGCGAGAACGGGCATCGACAACATCCCAGTCCTGCTCATAACCAGTTGCCTGTCAGTGACCGGGGTGGATGCAATGAGCGGCATGGCCACCCGGGTGCTCCTGCCGCGGCAGGAGGAGGCGAACGCGTACCACCCCCATCGCGCCAGTCCCCGTCCGACCCCATCGCAGCCGCATCGTCATAGAGGAGACGTCAGCGCATGAGCAGGCCGTCAACAGCGCTCACAACCGACCGACTTGCGGCATCATCCGTCCGGCTCGGCGTTCTCGTCCCGTTGTCTCGGCCGGGATGGTCGGAGGCGGGCCGGCACTTGTTGGCCGGACTCCAACTGGCTGTTGCTGAAGTCAATGAAGCCGCTGGCATCGCTGGACGACCTCTTGAACTGGAGGTCCGCGACACCGCGGCAGATCCCCAAAAGGCCGCAGCGGCCGTGGATGCTCTGGCCGAGTCGGGTGTCGTTGCCCTGGCGGGGGAATACCACAGCGTCGTGGCCCGCTCCGTCGCCGCGCGGGCGGACCTCCTGGGTCTGCCGTTCCTCTGCTCATCCGCGGTTCTCGACGCCCTCACCGATCAGCCGACGGAGTGGGTCGCGCGCCTTGCACCGGCACAGTCCCACGGTTGGCGGATCTACGCTGACTTCCTCCTGGGCGCGGGCCATAGCCGCATCGCCGTAGCAGCCGAGCCGAGCGTCTACTGGGCGTCAGGGACCCGCATTCTGCGGGACTGTCTCGCGTCGCACGGCTGTACGGTCATCGAGCTCGGTCTGCCCACCGGCACCCCTGGCGCCCTGTGTGACGAACTTGTCCGCAATGACGCTACGGCGCTGCTTCTCCTGGTGGGCCATCCGGAGCCGGCCGTGTCGATCGTTCAGGCGGTCCGCCGGGACCAGCGCCTGGCTGACCTCTTGATCGGCGCCCCTGCCGGGCAGCCCGAGTTCGCCGAGTGGGTGACGCTCCTGGGCGAGAACGGCAGCGGAATCCCGTTCCTCCGCTATCTGCCCGAGACCCCGCCCCCTCTCGGGGCACGCGTCCGAGCGGCTCTGCAGGAGCGACTGGGCGAAGCCCCCTCCTTTGTGGCGTTCGAGGGTTACGACACAGTCGTCGTCCTTGCCGATGCGCTGCGTTCGTACGGAACGGAGCGGAGGCGCATCGCCGAATCCTGGTCGCGCGTCGTAGTCGAAGGCACACGCGGGCAGATCAGGTTCTCTCGCCCGCCGGGGATCAACGTGTGGCAGTGGGCCTGGGCGCCGGTCCAGGTCGTCGATCGGGACCCGGCCGCTCCCAATCGCCTCCGCGTTCTGCACTGGGGATGAGCGCGCAGGGAATCAGGACGCCGAAACCAGGGCAGCGGAGCAGCCGGCGTCCAGCCCACCCTCCGGACAGCGGCTGTGCGCCGCGCGGCCGTCGACCGCTCCCCTACCACCACCCCGGCGGATTTTGTCTCACAGTGGCAGCGCGGCATCCGGCCGGGCGGCATGGTAACCGCCCCGGACAAACCGGAACACTCGGCTTGCCCAGGGCGGTTCAGTCAGCGGTCGGTCCTAGCAACTGCGGTGATTCGCTGATGGAGAATGCTGTCAGCGGCGGAGCCTCCTACGCAGCCAAAGAATCCCGATCACTCCACCCACGACGACCAGGTACAGGGTCAGCGGTCCGTCGTTGAGGATGAGTCCAGGCATGGCGATGACGGCCACGATCAGGAGCCATCCGCATCCGGCCAACCCGATGTCCGCTGCATCAGGACGACGCCCTTCGTTGTCCACCCGTTCCCCATTCGCTGACTGGTATCTGATCGGCACACTATTTGGACAGCTGGCGTGCGTAGCACCACTGTTTGAAACCGTACGCCGCCCCGTCAGGCTCGGTGAGCGACTGCGCCGTCGTTGAAGCCATCATCCGCGGGCTGCGCGGGCGGCCACGTCACCTGGCCGCTCCGGCTGTTCACCGACCGCGGCTACGACTACGACAAGTACCGCCGACTTCTCCGGGCCCGCGGCATCACACCAAAGTTCGCTCGCAAGGGCACCGCGCACGGCTCCGGGCTGGGAAAGACCCGCTGGGTCGTCGAGCGGACCTTCGCCTGGCTCCACCAGTTCAAACGACTCCGGATCCGCTACGGGATACGCGACGACCTCCACCTCGCACTCCTTCAACTCGCCTGCAGCGTCATCTGCTTGAGGAAACTCCGAACCTCATTCTGAAACGATCAGTTAGCGGCCCCCGGCCGGGGGGCGGGAGTCAGCCTGCGGTCTTCGTGAAGTCCAGGTCGGCGTGGCGGACGGCGTGGGAGGCGGTGGAGACCGTGGCGCCGAGCATGCTGATGCAGCCGAAGAGGAGGAAGGTGGGGCCGGCGCCCCACCCTTCCACCAGGAGGCCGAAGAGCGGGAACATCACCGGGGTGATGCCGACCGCGCTGAGCGCCTGGACGGAGGCGACCCGGCCCTGGAAGGCGAGGGCGGTGTTGGCCTGCATCAGGGCAAGAGCCAGACCGCCGCAGAGGCCGGAGACCAGGCCGGAGACGAGCGCCACGGCGACTGCGAGGGCGAGGTTCGGCATGACGCCGATCAGGCCGATGCCGGCGGAGGCGACGAGCAGGGTGATGTTGTGCCAGTGGCCGGCCCGGGGGAAGCGGCCGCGCACGACGAGCAGGAACGAGGTCGAGCAGACGCCGGCGCTGAGGGCGGCGTTCACCCAGGCACCGCCGGAGGGTCCCCAGCCGCGTTCCTCGGCGAGCATGATGACGCCGATCGCCATGGGCGGGATGCAGCCGATCATGGAGAGCAGTCCGGAGAGGACGAGTGGGCCGACGACGGGCTCGTGGCGAAGGTAGGCGATGCCGTCGAGCAGGTCGCGGCGGACGGTGGAGTCTGGGGCGGGCTGTTCCGCGGGCGGCAGCGGGGCGAGCCGGACCGCGACCAGGAGGAACAGCGAGAGGGTGAAGAGTGCGCCGGTCACGGCGAACGCGGCGGCGGGGCCGCCAAGCCCCATCGAGAATCCGGTGAGCGGCGGGCCGGCGATGTGGCCGGACCGCTGCACCAGATTGCGCAGGCTCTGCAGCCTCATCAGCTGGTCGCGGCCGGTGAGCCGGGGCGGCATGGCTCCGACTGCCGGCATGAACAGGGCGTCCACGACGCCGAAGACGAGGGCGAGCGCGACGAGCAACCAGAGGCCGGGGGTGCTGAACGCGAGCGCTGCGGCGGCCGAGAGGATCACCACGGCGCGGACCGCGTCAGAGGAGATCACCACCCTGCGCGGGCCGAACCGGTCGGCGATCACCCCGCCGCCGAGCATGAGGATCGCCCGGGGTATCGCGCCGACCGCCATCACCAGGCCGACCTGGGCCGGTCCGGCCACCTTCTGTGCGGCCCAGCCCAGCGCCACGAAGTAGGCGGCGTCGCCGACTACGGAGAAGGTGTAGGCGATCAGCCAGCGCAGGACGTTGCCGTCCCGGTGCACCGGGGTGGAGGGGGTATCGGCCACGGCGGGGGCGGGCGGGGCCACGTCGTGAAGAGGTTCATCTGCTCGCGAGGTCACAAACGCGCATGATCTCCCACAACGTTGGCCCGTACAACGGAATTGCCGGCCGGAGGTTGACTCTCCGGCGGCGGCGCGGACCACCACCGTCAGCCGCTACCAGCGGACCAGGAGACTCCGGGCGTCGCGGATGAGGCCTGCGATCCAAGTACCGGTGGGGCCGTCCGGAGCGAGCTCCGGGAAGCGACAAGGCGTACTCCTCCCGCGCCAACCGCCCCACGGAGTACCTATGGGGGCCGGGAAGCCGCAGTGACGCCCTGACCTGGCTGGCTTCCGACTCGCATCGCTCATCCTCTGGCTCCGCGAGCAGTGATCATTTGTCAGACACCGCCTAGGCTGGCTTTCCGTCACCAGTCACGAGGGCGATGGCATCCGCGTCGTGGAGCAGGGCCCGATTGACCTGGCTGCAGTCGCTCCAGTCGACAACTGCGGCGTACGTGTCGAGGTGATCCGCCGGACGCTGGTGTCGTCGTAGCGCAGTTCGTCTGTCGGGTCGGCAGAGGAGCCCGTAGTCGGACGGCTGCGTCACCTGCTTGTCGGTGTGGTTGCGGAGACTGTGCGAGTACTCACGCGCCCCCGGGGAGCCCGAGTAGCTGGCGCACGGTGCGGGTAGCCCTTGGGGGCGGATGAGGCGGGCGGGGCCGGGGGGCAGACGTGCTGAAGATCTTTCTGAGCTGGTCGGGTGAGCCCGCCAAAGAGTGCGCCAAGCTGCTCCACAGATGGCTGCCGCGTTTTAACGCGGCGATCAAGCCGTTCGTCTCCTCCGAGGACATCAGGAAGGGAGACCGTGGTCTTCAGCGGATCGCCGAACAGCTGGAGGGCTGCTCGTTCGGGATCGTCTGCGTCAATCGGTCCAACCGCGACGCGCCCTGGATCAACTTCGAGTCCGGGGCGCTGTCGCGCCAGGTCTCGGAGGGCAAGGTGATCCCGTTCCTGTTCGGAGCCACGACACTGCGAGATCTGGTCGACAGCCCGTTGCAGCAGTTCCAGGCCGTGGTAGCGGAGTCGGAGAGCGATGTGCTGGCCATGGTCAAGGCGATTAACGCCAGGTGCGAGCCGGCGGCGGACGAGGTCGCCATCAACGAGCTCTTCGAGTTGATCTGGCCCAGGATGCAGGCGGGTCTGCAGGAGATCGCCGCGCGCCCCGTGGCCGGGAAAGAGTCCGAGGTGTCACCGCCGCGGCCCGCAGAGGAGATCCTGGACGATTTGTTGATCCTGATCAGGGAGCAGGTGAACAGGATCACCGATCTGGAACGGGCAGTGCGGGCGTTGAGTCCGGACAACCCCCGGCGGACGCCATTTAAGGGCCTGTTCGACGATGTGAGCCTGACGCCCGTCGATGGCGTCGAGGAGGCGGCGTCCGGCGGGGAGTCAGAGCTCTCGCCCCTGGACAGGGAGCGACAGCAACGGCAGAGGGAACGGTGATCGGCTATAGCCTGCGCGTACTCCTCCACACGCCGCAGGGTCTGCGTTTGCTGGCTCGCGAATGCGCTGTGCAATTCGGTTTGGTGTCCGGTGCCACCCAGCTGTACCTGGCGTTCTGGCCGGACAGTTCCCTGCCGCGCTGGCCGGCGTTGCTGGGTATCGTCGTACTGGCCACAATCGGCGGTGTGCTGCGGTCCTGGCCGCGGTCCACCGTCAGCCGCGAGTTCACCGGTCCGGGCTTTACAGTGACTGTGCAGGTCGGCGATCTCTTTGACCGCGAGTCTCATCTGGTCGTTGGGTTCAACGACGTATTCGACACCGATACGAGTGACGAGCGGCTGATCGTCCGGCGCAGCGTCCAGGGGCAGTTCCTGCACCGTGTCTACGCCGGGGACCTCGCACGCCTGGACGGCGACCTCGCCACGGCGCTCCGCGAGGTGGGCCCGGTGGGATTGGAGGAGCGGTCGGCGAAGCGAGCGGGCAAGCTGGTGCGCTATCCCGTTGGGACCGTCGCCGTGCTGGATGGGCAGGGCCGGCGGTTCTTCTGCGCCGCATACGGGCGGATGGGTGCCGACCTGGTCATCTCCTCCGGGGCGGACCAGCTCTGGCACACCCTCTGGCGGCTGTGGACCGCCGTTCATCTACACGGGCAGCGGGAAGCGGTCGCCATGCCGGTCATCGGGGCGGGCCTGGCCCGCATCGACAGCATGGACCACAAGGCGCTGCTGAAACTCATCCTGCTGTCGTTTGTGACCAGGTCGCGGGAGAGTGTCGTCTGTAAGTCCCTCACGGTCGTGGTACATCCGGGGGACTATGACAAAGTAGACATGCTGGAACTCGGCATGTTTCTGCGAAGCCTGTGACCCGGGCCGGTCGCCGAGACGAGGGGGCGTCACCGATGGACGATCCGTGCGGTTACAGCAGGGCGCCCTATTTCTTCCTTAGTTACGCCCACACGCCGAAGCGCGGTAGCCAAGGCGACATGGATCCGGACATGTGGGTGTGGCGGCTCTTCCGCGATCTGTGTGATCACATTCTCCAGTTGACGGCCGAGCCTGCGGGTTCCCCGGTGGGTTTCATAGACCGGACCACGACCGTCGGGGAGGGCTGGCACGAACGGCTTACGGAGGCGTTGGCGACCTGCCGGGTGTTCGTCCCCTTGTACTCCCCCCGCTACTTCAGAAGCGACATGTGCGGCAGGGAGTGGTACGCCTTCTCCCAGCGCATGGCACTGCAAACGGCCCGCTCGTTCGGCGAGGTGGCTCCGATCGTGCCTGCTCTGTGGGTTCCGGTGCACCCGGCTCAGTTGCCCTTCACCGCGGCCGCGCTGCAGTTCAACCACAGTGGTTTCGGAGCCGCCTACGCCGAGGAGGGCTTCTACGGGCTCATAAAGTTGAAGTACCTCCGAGACGAGTACGAGAGGGCTGTCTACCTGCTGGCGAAGCGGATCGTGCAGGTCGCAGAGGAGACGACACTGGCTCCTGGGCACAGCCCGTCGTTCGACTCGTTGCCCAGCGCCTTCGGCGCGTCCGGCGCGGAGCAGACGCTGAAGATCGTCATCGTCTCCTCTCCGGGAGAGGGCGCAGTCGATGACGATGACCGGGGTGGTGGCAAGTCCGCGGTGCCGGACTGGAATCCGTACGAGCACGCACGGCCGCTCGCCGAGTTGGCCGCCTACCTGGCCCGGAACCTCGACTACCGGGCGACCGTCCTGTCGTTTGACGACGTGTCGCCGGAGGATCTGCTGACCGGTGGGGCCCTTTCCGGACCCGCGTTGCTGCTCGTGGACCCGGGGGCGCTGCTTGAACCGGAGCGGCGTGAACGTCTGTCAGCCCTGGACTCCAGTGTCCCCCCATGGGTCGGGGTCATGGTCCCCGGGAGCGCCCCTCAGCCCGGTGTACGGGACCAGGAGCATCCCGGCCCACCTGACCTGGAGACCGTGGCTCCGCTCATGAGCAGGCGTTGCCGCGCCGTCTCCCGGGTTGCGGTCACGGGGGTGGCGACGGCGGAGATGTTTAGCGAGGTTTTCCCGAAGCTCGCGAAGGCGATGAGCGCGCAGTTCGCGACGCATGCCCCGTCCTACCCGCCGGCCGGGCCACCGGGACGGCCCTCCTTATACGCCGATGGTCCCGAACTTGCGGCTGGGACGCGGCATGAGCAGGAGGCGCACGGTGACTGGAGGGCGTGAGGGACGCATCGTCACCTTCTACTCGTACAAGGGTGGAGTGGGCCGCACCATGGCCGTCGCGAACATCGCGTGGATCCTGGCTTCCAACGGCCATCGGGTGCTGGCCTGCGACTGGGATCTTGAAGCCCCGGGCCTGCACCACTACTTCCGCCCGTTCCTGCCTACCGCCGCGCTGGGCTCCACGACCGGAATCGTCGACCTCTTCGCCGATCACGCCGTACTGGCCAGGGGCCGCGGGCCGAGGGGCAGGGACCTGTACGCCCAAACCGCGCGGGTGCGCCCGCACGCCCTGTCAGTCGAGTGGGCCTTCCCGGGCGGCGGTTCCCTGGACTTTCTGTCAGCCGGCCGACAGAACGCGGAATATCTCGGCACGCTGGCCTCTCTCTCCTGGGACTACGTCGGCGGCCCGTTTCTCAGCGCGTTGCGCGAGGACATGCGGCGCAACTACGACTACGTGCTGATCGACAGCCGTACCGGGCTGAGCAACGCCGTCGAGATCTGCACCGTGGATCTGCCCGACGTGCTGGTCAGCTGCTTCACCCTGAACGTCCAGAGCATCGAGGGAGCGGCCAGGACGGCCCGGTACATCGGTCACAACTCCCCGGGTTGGGAGATCCGGATCCTGCCGGTGCCCATGCGGGTGGGCGGGCCCGACATGTCGAGGCTCGCGGCCGGACTGCAGCGGGCCAGGAACTCCTTCGAGGGCCTGCCGTCGGGTCTGTCGAGCGCGGCCGCCGACCGGTACTGGGCGGAAGTCGCGATCCCCGACCAGCCGAAGTACGGGTGCGAGGAGATCCTTGCCGTCTTCGGTGACGTCTCGGGCGAACCGAGCAGCCTCCTCACCGCCTACGAGCGGCTTACATCGGCGATCACGGACGGTCTGGTCGACCGGTTGCCGGTGCTCGACGAAAGTTTGCGAAAGCGGCATCTGGCTTCCTTCACCCTTCCCGTCCCGGCGCGGGCGGTGCCCGTCGTGCTGGCGCACGCTCCCGCAGACCGGTTGTGGGCGGAGTGGATCGGCTGGGCGCTGCGCGGCGCGGGCTTCCAGGTGCTGCCGCCGGATTCCGGCGCCCTTTCCGGAACTCCAGTCGTCGTCGTGGTCTCCCCCAATTTCCAGGGCTCGCCGCGTACCCGCACGATGCTGGCTGTCTCGAACGGTTCGGACGGCGCGCCGGGCGAAGCCGCCCGGGTGGTG
The DNA here is from genome assembly GCF_055565855.1 of Streptomyces sp. NPDC028308. Lineage (NCBI taxonomy): Bacteria > Bacillati > Actinomycetota > Actinomycetes > Kitasatosporales > Streptomycetaceae > Streptomyces > Streptomyces sp. NPDC028308. Next base: position 237,856 of record NZ_JBVHTO010000008.1, read on the forward strand.
CCCGTCATGGTCGAGCCGGTGGCGCTGCCACCGCGACTGGCCGGTCTCGTGCCGGTTGACCTGACCGGGCTGGACGAGGCCGGTGCCGCAGCGGCAGTGCTCCAGGCCCTCGATCAGCCAGCCCCGTGGGACGGGGTGCTCGATCCTGCCCGTCCGAGTTTCCCGGCGCGTCAGCCGGTGGTGTGGCGGGTGCCTGGCCGGGACACCGCTTTCGTGGGCCGTGACCTGGTGCTCGACCGACTGCATGACAGCCTCGCGGTCAGCAGGTCAGTGGTGGTGCTCCCGGACGGCGGGCTCCCTGGTGTGGGACGGCGGCGGCTCGCGGTCGAATATGCACACAGGTTCCGTGCCGACTACAACCTCGTCTGGTGGATACCGGCCGGCACGGCGCACGCGGCGACGGCGTCGCTCGCCCGGCTCGCGGAGGCGCTGTGGCCCGGCACGCTGCTGGACGGAGTTGAGGCGGCCTGCGCCCGGGTGGTGGAGGCGCTCGCCGCCGACCGTCCGCACGGCAGGTGGCTGCTGGTGTTCGACGACGCGGGCGGTCCCGGCGAGTTGGCCGGCCTGGTGCCGTCCGGCTCCGGCCGAGTATTGATCACCTCACGCTCTGCGGTTTGGGCAGAGGGCATGGAGACCGTTCAGCTCGGCGCCTTCAGCCGGGAGGAGAGCGTTGAGCTGCTGCGCGGACGGGTCTCCGGCTTGAGGGAGCCCGACGCGGACCGGGTGGCCTCGGCGGTCGGGGACCTTCCGCTCGCCGTGGCCCAGGCCGCAACCTGGTTGAGCGAGACGGAGACGTCCGCGGCGACTTACCTGCGTGAGCTGGCTCGAGCCGGAGCCCTGCCGGCGTCGCCGATCACGGCCTGTTGCCGAGTCGCCCTCGCCGGTCTTCGTGAGGTGTCTCCAGCCGCAGCCCGGCTGCTGCAGGTATGCGGCGAGCTCGCTCCGACCCCGCTGCCGCTGGACGTGCTGGTTCGCAGCGAAAGCCTGGCGGGAGTGCTGTGGACGGGCCGGTCCGGCCGGGCCGATCCGCTGAGATTCATGGCGGTTCTCCAGGAGGCGGGCCGTAGTGGACTGCTAGAGGTGGACAGGCAGGCCCAGACACTGCGGATGCACCGAGCCATACAGTCCGTGGTCCAAGCGGAGGTCGCCCCAGACGACCGAGAGGCGGTCCGTCATCACACGCACCTCGTACTGGCGGAAGCGGTACGGAGCCAGCCGGACAACGCGCTCGACGACGAGGCACCGGAAGGCCTCCAAGCGTTGTGGCCGCACTTAGACCACACGGAGGCGGAACATTGCGCTTCACCCGAGATCAAGTCCGCACTAATGCGGCGGGCCTTACGCAGTGCTCCGAGGGGCGCTGCCGGCTAGGCCGTTTCGATTAGATCATCGGATCGTTGGACCGGGTGTGTCGCGGAGTTCGCCTCGGTCGCCACCAGGGAGGCGGTCCCGGAGGCGGCGCTGCGGCGCCGGCTGCTCCTGGTGCTGTTCGCGCTGGGCGCGAACATGGGCGTCAAGCGGGTCGCGGTCACCGACAAGCATGGCGAGAGCGAGGCTGTCCTGCGCTGTCCTGCGCCGGGTACGGCACCTGTTCGTCAACCGCACCAACCTGCGCGCCGCCCTGGTCCGCCTCGTCAACGCCACCTTCGCCGCCCGCGATCAGGCGTGGTGGAGCGAGGGCACTGCCTGCGCGTCGGATTCGAAGAAGTTCGGGTCCTGGTCCAGCAACTTCATGACGTCGAGAAGAAGTCACTGTGAGACAGTTTTTGATCAACCCTGGCTAGTGCGCTCTCTCGCGCTGACACGCGCCCCCGCCCAGCGGTATCTCGCTGCCTTCATCGTCATAGCCAGACGCGCGATAGGCAAGAAGCCGTCCGTACGGCATTGGTTCGAGGAGTCGTGTTCCCTGGCCGCGCGGGCCCGCGCCGTCCTCGGCGGTAAGGGCATGGGCGATGTGTTCTCCGAGACCCGCGAAAGGCCGGGACGGCGTCGGCGTCGGCGTCGGCGTCGGCGTCGGCGTCGGCGTCGGCGTCGGCGTCGGCGTCGGCCGGACCGAACTACGCGGGCGGGTCCGGTGCCGCTGCTACGTCCTGGGCACGTCCGGGGGTGTAGCCGAAGGCGCGTCGGAAGACGTCGATGAACGCGCTCGCCGAGGACCAGCCGCACCGGTGGGCGACCGTGGTCACCGGCACACCGTCGGCGAGGAGTATCAGGGCGTGTGAGAGGCGGAGTTGGGTGCGCCACTGGGGGAACGTCATGCCGAGGTCGCTTTGGAACTGCCGGGACAGGGTGCGGGAGCCGGCGCCGACCTCTTTGCCCAGAGCCGTGAGCGTGCGGTTGTCCGCCGGGTCCGCGTGCAGGATCGCGCACAGCGCCTTCAACTGCGGTGCTCTCGGTGTGGGTACGTGCAGGGGCCGCTGGGGGGCGATCCGCAACTGGTCGCAGAGGACGGCACGCAGGCGCCGGTGCTCGGGTGTGCCGTCCGCCGAGTCGCCGGTGCAGGCGAGGATCAGTTCCCGCAACAGTGGGCCGACGCTGAGCACGGTGGGTCTGTCGGCGGCCAGGGGGCGGGTCTTGGCCGGGATGCCGATCAGGTGCAGTTCCAGTTCGCCGTGTGCCTGGTGGGAGTGCACGGTGCCGGCCGGTACCCAGATCGCCCGGGTGCCGGGGGCGATCCACGAGCCGACGTCGGTGGTGACGGTCAGGACGCCGCGGCCCGCGTAGACGAGCTGGTGGTCGTCGTGGCGGTGGGCGTCGATGCCCGCCCCCGGGGCTAGTCGGCGGGCGCTGGTCGGTGCCACCGGCAGGTGGCGGATCTGCGTCATTAATTGGCAGTTTATCGGAAGCACGACAGGCGGGCCACAGACGACGATAGCGGCATGCCAAAGAACAAGTCGATCGTTCTGCTGTCGGTCGGACACGCCTGCGTAGACGTCTACCAGGGCGCGGTGGCGGCTCTGGTCCCCTTCTTCGTCGCCGAGCGCGACTACACCTACGCGGCGGCCTCGGGCATCGTCTTGGCGGCCAGCCTGCTGTCCTCCGTCGTGCAGCCCCTCTTTGGAGCACTCACCGATCGGCACGCCCTGCCCTGGCTGCTGCCGGTCAGCACCGTCGTGGGGGGACTGGGGGTGGCCCTGTCCGGGATCGGCGGTTCGTACCCGCTCACGCTCGCCTTTGTGGCCTTGTCCGGCATCGGCATCGCCGCCTACCACCCGGAGTCCGCGCGGGTGGCACGGGCGGCCAGCCAGGGCAGCCACAGCTCCATGGGATGGTTCTCCCTGGGCGGCAATGTCGGCTTCGCCGCTGCTCCCGTCCTGGTGAGCGCCGTCATCGCCACCGGCGGACTGCGCTTTTCCCCTCTGCTGATCCTGCCCGCTCTGGCCGGCAGCGCTCTGACACTGCCGGTGCTGCGGGCGCTGGAGGGAACGCCGTCCGCAGCCGGCGGCAAGAGCACTGCGGAGGGAACGAACGACTGGCCCTCGTTCCTGCGGCTGTCGCTGGCGGTGGTGTGCCGGTCCGTCGTGTTCGTCGGCATGAGCACCTTCGTCGCCTTCCATGTCCGTGAGCAGACGGGCGGCGGCACCGCGGCGGGCACGGCCGCGCTGTTCGTGCTCTACCTCGGCGGCGCCGTCGGCACCGTCGCGGGCAGCAGGCTCGCGCACCGCTGGGACCGGGTCACCGTGGTGAGCACCTCCTACCTCGTCACCGTCGGGGCCGTCATCGGTGTCGTCTTCATACCTGGCCCCGTGGTCTACCTGTTCGTCGCTCTCACCTCGATCGGCCTCTACGTCCCCTTCTCCCTGCAGGTCACCCTCGCCCAGGACTACCTGCCCACCCGCGTCGGAACCGCCAGCGGCATCACGCTCGGCCTCATGGTCAGTGTCGGCGGCCTGACCAGCCCTGTCATCGGCAGCATTGCCGATGCCACCACGCTGCGCACGGCCCTGACGCCCCTGATCGCGATGCCCGCCCTGAGCTGGCTGCTGTTCCGGAGTCTGCCTGAACCGGCCGTACCCAAGCTGCTGTCGCGAGACGACGGGGCTGCCGCCCCGGAGACCGAGAACTCCACCCCCGAGCACAGCGGCAGGTGAGCATGCCGACCGCCACCGCAACCGCCTGCCAGCGAGTCACGGAAGGACGACAAGATGCCATGCGACCTCCGGTGACCCGGCCGGCGCCCTCGGGCGCGAAGCCGCTGGAAGCGGCCCACGAAACCTGCCCGCTGGCCCCGTGGGGCTGCCGCAGCACATTGCCGCAACCCCACTGGCGGCTGGTGTCGGAGCACGCCACCTCGGACGGTCACGTCGAGTACTGCCGTTGCAGCTGTGCGGCGTTCGTGATCCTGCGCGAGGGTGAGGTGGCGGCCTTCACGGCACCGGACCGTGCCCGGGGCGTCTCGTCGGGATCAGGGCAGCAGTAGCTCCTCCAGATCCGCCGGAGGCGGATGGCCGACCAGGGAAGTGAGCCGGGAGCGGGAGCGGGTGTCGCCCGCCAGGATGCCGCCGAGCAGCGTACCGGTGTCCGGCTGCAGGAAAATCTTGGCGTAGCGGGCAGTGCCTTCGGAGAAGGTCACCTCGACCGTCCCCCGGGGGTCCTGGGGGTGGTTCGTGGTGCCGAAGGTGGCAACGTGAACGCCCAGGAGCTTGAGGGCTGTTGCGTCGTCGGTCCGGCTGAATGGATCCGCGTCCCGGCCCACGAGCTGCGCCGCAACGGACTCGGCCATGGCGTAGCCGGGGGCGACCAGACCGTGGCAGCGGCCCTGTACGGCGGCGCACTCGCCGATCGCCCAGACGCGCGGGTCGGCGGTTCGGCAGTAGGAGTCGACGAGGAAGCCGCCGCGCTCGCCGCGGGCCAGGCCGAGCAGCCCGGCCAGTTCGTCGCGGGGACGGATGCCCGCGGCGAAGACCACCAGGTCCGCCTCCAGCGTGGTGCCGTTCCCGAGCGTGACCGCGCCCACGCTGCCGTCGGGCCGGGCATGCACTTGCGTGACTGCGGTGCCGCAGTGCAGACGGAGGCCGTGTGCATGGGCCTGTGACTGAAGCACCTCGGCGGCGGCCGGGTCGAGCTGCACGGGCATCAGATGGGGTGCGGTTTCCACCACGTGGGTGCGTGTGCCGAGCCGGCTCAGGGCATGGGCCGCCTCCAGACCGAGGAGACCGCCGCCGACCACGATGCCCCGGCTGCCGGGGCGTGCCGTACGGCGGATGGCGTCCAGGTCCTCGAAGGTGCGGTAGACGAAGCAGTGCGTGAGATCTCGGCCCGGGACCGGGGGGACGAAGGGGCGGGAGCCGGTGGCCAGGACCAGGGCGTCGTAGCGGATTCGGTGCCCGCCTGACGTGTGCACCGTGCGTGTGGTCCGGTCGGCACGGACGATGGGCTGCGCCAGGAGCAGTTCTATGCGGGGGTCGGCGTGAAAGTCCCGGCCGGTCAGGGTGAGGTCGGCCCTGCTGCGGCCGGTCAGGTAGCCGGACAGGGCCATGCGGTCGTAGGCCGGGTGGGGTTCCTCGGCACAGATCACGATGTGCCAGTCGCGTGCGGTGTCCAGGGTGCGCAGCCGCTCCGCGAGCCGGTGCCCGATCATGCCGTGTCCCGCGATCACCAGGGTCGCGGTCATAGGGTCCGGGCCTCCTCGTGCCGCGGCTGTCGCGCCCACCGTGCGCAGAGCTCCGCGACCTCGCGTCCGCAGCCGCCGCAGCCGGTCGTGGCCCGGGTGGCGGTGGCGAGCGCGGTGACGGTACGGGCGCCGGCTCGCCATGCTTTGGCGAGGGCTTGGCGCTGGACGTTGTTGCACAGGCAGACCAGGGCGTCCTCGGGCGCGTCGAGGTCCGTCGAGGCGGGTTGCGGCGGCCCGCCGAGGATCAGCCTCAGCCGGTCGCCGGGCAGCGGCCGGCCGTGCCGGTGGAACTCGCCCAGGGAGGCGATGGCGTCCGGCAGGCCGAACAGTACGGCTGCGACGAGGTGTTCGCCGCGCAGCGTGACCCTGGCGTAGCGGCCCTGGTTCCGGTCGGTGTAGATGAGGCAGCGCACCGCCCCGTCGGCCCGTGTGTCCGGTGTGCCTATGCAGGCCACCTCGGCGATGTCGGCACGCAGCCGGAACACCGTGGGCGTGCTGCGGTGCGGGGGCGCGTCGTGCCTGGTGAGGATTCGGGCGAGGCTGTCGGCCTGCGCCCAGGCGGCCTCGATGCCGCCCAGAGTCTGGCCCTGGTGCTCGGCGCAGTCCCCGATGGCGTGGATGTGCGGGTCGTTCGAGCGCAGCCGGTCGTCGACGAGGATTCCGGTTCGCACGCGCAGTCCGGCCGCCCGGGCGAGGCCCACGTCGGGCAGCGTGCCGGTGCACAGGACGAGCGTGCCGGCAAGCGGGGTCCCGTCGTCGAGGAGTACACGGCCGGGTTCGCGAGCGGTGACGGTGCGGCCGCCGCGCACAGTGACACCCGCGTGTACCAGGGCTTGGGTGAGCAGGGCGGAGGCGGTCTCGCCGAGCCGTTCGTACAGGGGGTGGGGGGTGCTGCAGACGAGCGTGGTGGCTGTGCCGCGGGCGGCGAGGGCGGCGGCGGTCTCCACGCCCAGTGGCCCGCCGCCGAGGACGACCACGTGGTCACCGGTGATCCGCGCGCAGTCCGCCGCGGTGCGCAGCACGGTCACGCCGGGCCCGCTCGCGCCCCGGAACCGGGGTACGGCGGTGCGTGCCCCGGTGGCGAGGACCAGGACGTCGTATGGGTGGATGATCCCGGATGCGTGTACCTGGCGTCGCGCGCGGTCGATGTGCGTGACCGTCGTGCTGCAGCGCACCTCGGTGCCGGGTGGGGGTGGTAGGCGCAGTTCCTCTGGAGTGGCCCGGCCGGTGAGGACGTAGGACAACAGGGGGCGGTGGTAGGTGGGTTCCGGTTCGGCGCCCAGGACTGTGACGGGGCCCTGGTGGCCGTGGTGGTACAGCCGGCCGGCGAGGCGGTGGCTTGCCGGGCCGCCTCCGACGATGAGGATCCGGCTCATGGCGTGGCCTCCGGAAGCGCTTCGAGGCGTACGGCGCTGAGCTTGAACTCGGGCATGCCGCTGCGTGGGTCGAGGGCGGGGTGGGTGAAGAGGTTGGCTCGGCCCTCGCCCGGAAAATGGAACGGCACGAAGAGGGTGTCCGGGCGCATCGTCGCGTCGAACCGTGCGCGGGCCGTCATGCTGCCGCGGGCGGAGGTGATCCGGGCGAGGCCGTGGTCGGCGAGGCCGGCGCGGGCGGCGGTGTCGGGGTGTACGGAAATGAACGGCTCGGGGACAGCTCCGTTGAGTTCGGCGACGCGACGCGTCTGGGACCCGGACTGGTAGTGGGCGAGGACCCTGCCGGTGAGGGCGTGCATCGGGTACGCGGTGCTGGTGTGTTCGGCGGGGCCGTGGTGGTCGACATCGGCGAACCGCGCTCTGCCGTCGGGGTGCGCGAACCGCTCCAGGAAGAGCCGGGGCGTGCCCGGGTGCGCGGGTTCGGTGTCGGGGCAGGGCCAGTGGAGGGTCTCGCCGGCGTCCAGGCGCGGGTAACTGATCCCGGAGTAGTCGGCGCGGCCGCCCCGGGATGCCGCGCGCAGTTCGTCGAACACGTCCTTCGGATCGGTCGGGTAGCGGTGGGCGGGCTCCCCGAGCCGGACCGCGAGGCCGTGCAGGACCTCCAGGTCGCTGCGGACGTGGGGCGGTGGTGGCAGCAGGGCGCGGCGGCGCAGCACTCTGCCCTCCAGGCTGGTCAGGGTGCCGTCCTCCTCGGCCCACTGGGTGACGGGCAGCACGATGTCGGCCGTCTGGGCGGTCTCGGAGGGCACGAAGTCGGCCACCACCAGCAGATCCAGCGAGGCCAGGCGTTGCGCCACGTGCGCGGCGTGCGGCGCCGACACCAGGGGGTTCGATCCGAAGACCAGTAGAGCGCGCGGCCCCGTGCCGTGTCCGAGCGAGTCCAGGAGTTCGTAGGCGGTGCGCCCGGGGCCGGGGAGGGCGTCGGCGTGCACACCCCAGACACCGGCTACGTGGGCGCGTGCGGCGGGGTCGGTGAGGGAGCGGTAACCGGGCAGCTGGTCGCTCTTTTGCCCGTGCTCGCGCCCGCCTTGGCCGTTGCCCTGCCCGGTCAGGCAGCCGTAGCCGCCGTGGCCGGAGCCGGGCAGGCCGAGTGCGAGCGCGAGGTTGATGAACGCGGCCGCGGTGTCGGTGCCCTGGCGGTGCTGTTCGACGCCCCGCCCGGTGAGGACGTAGGCGTCGTCGGCCGCCGCGAGCAGCCGGACGGCGGTGCGCTGGGTGCTTGCCGGGACGCCGGTGACGGCTTCGACGCGCTCGGGCCACCACGCCATCGCCCGGCGTGCGGCGGCCTCGAAGCCGTGGGTGCGGCGCCGGATGTACTGCGTGTCGGTGAGTCCTTCGACGACGGCGATGTGCAGCAGGCCCAGGGCGAGGGCGAGGTCGGTGCCCGGGGCGGGCCGGAGGTGCAGCGTGGCGCGTTGAGCGGTGGCGGTGCGCCGGGGGTCGATGACGATGAGTTCCGCCCGGTCCAGGTGCTGCATGAGGGGCGGCATGGTCTCGGCGACGTTCGCGCCGGCCAGCAGCACTGTGCCGGCGGTCGCGAGGTCGGTGACGGGGAAGGGCAGGCCGCGGTCCACACCGAGAGCGGCGTTGCCGGCTGCGGCGGCGGACGACATGCAGAACCGGCCGTTGTAGTCGATCTGGCTCGTGCCCAGCGTCAGCCGGGCGAACTTGCCCAGCAGGTAGGCCTTTTCGTTGGTGAGTGCGCCGCCGCCGAAAACGGCGACCGCGTCGGGCCCGTACCTCGTGCGCAGCTCACGCAGTCGCCCGGCGACCGTGTCGAGGGCCTCGTTCCAGGTGACGGGGGTGAGGCGGCCGTCGGCGGCGCGCATCAGAGGCTCGGTCAGCCGGTCGGCGGCGGACAGCACGTCGGGCGCGGTCCAGCCCTTTTGACACAGTCGGCCACGGTTGACGTCGAAGTCCGCCGGGCGCACGGTCACGCCCCTGTCGCGGTCGCCGGCCAGCCGGGTACCGCACTGCAGGGCGCAGTAGGGGCAGTGCGTGTGCACTTCGCGTGTGCGGTCGGGGGCTTCAGACACGGCTGGCCACCCTTGCGCCGGCCGGGGTGGCCGGTTCCGCGGGCGGCCGGCGTAGGTAGACGGTCCGGATGAGCAGCATGCACAGGATGTAGTAGCCGAGGAAGGTGAGGAAGGCGGGTGTGCCGGAGCCGGAGCCGTCGGAGTACGAGAGCTTGAAGGCGATGTTGATGGCGGCGCCGCCGAGTGCGCCGATCGCCCCGGCGATGGCGATGACCGCCCCGGACAGCCGGCGGGCCCGGGCGAACGCGGCGCTTGCGTCCTGTCCTTCGGTGATCTTCGCCTCGGCGCGTCCGGCGTGGATGGCGGGGATCATTTTGTAGGTGGAGCCGTTACCGATGCCGCTGAGGACGAACAGGGCGGTGAAACCGGTCACGAACAGGGGCAGGGAGTTCGCCCGGGAGGCGCCGATCAGGACGAGGGTGCCGCCGCCCATGGCGAGGAAGTTCCAGAAGGTCACCTTGGCGCCGCCCAGCCGGTCGGCCAGCAGTCCGCCCAGCGGCCGGGCCATGGAACCGAGCAGCGGGCCGAGGAAGGTGTAGCCGACGGCGGTGAGCGGGGTGGCGTCGAACTCGTTCTGCAGCACCAGGCCGAAGGCGAAGCCGTAGCCGATGAACGAGCCGAACGTGCCGATGTACAGGGCGGAGATCCACCAGGTGTCCCGGTCTCGGGCGGCCTCGCGCTGGGCGCCGGGGACGGTCCGCACGGCGTCGACGTTGTCCATCCGCCAGGCCGCGAGCAGCGCGAGGAGCACGATCAGCGGCAGGTAGACGGCCGCGACGTACGAGGGATGGGTGCGGCCTGCCACCGAGATGACGGCGAGTCCGACCAGTTGCACGGCCGCCACCCCGAGGTTCCCGCCGCCCGCGTTCAGGCCCAGCGCCCAGCCCTGGTGGCGCTGCGGATACAGGGCGGTGACGTTCGTCATGGAGGAGGCGAAGTTGCCGCCGCCCACCCCGGCCAGGGCGCCGATGAGCAGGAACACCCACAGCGGGGTGCCGGGCCGCCCCACGAAGTACAGGGCGAGCACGGTCGGCACGAGCAGGATCGCGGTGGCGAAGACGGTCCAGTTCCGGCCGCCGAAGCGGGTGACTGCGAAGCTGTAGGGCAGTCGCAGCAGGGCACCGACGATCGTGGGCGTGGCCACCAGCAGAAACTTCTCCCCCGGGTCGAACCCGAGCCCGATGTCGGGCGACATGAACAGCACGAGGACGGACCACAGGGTCCATACCGAGAAGCCGATGTGCTCGCAGAGTACGGACAGGACGAGGTTGCGGCGTGCGATCCTGCGGCCGTATCGCTCCCAGGCGTCCTGGTCCTCGGGGTCCCAGCCGACGAGCCACTGTCCCTTGTCCGGGTGGTCAACCATGGTGTGGCTCCAGCGGAATCGGATTGGTCCGGCTCATGAGGCCGAGACGAGAGACTTGCGGAACTGCTCGATCACGTCGTCGAGCAGCTGCGCGCTCTGCGGGAGCAGTCGCGGCCGGTCCTCGTGCAGCACCAGGTGCTGGTTCAGGAGGAAGACGCTCTGCACCACGTGTCGTGCGCCCAGGGCGTGGGCCACGGGCCGCAGCGCGTAGTCGAGGACGAGGAGATGGGCGAGGCTGCCGCCGGTGGCCAGGGGCAGCACGGTCTTCTGCCCGAATCCGTGTCGGGGCAGCAGGTCCAGGAACGTTTTGAGCAGGCCCGAGAAGCTCGCCTTGTATGTCGGTGTGGCGAGGACGATGCCGTCGGCTCGCGAGACCTGTTGGATGGCTTCGGCGATCGCGGGGTCCGCGACGTCGGCGTTCATCAGTGGTGCGGCCGGCAGGGTGCGCACTCGTAGGTGTCCGACGTGCCACTCGTACTCGGCGAGGCGTCGCGCGACGTGGTCGCCGACGGCTTCGGTTTTGGAGGTCGCGGACGGGCTGCCGGAAATGACCAATACGTGGGACACAGCCACCCCTGGGGTCGTGTGGTCCGTTCGGGAAACCTGCGGTTGCCGGGCGGGCGGGGCGGGCGCCCGGCCCGCCCCGCCCGCCGGGCGTCAGGCGGGCCAGCCGAAGGCGCTGATGCTGTCGCGGGCGCGCTGCGGCTCGGGATCGCTGAAGACGAAGCAGCGGGTGTTGGAGACGCTGCCGCCTTCGGCCTGGGCGGTCGAGAAGATGAGCACGGGCTTCGGGGTGCCCTCCCGGGTGAGGAAGTTGGCCCGGAAGTTGATGATCGGCGAGTCCTCGTCCCAGCGTCCGAGGAAGTCGTCGAGCAGCCCCTTGTCCTCGTAGATGGTGCGGATGTGCCCGCCGACGTACTCGGCCGGCGACGCGGTGTACCCGACGAGGGCCACGTCCGCGGGGTTGGCGTGCATGACCTGGCCGTTGACTCCGATCAGGTGGATCGCCACCGGGGCGACCTCGTAGAACTCCCGCATCACGTCTTCGTGCTCCTTGGTGGGAGCCAGAGCGGGCAGCGGGCACTGGTCGACGGCACGGATCCAGGACGCCGCGTCCGAGGTGACGTCCTGGGAGCTGTCGTTGGAGACCGGAAGCCGCTCGCCGAGCTCGGGCCGGCTCACCCAGTGGATCCGGGTGGCGTCGCCGCTGCCGGTCAGGACGGCGTTCACCCAGGAAGCCCGCTCGTGCCCGCCTTCGGCGTCGCGGTAGGTGACTTGGACGTTCTCGATCCGCTGTTCCTTCTCCAGTCGCTGGATCAGTGCCGTGAGGCCGTCCTGTGAGCTGTCGAGCAGGATGCGGCCACCCAGGTGGGCGGCCTCACCGCCCATCAGCACGGACTGAGCCCGGTTGTGCAGCACGACGGCGCCGGTGGCGTCGGTCACCGCGATACCTACCGAGCTGTTGGTGATGACATCGATCAACTGCTCGACCGACGGTGCGTTCTGCTGGTCGTTCGGCATTGCTGTCTCCATTCAGTTCGGGGTGAGGGGACGCGAAGGGTTGGGATGTCGGCCGTGGTGGACGATGCGGGTGAGGGTGTCCGCGATCGCCTGCCGGCCGGACAGGTAGTAGTCGTGGCCGCCGGGGAAGGTGAACATCCCCAGGCAAGGGCCGCTGGTGACGTTCTTCCACGCCTCCATCTCCGCCGGGCGCGCGAAGGGGTCGGAGGTGCCGCACAGCAGCGCCACCGGTGCTTGCACCCTCTGGCGGGTGGTGCGGTACTCGTCCCGCATCCGCAGGTCCCGGTCCATCCACTGCTCCGCGGCGCCGTCCTGCTCGGACGCCCGGAGAGCGGCGAATGCGGTGGCCAGCAGGGAGCGGGGTGCGCTGCCCGGCTCGCGGGCTCCCGACACGGACAGGCTCGCTGCCTCGCAGACGGACCCGGCCTCGAAGCGCAGCGTCAGTTCATAGGCGTACAGCGCGCCCAGGCTGTGCCCGAAGAAGTGCAGCCGGTGGCCCTGCAGGGTCTCGGCCAGCTCGGCGGCCCAGCGGTCGGCAGCCTCGTGCACGGAGCTTGGTGACTCCTCGGCCGCCAGCCGGCCGCGCCCGGGCATCTCGCAGTGCGCGGCCGGCAGGATGTCCGGGAGGTGTTCGCCTATCTCGAAGTACGGCGAAGTGACGCAGCCGGCGGGCGGCAGGAACACGACGACGTCCTCGGCCCTTTCGACATCGCCCTGGATGACTACGGATCGTCCGGTCGTGGTGCCCATTCACCTCTCCCCGCACGGGTGTCTGCCTCTACTGGAAGAAGTTCTGCTCGATGCCCTTGAGGGTGCGAAAGGAGTCGAGGCTGACGTCGTTCGACTCCAGTGCGGTGCCGCGCAGGTCCTCGATGTAGAGGACGAGTTCGACGAACTGCAGGGAGTCGACGATGCGCGAGCCGATGATGTCGGTCTCGGGCTCCAGTTCCGTCAGGTCCGGATTGCGCTCGAGAATCCAGTCGCGTACGTCCGTCCAGGTCGCGGTCATCAGCTCTCCCCGCTCACTGTCCGGCGCGAGCGGACAGGGCGAGGAGTGCGTTGAACGCCCCGACCCGGTCGGCTACTTCGCAGGCGAGCGCCAGGTCCCCGGGGCTGAAGGGGCCCCGGCGGTGCTTCGCCGCGCGGGCCAGCACGAGGTGACCGCCGGACAGCCCCCGGTAGGCCAGCGAGAGGACCACCGCCGAGTCGCAGCCGCCTTCGCGCAGGAGTTCCAGGTGGCGCGGGTCGGTCTTGCCGACGAGTCCCTCGTGTTCGCTGACGACGATCTGCCGCTGCTCCGTCTCGATGGCCAGAGCGCGCAATGCCTCCAGGGTGGCCGCCAGTTCGTCCGGTGCCTGGACGACCGCCTGGCCCCGGCCGGGTCCGGCGTCCAGCGAGACGCCGGTGGCGAAGAACGGCACACAGGTGCGGGCCACCGCCGGGACGACGTCCGCCACGTCCTGGGTCTCCCGGACGGTGGTGCTGATGTGCGCGACGAAGCCCAGTGACTCCTCGGCCGCTTTGCGCCCCGCGATGTACTTCAGGGCGGTGTTCCAGTTCTGCGTGGAGCTTTCGGCGGTGTTTCCAGGCATGGCGATTCCTCGGGAGAGTGAGAGGTGGGTGCGGTGACTGCCGGAGAGGGGTGGAGGATCAGCCGAAACGGACGTCCGGGTCGAGCAGGCACAGCCGCCCGTCGGCCAGGTGCAGCCGGTCGTTGCTGTAGTTGAGGACGGCCGAGCGCAGATCGCGCAGGGCCTTCTCCAAGCGGGTCGGCGAGTCCTGGAGGTAGCCGTGCCTGAGGCCGACCGCGTCGATCAGTTCCTCGACGGCGGCGTGGCACTCCTCGGCCGCCGTGATCTTGAGGTTGTTCAGAAGCAGCTGGTGACCGGTGAGCGACCAGTCCGTGCCCGACTCCGCCAGTTCCTGGGTGCGGCGCAACAGCGCGTGCACGGTCTCCAGTCGCTGCCGGGCGCGGGACAGCCGGGTGAGCAGCAGCTCGGAGCCCAGGTCGAAGCGTTTACGGCCGGCCGGGTCGCGCAGCAGGTGCAGTACCCGGGACAGCGCACCGGAGGCCGTGCCGAGCCAGGCGGCCGACCAGCCGATGTGAGCGAGCGGGCCGAAGACGGACTGCACGATGCGGTGGAAGGCGCCGTGCTCGCCGATCACCTGATGGCCGGGGATGCGGCCGGTGAGCCTGAGCGGCAGGCTGTGGGTGGCGCGCATCCCCATCGGGTTCCACTGACCGGTCACCTCCACCTGCAACTGGTGGCGGTGGGCGTAGACGAGGGAGACGTGGTGGTCCGCCGTGGCGTGCGGGCTGCGCATGGTGATCAGGAAGCCGTCCGCGGAGCTGCCGCCGGTCGAGATGGGGACCGCCCGGTCCACCTCCAGCATGCCCCGGGTCTCGTGCAGCGGGGCTTGGGACTTGAACAGGTCGGCGCCCTTGCCGCCTTCGGTGGTCACCGAGGCGAGGTACAGCTTGCCCTCGGCCAGCAGCGGGATCAGTTCCTCACGCAGCGGCGACGCGGCGTGCCGTACCACCGCCTCGGCCTGCTGGCAGTGCATCACGAAGATCATGGCCAGGGACATGTCGGTGCGTCCGAGCACCATGCCTGCCTCGATCAGGTCACCGAGGCCGCCGCCGAGGCCGCCCTCCTCCTTTGGCACCTGCAGGCCGAGCAGGCGGGTGCTGCGCAGCTGGGCCAGTGCCTCCTCGGGGAACGTCGCGTCCCGCTCGGTGCGGTCCAGGTGCTGCTCGGCGGCCCGGGTCACCGCCGAGAGGCGTTGCGCGAGGTCGGGAACGCCGGTGCGGTCCGTCCCTTCGCGTGCGCGGGCCGTCGTTGCTGTCGCCGTGGTCATCGTGCCCCTTTCCGGGTGCTGGCCGTGGCCGCCGTGAGCGACCGGTAGTCGGTCTTTCCGTTGCGGCTCAGCGGCAGCGCGTCCCATTGCCGCCAGCGCCGCGGCACCATCACCGGGGGCAGGGCAGCGCTCAGCGCCTGTCGCAGTTCCGCCTGCGCCACTTCGGTGCGCAGGGTGTAGTGGGCGACGAGTTCGCTGACGGCGCCTTCGTCGGAGACGGTGACGGCGCAGCTCTCGACGCCGGGGTGCCGGCTCAGGACGGCTTCGATCTCGCCGAGTTCCATCCGGACACCGCCGACCTTCACCTGCCGGTCACCGCGTCCCAGGTAGTGCACGAGTGCGTTCTCGACACGGGCGAGGTCACCGGTGCGGTAGATCCGGCCGGTCGCGGAGCCCGGTTCGAAGGGGTCGTGGAAGAAGGCGCGCTCGGTGGTGGCGGGATCGTTGAGGTAGCCGCGGCCGACGCAGGTGCCGCCGACGAACAGTTCACCGTTCTCGCCCGGTTCGGCCGGCCGCCAGGTGCCGTCGCCGGTCGGAAGCAGGACGTGCAGGGTGCAGTTGGCGACTGGCCTGCCGACCGGAAGCCTGGGGCGAGTCAGGTCGGCGCGGGTCACGACGTGCAGAGCGACGTCGTCGGAGCATTCCGCGGGCCCGTAGGCGTTGACGAGGTGAACGTGCGGCAGCGTGTCGAGCACCTGCTCCGCCAGGGCGGGGTACAGCTCCTCGCCGGTGGACAGCAGCCACCGCAGTCCCGGCAGGGCCGGTCCCTGCTGCCGCCAGATCTCGTCGACGAGCCGGCTGACGACGGTGGGCACCAGTTCCACGACGCTCACGGCCGCGGCATCGAGGGCACCGAGCAGCCACCGCGGCATACGCATGACGGCGTCATCGAGGACGACGACCCTGCCGCCGACCAGGAAGGGGCAGAGCATCTGCCAGATGGAGATGTCGAAGACCAGCGGGGCCGAGAAGGCGACGGCGTCCTCGGGCCCGAGGGACAGGTCGGCCACCTTGGACCACAGATGGTTGAGCAGGCCCCGGTGCTCGATGGTGGCGCCCTTGGGGTGACCGGTGGTGCCGGAGGTGAAGATCGTGTAGCGGGCTTCACCGCTGCGGTCGCTGTAGGGGCCCTCGTCCAGGCCGCCCGGCCTGGCTTTCTTCGGCAGAGCCAAGACCGCGAATCCTCCGGCGTCGGCGGCTTGGCGGGCGGCGGAGGCGGCGCCGGCGGAGTAGTCGACCAGCAGGGCGGCTCTGCTGCGCTCGAGGACGTCCCGGACCCGGTCCTGCGGCCAGCTCGGGTCGATCGGCAGGTACGACGCCCCGACGCTCTCCAGGGCGAGGAAGACGACCGGTGTGTGTGCGCTGCGCGGCCCTACGGCGGCGACGGTGTCACCGGCGCGCACACCGTGCGCACGCAGTGCGTCCCGTGCCGCGGCGACCCGGCCGAGCAGCCCAGCGTAGGTGAGTGTGCGTTCGCCGTCGACAACGGCGCAGGCGTCCGGCCGCGACCGGGCGTTGCGGACGACGTGGTCGAGGAGCGCGGTCGCCGTGTCGAGGTCCACGGGGTTGCGCAGGGCCAGCTCCCGTGCCCGGGTGACGGCGCCCGGTGCCAGGGGCAGTTCGGGGTGGAGCCGTGGGCGGTCGTCGGCGGTCTGGTGCGGGGGCGGGGCCTGACTGGTCAAGGTCTCTCCTGGTCCGTGGGGGCATGCGGGCAGGGATCGGTCAGCCGGGGGCGGCGACGAGGAGGTGTGTCTCCAGGGGAAGCCGGTGCTGGGACTCCACGGCGAATCCGGCCTTTTCGAGGAGGGCGCGGTAGTGCGCCTCGTCCCGCTCGCGGCCGCCGCCGAGCACCACCAGCATGTGCATGTTGTAGCCCTGGGTGAGCGAGGAGCCGGTGCCCTTGGTGAGGATGCGCTCCAGGATCACCAGCCGGGCGCCCGGGCTCATCGCGCGGCGGCAGTTGGTGAGGATCCGGTGGCAGGCGTCGTCGTCGAAGCAGTGCAGTATGCGCGAGAGGAGGTAGACGTCGCCGTCCGGCGGGACGGACTCGAAGAAGTTGCCGGCGATCCGTTCGCAGCGGTTTGCGTGCACGGTGGCGATCGGGCGGCTCGCTGCCTCCTCGATCACATGCGGTGCGTCGAACAGTACGGCGCGCGGGCCAGGGTTCGCCTTCAGGATCTCGTCGAGGAGCGCTCCGTGCCCCCCGGCGACATCCACGATCCGGCGTGCCGCGGAGAAGTCGAAGGCGCGGGCGACCTCGGCGAAGAAGGGAGTGCCCGCCACCATGGCGCGTTCGTACGTCAGCGAGACGTCGGGGTTCTGGTGGAGATACGAGAACAGGTCGCTGCCGAAGACGTGGGTGAACGCCGAGCGTCCGCTGCGCAGCGAGTGGGACAGGGCGCCCCACGCCTGGTAGAAGTGCGAGCCGTAGATGCGGACGTGGTCGCTCATCGAGCCGGGTGCGTCGGTGCGCAGCAACTCGCCGACAGGCGTGAGGGCGTAACCGCTCCGGTCGTCGCCCTCGACGACGCCGAGGCTCTCCAGGAACAGCAGCAGCCGTCCCAGGGCGTCGGCGTCCGTGTTGGTGCGCAACGCCAGGTCGACGGTGGGGATGCGGCCTGCGGCCGCGATGCCGTCGGCGATGCCCAGTTCGGTCGCCAGGAAGACGGCCTGCGTCTTCCAGAAGCCTGCCATCAGCTCGATGAGCTGTCGGCCTGCGGTGTCTTCGACCGTGTGCCGCACGGTCGCCGGCTTTGCCGTGTCGTGCGTGGTCGCTCCCACGCTCCGCTGGTTTTCCATGTTCAGGCACCCACCGTCTTGTCCGCGTCGTCGCCGGTTGTGTCGGGGTGTCGTAGGGCCTCCCGCACGAGCCGGGCCAGTTCGGGCCGCTGGATCTTCCGGGTGGAGGTCCGCGGCAGGTCGTCGTACCGGAACTGCCGGAATTCCGCCATCGGGGGCAGGTCCAGGACGGCCCGGCGCCAGCGGCGTTGGTCGAGCGGCAGTTCGTCGCGGGTGGCCACCACCGGGACCGGTTCGCCGGCCGGGCCTGCCACAATGACCACTTCGCGCAGTTCGTCGAGGCGGCTCATCAGCAGGTCCTCGACGGCGAGGTTGCTGTCCAGGGTCTCGATGCGGTCCGTTTCGCGGTCCATCAGGTGGAGCAGTCCCCAGCGGCTGAGCCGGCCGAGGTCGCCGACCCGCCACCAGCCGTCGTGCATCTGATCGGCATACCGTTCGTCCTCACCGAGGTAGGTGAGGATGCGGGTCCGGCTGCGGACCTCGATGTGGCCGGTCCGGCCGGGTGGCACCTTCTCTCCCGCGTCGTCGACGACTCGCATCGAGATGAAGCCGGGCAGCGGCAGTCCGACGCAGCGCCCGTCGGCTTTGTGGGCCGTGCGGCGGGTGTACCAGCGGCCGGCCATCGGGCCGACCTCCGACTGGCCGTAGAACTGCACGAATACCGGGAACCTGGCCCGGGAGGCCGCCAGCATCCGCTGGATGGTGCGCGGGTGCATCGCGTCGAAGGTGGCACCGAACACCTTGACCCCGGCCAGGGGGTCGTCGGGCGCGCGGTCGAGTTCCTCCCAGTCGACGTAGGTGTTGGGGTGGGTCTCCAGGTATCCGGGCCGGGTCCGCGCGAGCAGCGGCCCGATGGACGCCGGGTCCGGGTCTATGGCGATCACCAGGGGGTTGCCGTGGCCGAGGAACATGGCCAGGCCCTGGTAGAAGCGTGAATGGACGAGCGTGATGCACAGCGCGGCCGTCTCCCGCGCCCGAATCGGCCAGGAGACCAGACGCTGGGGCACCAGCCGGTGCCAGCCCGCCTCGGGGGTCTGCACCGCCAGCTTGGGGGTGCCGGTGGTGCCCGAGCTGTGTGTGATCAGGGACGGCTCGCGGGGGTGGAGGAACACCGGCGGGCGACGGGGCGCGTCCGCGTGGGAGGCGAGCAGGTCGACCTCGCCGGTGTGGCCCCGCGGTGCGGCCCCGGCCGACAGCAGCGTCCTGCGGACGGTGCCGTCCAACGGTATGTGGCGCAGTTGGCCGGCCAGGATGTCGCCGTCGGTCAGCAGCCACGGCTGTTCAAGCCGAAGGAGCAGCCGGGCCGCCGTCGGGCCGTCGAGGGAGGGGGAAAGGAGTGCGGGCACGGCACCGATCCGGGACACCGCGCAGGCGAGCAGGGCGATGTCGAAGTTCTCCGACTTGTACAGCGCCACGCGTTCGGTGGGCCGGACGCCGGCGGCCCACAGTCGGGCCGCCAGCTCGTCGGTCTGTTCGGCGAGTTCACCGACCGTGAAGCGGGTCCCGCTGTCGGGGGCCCACTGTGGCGGGTGGTCGAGGATCACGCTGGTCGAGGCATCGCGGCGGGCGGCGGCGTGGAAGATGTCGCCGATGTAGAAGCCGTTCCCGCGGGTGGCTCGGCCCAAGAGGGTGTGCAGCACAGTGTTCTCCTCGCAGGTCAGAGCCGGTGGATGGGGTGTGCGGCCGGTACGGGCGCCGGAACCGGGGACGCCGGGCCGGGTGTCGGGGTGGTCGCCGCATCGGCGTCGAAGCCGTAGAGCCAGCTCAGATGTTCCGGTTCCTGCCGGTCGCGCATCTCGCGGTCCCGGTCGGTCTGTTCCTGGCCGTCGGGCAGGTGGAACGTCCGGGCCAGGTCCCGTGCCCTGCGGTGGACCTCGGCGGTACGCGGCCTGCGCAGTGACTGGTAGCGGTGGAGCGCGGGTGCCAGGCGCGCCGGGTCCGCTTCCCACAGGCATCGGGCCAGGGTCACGGCGTCCTCCAGGGCCTGGTTGGCACCCTGGGAGAGGTACGGCAGTGTCGGGTGGGCGGCGTCGCCGAGCAGGGCGATCCTGCCGGTGACGTACCGGTCCGCGAGGTCGCGGTCGAACAGGCCCCAGCGGGTGACCGATCCGGCGGCGGTCACGACCCGCCGGACCTCCTCGTGCCAGTCGGCGAACCCGGTCGCCAGTTCGTTCATCTCGTCCGGTGAGGAGAAGGATCCGGTGCGTGCGTCGTTGCTGGCGCCGACCGCGCTGAAGTGGACGATGTCGCCGCCCCTGACGGGGTAGTACGTCACGTGGCGGCGCGGTCCGAGCCAGAACAGCACGCGCGGGTCCGTGGCGAAGGAGGGTACGGCCGCGGCCGGGACGAGGCCGCGGTGCACTGCGTATCCGGAGAAGCGGGGCTCGTCTTGGACGACCGCGGCGCGGACCGCGGAGTGCACTCCGTCGGCACCTATGACCACATCCGCGGTGGTCGTCGTGCCGTCGGCGAAGTGGAGTGCGACCTCGTCGGGCCCTTCGACGACACGGGTGCAGCCCTTGCCGAGTTCCATGACGTGCTCGGGCAGCACCGACAACAGGCAGCGTTGCAGGTCCGCGCGGTGGATCAAGTAGTAGGGGGCGCCGAAGAGTTCGGTGCAGGCCACGCCGTGCCGCACCCGGGCGATGCGGGTTCCGTCGGCCCACCGGCGTGTCTCGATCGCCTGGGCCCGGACGCCGGTGCGGGCGAGTGCCGCCTGGAGTCCGAGCCGGTGCAGGACGCGGACCCCGTTGGGCGAGAGCTGGATTCCCGCGCCGATCGCGCCCAGCTGCGGGGTCTGTTCGAAGATACGGACGTCGATGCCCCGCCGCCGCAGCAGCGTGGCGGTGACCAGTCCGGCGACGCCGCCTCCCACGATGGCGACGCGTGTCCTTGGCTGGCGCATGCGGTTCCTCCCGACCTCGTGGGGCACGTACGACGCGTGGGGCACGTACATGGGGACCGGACGGGCCTCCCGTCGCCGGGGGCCGTTTGCGCTGTCAGCCTCGCAAACGCCTGTCGAGACCCTGTCGGGACCGAGCCTCAGAAGTACTCAACATCGAGCAGGTGTACGGCAAAGGCGCAGGCACAGGGCGGGGGCGGCGCGCTTGGGCGACGCGAAAGTCCTCGGCTGCGGGGGCATCGGACGCCTCGGGAACCGTCCGGACACAGGACAAGAGCCCGCCCCGGGGGATTGGGCGGGCTCTTGCCGTTGCGGGGCCGGCGTGCGGACCGGCCGGGTGCGGGGCTCAGGCGGTGTCCTGATCCTTTGCGATGTGCTGCGGCGACAGCCGGGAGATGGGCAGCAGCATCAGCAGCGTGAGCACCGTCAGGAGAACGAACGCCGGCCTGAAGTCGCCGGCTGCGTCGCGCAGTGCGCCGACGACGACCGGGCCGAGTGCCGCACAGGCGTAGCCGACGAAGAACGCCATGGCGGCGAACCGGCCGGCCTGTGTCGCGTCCCGGGCGGCGGCGACGGGCAGTGTCAGAACCAGCGTGAACAGACCGCCGTGTCCCACGCCCATGGCAAGGACCCACAGCCAGGTGCCGGTGCCGGGGCTGAGGCCGAATCCGAGAAAGCCCACGGCGGTCAGCACGGTGGTGAGCGCGAGACCGAACCGTTTGTCCTGCCGCTCCCCCAGCAGAGCGGGAACGGCCAGCATGGCAACGACCTGAATGGAGATCATCACGGTCAGCATGAACCCGGCACGGCTCTCGCTGAGTTGGCCGTCGTCGTGCAGCAGCGGTGCGATCCAGGCCAGTTCGCAGTAGTAGAGCGCCGAGTTGCCCGCGGACACGGCGGTGATCCGCCAGGCGAGACCGGACCTCCAGGGTAGTCCGCTGGTGGCCGGCCCCTTGGGACCGTCGACATGCTCCAGGCGCAGTGAGCCCTTGGCGGCCGTCCACAGCACCATGCCGGCCACGGCGAGAACTCCCCAGGAGGCCAGGGCGCCCGGCCAGGAGTCGAGGGCGTCGGCGAGCGGCGCGCTGACGCCGGCCGCCACAGCGCCGCCCAGGCCGAGGCCGGCGGTGTAGATGCCGGTGACCAGTGCGGCGCGGTCGGCGAAGCGGGTCTTCACGACGGCCGGCAGCAGTGTCTGGGAGATGGCGATCCCGGTACCCACCACCGCCGCGCACACCAACTGCAGCCAGGTGGACTGCCCCAGGCCGCGCGCCGCGGTCGCGAGGCCGACCACGGCCAGACCGAGCAGTACGCCTCTGTGCAGTCCCCAGCGGCGGCCGACTGCGGCGGCCAGCGGCGCGCACAGACCCATCGCCAGGGTCGGGACGGTGGTCAGCAGTGACACTCCGGTCGCCGACAGGTCCAGGTCCGTACGGATCCGGTCCACCAGGGGGGAAACGGCAGCGATCGCGGGCCGCAGGTTGGCCGCTGCCACGAACAGGGCGACGGCGGCGAACCCGAGCGCCGCGGGTCCGGGCACCGACGCGCTCCTGGACTCCGCGGGACGCCCGGGGGCCGCAGTGGCACGCGATGCCGTTAAACGATCTTCTGCCTCACTCATGACCTGCACCTTCACCTATCTCGGATAGTTGGTGTCCTCGTTATAGCAGAATCACGGATAGAAAAGGTCTGCGATTGCTAGACTGCGGAACATGAAGCTGACCAACGGCGTCGAGTGGGCGCTGCACTGCTGCGTGTCGCTCAGCCAGAGCCAAGTCCCCGTGTCAGCAGGCCGGCTGGCGAAGCTTCACGGCATTCCGCCGGCGTACCTCGCCAAGCACCTGCAGTCGCTGTCACAGGCCGGCATCCTGCGCTCCACACCGGGCCCGGTGGGTGGGTACACCTTCGCTCACCCGCCCGAGCAGGTCACCGTCCTGGACGTGCTCCGCGCGGTCGACGGGCCGGAACCGGCATTCCGCTGCACCGAGATCCGCCGGAAGGGGCCCCTCGCCGTACAGCCGGAGAAGTGCACGAAACCCTGCGCCGTCTCTCGTGCCATGGCCGCCGCCGAGGATGCGTGGCGGGCGGCACTGCGGCACATCACGATCGCCGATCTCGCCGAGGACATCGACGCCGACAGCGACGGCACCGCCATGGCGGAGGTCCGGCAGTGGCTGACCGGACGTAAGGAGCCGCTCCCGTCCTCGGCGTCATCCCCCCACGACCCCCTGGGCGTGTCCTGACCGCAACACTCACCGGAGGTGCACTACGCGATGAGCCCTGAAGACGATCCCGAACCCGCACTCGCGTCAGAACTGTCCGAGGTGGAGGTCGTACCGATCAGCTGGCTGCTGCCGGCCGACTCCCCCCGCCGCCAGGGCGAGAACAGCGAACACGCCCGCCTCCTGGCCGACTCCGAGGCGCCACTGCCCCCGATCCTCGTCCACCGCCCCACCATGCGCGTGGTCGACGGCATGCACCGGCTGCTCGCTGCCCGGTGGCGCGGCAGCAGCACGATCGAGGTGCGCTTCTTCGACGGTCCGGAAAAAGACGCCTTCGTCCTCGCCGTACGGACCAACGTCCGGCACGGCCTGCCGCTGTCCGTCGCCGACCGCACATCGGCCGCCGCCCGCATACTGCGCACCCACAAGGACTGGTCCGACCGCGCCGTCGCCTCCGTCACCGGCCTGTCCGCGAAATCCGTCGCCGCGCAGCGGGTGAAGATCCAGGGCGATGCCGCCGGCCGCGCGGCCCGGGTCGGCCGGGACGGCAGGGTCCGTCCGCTGAGCAGTGCCGAGGGCCGGCGGACCGCGGCCCGGCTGCTCGCCGAGACCCCTTCCGCGTCGCTGCGCAGCATCGCCCGGAAGGCGGGGGTCTCCCCCGGTACGGTGCGCGACGTACGGGACCGGCTGAGGCGCGGCGAGAGCCCCGTGCCGGCCAGACAGCGGGCGGCCCGGCATGCCGTGCGTCCGATCACACCGCCCGCGGCGGGGCCGTACGACCAGCCGGTGCGGATGTCTGCCGAGACCCGCAAGGCGACGTTCCGCAGCCTGTGCCGCGATCCTTCCCTGCGGATGACCGAGACCGGACGCCTGCTGCTGCGCATGATGGAGCTGCACATGACGGCGGACCACCGGCGTATCGCCGCTTCGGTTCCCGCGCACTGCGCCGACTCCATTTCGGAGATGGCCACGGCCTGCGCCGAGGAATGGCAGAACCTGGCCGACGCTTTGCGGGCCGCCCCTGCCCCCTTTGCCACGGCACTGCCGCGGGAAGCGGTGCTGGCCGCGCCATGACCGGCCGCAGCGCGGCCGGCGGCGGTTCGCCAGACCGCTGAGGGCTCGGCGCGGACGCAGGAACTGCCCGGGCGGTGCGCACCCCGGTCGGCTCGTCCGGCTTGTGGCCGAGCAGCACGGCTCGGCCACAAGCCGGACGAGCCCCTGGGACTCTCACACCATGCCGGGCTCCGATTTCAGTATGGCCAACTGCAGTTCCCTGAGCGGGGCCCCAGGTTCGATCCCGATCTCGCTCACCAGTCGGGTACGCAGGGTGCGCAGCACCCCCAGCGCTTCTGCCCGGCGTCCGCCCAGGGCAAGAGCGCGGACGTACTGGGCGTGCAGCCCCTCGTGCAGCGCGTGTTCCCGGGTCACGGCGGCGAGCTGGGTGACGGCCTTCTGGTGCATGCCCGCCTTGATCTGCGCGTCGGCCCGGACCGCAATGGCGTCGAGCCGGGACTCCTCGAAGAACCGCCGTTTGGCGTCGAGCACGGGCCCTGCCGGGGCGTCCACCAGAGCGTCGCCCCGCCACAGCCCCAGGGCGGCGTCGAGCGCGTCGATTCCCGCCGTGGTGTCGCCCACTTCGAGAGCCTTCGTTCCGAGGTTCTTCAGCCGCTGGAACTCCGACCAGTCCAAGCGGACGTGGTGACTCCTCAGCCCGTAGCCGCCCGCCCCGGTCACCAGGATCTCCCGGGCGACATAGGCGGCGGAGCAGCCCGTCAGTTGAGACACTATTTTTCGGCAGTTGAGAATATAGGTCTGCAAGGTACGCAGGCCGGTCGCCGGGGGCCTTTCCCGCCAGAGTTCGCGCATGAACGCATGGATGGGAACCACCTGGTCGGCATGGACCAGCAGCATGGCCAGAACCGTGCGAATCTTCGGCGCGAGTGCCACACCTTCGGCCGACGCGGAGATATCCAGATGCAATGGTCCGAGAATTCCGCCGTGAATGGCCACCCCGGCGCCCTCGACCGGCGGACGTTCTCGCGCATACCCTTCGGGGTTTCCTTCGTTCAAATGCTTCGAGTGATACACCAGTCCCCCATCAATCGCTTCGAATGCATGTGCCGGTGATCCGTAGAGATTCATTCAAGCAACACGAACATACACATCGGTTTGCTCATCAACCAGAAGCGCATGGGACCGCTGTGGCGCTCAAGCCACGACCGTCTCTGGCACACGAGGCCGCGGGCGCCCGTGGTCACACCGGTCGGACGCCGAACACCGGGGCTTCCCCACCACGCCTGTGCGGAACGGAAATGGCGCGATCTGCACCCGGCTCGCGCCCGCCCGGGCGCTCCTCGCGCCAAGCGGAACCGGGCACTTCCCATGGGCAACTGCGGAATTCTCCAGTTGCACGCCCGTGACCGCCCGCCGGATCTCACGCCCAAGCGTCGCCATGGCCGTCACGAGCTGCGGTTTGACGTTTTCTCCAACCGTTTCTTGAACGCGCTTTGCCAGGCTACCGACGACCCCTCATCGACTCCGTCTCCGCCGAATCCCCGTCAGAAGGAGCGCAGGATGGCCAATGCCACACTGACAGGACGTGCTTTACGCTTTGCCAGGCTGGCCGGTTACGGGGACGGCCGACTTGTTCTCGTTCCGCTGGACCACTCGGTTTCGGACGGGCCCATCACAGCGGCCGTGCGTTTCGACGAACTGGTCCGCGACATCGTCGCCGGCGGCGCCGACGGCATCGTCGTGCACAAGGGACGGGCCCGGCTGCTCGACCCGACGCTGTTCGCCACCTGTTCGCTCATCGTCCACCTCAGTGCCAGTACCGTGCACAGCCCGGACGGCAACGCCAAGGTCCTGGTCGCAGACGTCGAGGAGGCGTTACGTCTGGGGGCGGACGCCGTCAGCGTCCATGTGAACATCGGCTCCGACACCGAGGCGAAGCAACTGGCCGATATGGCCAAGGTGGCGGCCGCCTGCGACCGGTGGGGTATGCCGCTGCTGGCCATGATCTACCTCAGGGGCCCGAGGATCACTGGTCCCGTCACCCCGGAACAGGTGGCCCACGTGGTCACCCTGGCCGCGGAACTCGGTGCCGACCTGGTGAAGACGGCCTTCGCCCAGCCTGCCGACGGCATGACCGACGCGGTCGCCGCCTCTCCGTTGCCCGTCCTGGTCGCGGGCGGCTCCCACGACACCCGGGCGAGCCTGGGCGAGTTCGCCCGTACGGCCCTGGCTGCCGGTTGCCAGGGTCTGGCGATCGGCAGGCGGGTCTTCACAGCGCCCGCGCCCGGACGGCTGGTGCGGGAGCTCGTGGACATCGTGCACGGCCCCACCGTGGCGCCGGTTCCCTTCTCCTCCTCGCGATTGGCAGGTGTGCAGTGAAGCTCAGTTGGATCGACATCCGTGACGTCGGCTCGGCCAAAGAAGCCATTGTTCAGGAGGCGATTCACGCCCGGGTGGACGGCATCCTCGCCGCTGACCCGGCGGACCTGGAGCCCCTGCCGCCCACCGTGAAGAGGGTCCTGTTCCCCCAGGACCGGCCGCTGCCCGAGGACTTCGGGTCCGCCGACGTGGTCGTCGTCGACCCGGCCAAGCACGGGGACCCCGCCGAACTCGCCGCGCGGCACCCGCACATCGAGTTCGGCCGGTACGTGGAGATCGTGGACGCGCCGACGCTGGAGAACGCATGCCGTTCCGGCCGGGCCGACCAGTGGAGCCTGCTGCTGTTCCGGGACCCGACGAAGATCCCGCTGGAGATCGTGATCGCCGCGGCCGCCGGCGCTAAGGGAAGCCTGATCACCGTCGCCCAGGACGTCCAGGAGGCGGAGATCATCTTCGGGGTACTCGAACTGGGCTCAGACGGTGTGCTCATGGCTCCCTCGCGGGTCGGCGAGGCGACCATGCTGAAGCGGGCCGCCGAGACCGGGGTGCCCGACCTCGACCTGGTCGAGCTGGAGGTCACGGCGACCGCCCATGTCGGCATGGGCGAGCGGGCCTGCGTGGACACCACCACACACTTCCGCAAGGACGAGGGCATCCTGGTCGGCTCGCACTCCAAGGGAATGATCCTCTGCGTCAGTGAGACGCACCCACTGCCATACATGCCCACGCGCCCCTTCCGGGTCAACGCCGGAGCCATCCACTCGTACACCCTGGCCGTCGACCAGCGCACCAGCTACCTCAGCGAGCTGGGGTCCGGCAGCAAGGTCACAGCCGTCGACATCCACGGGAAGACGCGGCTGGTGACGGTGGGGCGGGTGAAGATCGAGTCGCGCCCCCTGCTGTCCATCGACGCCGTCTCCGCGGACGGCCGGACGGTCAACCTCATCCTGCAGGACGACTGGCACGTACGCGTCCTCGGCCCCGGTGGCACGGTGCTGAACAGCACCGAGCTCAAGCCCGGCGACAAAGTCCTCGGGTATCTGCCCGAGCAGGACCGGCACGTCGGCTATCCGATCCACGAGTTCTGCCTGGAGAAGTGACCGCATCTCGCCGTCCGTTCGGACCGGCGCGCCGCGGGCCGGCGCCGGTCCGAACGAGCCCGCACCGGCCCTCCCGACACCGAACGGTGCCGAGCGACGCTCGCAACACCGCCGGGCGCCCCCACCACCGGCAACAGACACCCGTCCGCCCCGGGACACCGCTTTACGGGCCGCAGGCAGGAGACAGCTCACCATGTCCGACGCAGACATCTCACATCGCGCGGCCCGCCTACCACAGCGGCGTCGGCAGTGGCCCGGCATGAAACGGCAGGGCCTCGCGCTCCGGTTCACTCTGATCATCGGCGACCGTCGACTGACAGAGGCCCTTCAGGTCGTGTGCGACAAGGACGCCGTGATGCTGGAGTTCCCCGAGACCTCCGTCCGTATCGGCCTCCGTCGGCTGCTTCCCGAACAGGACGGCGGCGTCGTACTCGACTGCCGGGCCACCTACCACCCCGGCGATCGCGGGCAGCGCGAGAGCACTCGCACCTGGCAGCGGGTGCTCTCCGGCCGCCCTGGTGCGCTGCACCAGCGCGAGGCCCTTCTGCGGGAGGTCCTGTCCGCCCGCAGTCACGCTCCCGGCCGGGTCGTCGTCCGCCCGACCCTGGCCTCGCTGCGCTACCTCGCGGCCGCGGTCTGAGATCCCACAGCTCCTTTGCCAGCCGCCCGTCCACACTCGTCTGCCGCTCAAGGATGTGCAATGGACCGTCATCACGGGGCCGATCAGCCTGATCCGGACGTCTTCGAAACCTTGGAATCGGAGGTGCGCAGCTACTGCCGCGGCTGGCCGACCGTCTTCGACCGCGCCCGCGGCACGCACCTGTACGACGAGCGGGGCCGCGCCTACATCGACTTCTTCACCGGGGCGGGATCGCTCAACTACGGCCACAACAACCCCCTGTTGAAGCGCGAGTTGCTCGCCTATCTCCAGCGTGACGGAGTCACCCACGGCCTGGACATGTCGACGGCGGCCAAGCGCACGTTCCTGGAGACCTTCCGTTCCCTGATCCTGCGGCCCCGCGAGTTGCCGTACAAGGTGATGTTTCCGGGTCCGACCGGCACCAACGCTGTGGAGGCGGCGCTCAAGCTGGCCCGTAAGGTCAAGGGGCGCGAGACGGTCGTGTCGTTCACGAACGCCTTCCACGGCATGTCCCTGGGATCGCTCGCGGTGACCGGCAACGCCTTCAAGCGGGCGGGTGCCGGCGTCCCGCTGGTGCACAGCACGCCCATGCCCTTCGACGGTTATCTCGACGACGCGCCCGCCTTCGCATGGTTCGAGCGGCTCCTGGCTGACAAAGGCTCCGGTCTCAGCCGGCCCGCGGCCGTGATCGTGGAGACCGTGCAGGGCGAGGGCGGCATCAACGTGGCCCGGCCCGTATGGCTGCGCGCGCTGGCCGACCTATGCGAACGCCACGACATGCTGCTGATCGTCGACGACATCCAAATGGGCTGTGGCCGTACCGGCGCCTTCTTCTCCTTCGAGGAGTCCGGCATCGTCCCGGACATCGTCACTGTGTCGAAATCCATCAGCGGCTACGGACTACCGATGGCGCTGTGCCTCTTCCGCCCGGAACTCGACATCTGGGAGCCGGGTGAGCACAACGGCACGTTCCGCGGCAACAATCCCGCCTTCGTCACGGCCACCGCGGCGCTCAACTCCTACTGGACTGACGACCAGTTGGAGAAGCAGATCCTCCTGCGCGGCGAACAGGTCGAGCAGGTGCTCACGTCGATCCGGGCGGAACACCATGAGGAGACCAAGGAGTTTCGAGGGCGCGGCCTCGTGTGGGGCCTGGAGTTCCACGACAGGAGCCGCGCAGAGCGCGTCGCCGGGCGAGCCTTCGAACGGGGCCTGCTGGTGGAGACCTCCGGCCCGGACAACGAGGTGGTCAAGCTCCTGCCGCCGCTCACCGTGACCCCCGACGAACTCGACAAGGGCCTGCGCGCCCTGGCCGAGGCGATCCGCGACACGGCCTGACTGCCATCGGCGCACGGTCTTCACGTGCCACAGCGGACCGCGTCCCGGCCGATCCGGCGGCCCACATACGCCCCATCTGGCATCCCACGAGGCCACGGGGCCTGGCGCGTAGCGCGCAGCGTGTGAGGCTGCAACTGCGCCTCCCGCCCTCTGCCCAACCGGTCGGCGACAGGCTGGCTCAGTGGTTCCTCAACGGCCGTCGCACGGGTCGTCGCCTACATGCATCGGCTTGGTGTCGACCGCCAGGCAGGAGGAGTACACCCGTGGCGGAGTGTGCTGCGGGTCCGCTTCCGTCGCGGCGCTCACGGCGCTGATTGCCACAGCACCGGCGCAGATCAGCCCCGCTACCGCGGGGAGCCCTATACGGCGCCTCACCGGCCGCCGCCAAAGTGGTCAAGAATCACATCACGGCAGTCTGCCGCGCCGCCCGTCGTTCGCGAGAAGGCCAGCACACCGTCGTCGTTGCCATCCGCCTTGGCCCTGTCCAGCTGCGTCTCAATGTCCGAGATGTACTCGGCACACTCGGCGCTGACGGGCTTCTCGGGCTGCGCCTCAGGCTCCACGGAGGCATTCAGAGCGGCGGTGGCACCGATTCCAGCAGCGCACAGCACCGCCCACGCGGCGACCCACGTACGGCAACTCATCCCTAACGGCTTGGGCATCCAGGCATTTTACGAGCATTGCTCGGGCCGGCGCCGTCGCCGGGGTGGAAGGATGCTCGTTCTGCCATGCCGGGAGGCTAGAGGTTGTCCCGTGTGGGCCGTGAGTTATCCGGTGAGGGCCAGGTTGTAGAGCCGGGCTATGCCGAGCAGGGCCTGGTGAACTCCGTCGCCCTTGAGCCGGCAGTCCCGCAGGATCTTCCAGTTCTTCAGCCGCGACAGAGCATGTTCCACCCGGGCGCTGAGAGTCGGTACCGGCAGCCCTCAAAGCGATGAGGAAACACGCACAAAGGGCATACCGGCGCTACGCATGACAGCTTGGGCACCCCTGCCCCCGCCAGCCACCGCAGACCGGCCAATCGGAGGAAGCCAGGGAGACCATCGCGGCAGGCGCTCGGATACCAGTCGGACACCACGAAAACTCGCAGCGTGCAGCGCGTCAATGCCGGTGGTGAGCCGCTTGGACTGGAATTCGTCGAGGGCCAGCCGGTGGCGAGACCGACTGGACTGGATGAACGGCGAAGAGCCCTGGCTCGGCCACGACCCCGCGCCGCGCGCCGCGCACACTGGGGCGACCGCCCGGCTGTGGCCTGATGCAGAGCACCCGGACGGTCTCCCCATCGAACTGCCGCTGGCCCGATTGCCGGACTCCTGGGCTCCGTACAAGCCCAGCTCGTTCCTTTCCTAGCCTCCATCGAGGAGCGGGCCGCCCGGTATGCCCCGCTCCTCGCCCTTGGCCGCCTTCTCCTCCGCTCTGCTCTAGGGACCACAACTCCCCCTCACCTCCCACCTGGCGCTCAGTCTGCGCACCATCGCGCGCACGGAGGAGGCGGACGCACTGGCCGAGGAAGCGGTCCGGCGTGCCAAGGAGACTCCCGGCAACGCCCACCCGACCACCCGGGCCGTACTAGCCGGCAAGCATCTCGACTCCGACATTGGACCGCCGACCACCTGAACGGCGTAATTAAGCGTGCCCGCCATCGGGGTTCAGCCCTCGACTCCCTAGGATTCTGGGATTCACTCCGCCGACGCACCAGAGCGACCGATGCCGATGCCCGCCACCAGCCTCCCGACCGCCGGACCGGACGACCGTCAGGAGACGGTGCCCTTCCGGCAGTTCCTGCTGAAGGCGCACAGTAGGTGCAACCTGGCCTGCGCCTACTGCTACATGTACGAGGCCGCCGACCAGAGCTGGCGCCGACGGCCGAGGACGATGGCTCCGGAGGTCGTCAGCCGGACCGCCGGTCTCATCGCCGCCCACGCCCGGGAACACGCGCTGGGCAGGGTCGACGTCGTGATCCACGGGGGCGAGCCGCTCCTGGTCGGAGCCGAACGGCTCGCCGCACTCTTACAGACCCTCACCGGCGCCCTCGCCGGAGTCGCCGAACTCCGGCTGACCACGCAGACCAACGGCATCCGGCTCATCGAGGATCCTGACCTGCTGCCCGTCCCGGACCGCTACGGCGTACGCGTCGGGGTCAGCCTCGACGGCACCGCCGCCCTTCAGCAATTCCACCGCATGGGCGACCGCGGGCGCCAGCCCGAACAGCCGGGCGTCCGCACTCCCCACCCGACCCCGGCGCACAGCGCCCGTCGCCTCGTACGCCTCACCCAGTGCGCCGAACGCGGCGCCCTCGAACAGGCGGACTCACTCAAGGCCAGCTATCCCGGAGCCCCAGCTACCGGACTGCACGTGCTGAGCGACACCTTCGCCGACGCCGCACCGCACCCCGGTTTCCGCGCCTGCCAGCGCGGGACGGCCGGCCTCGAGCCGGTGTGCCGGGCCCGCCCACGGTCACGAGTCAGCGGCGGAGGCCTCTACGCCCACCGGTACCACCCCGGCTCCACTCCCCTGTTCGCCGCGCCCTCCGTGTATTGCGACGACTTCGCCGTACCCATCGACCACATCGGCGACTGGCTCCGCAGAGACGTGGCCCGGCTCGCTCGGTCGGGACGGGAGGCGATCCGGTGACGCCGGCTGCCAAGATTCCGCGCGTTGGCCGGAGTTCGGCCGAGCCCGTCCCGCGAGTCATCGACCCCGCCACGTTCGCCGACCTCGCCCGGGCCCGGGGCGGCGCCCGAGCCGTGGCCCAGCTCGGCGCCGGGCAGTTCAGCAAACGTATGCTCCTCGCGGACGCGCTCCGGCGCACCGCCGCCGCGGGGCCGCCGGCCGTCGCCGCCGAGGTCGCGGGGATGTACGAACGGCTGGTGGACCTGAACCGCCGAGACCGGCGGGCCTGGCACGCGGTCATGATGCACCCGTTTATCGATGAGGGGCTGGCCCGCGCCCTTGGTGCGCTGGACCGGGGTGAGCATCCCGAACTGGGCTGGCTGGAAGACCTCTTGGACGGCACCCGGCAGGGGAAGTGGCCAGTCGTGCGCACGGTGTGCGACGAGCAGGTGCTGCAACTGTGGCTCGCCGACAGCGGCTCCCTGCGAGACGCGCACGGGCATGCCCTCACCGAACCGCTCGACGACAAGCAAGTACTGCGGTGGCAAGAGGCATTGGAGGGTGCCTGGGAGATCCTGGTCAGGCGACACCCCTGGCACGCCGAAGCCGTAGGCGCCTGCATCCAGGCGCTGGTGCCGTTGTGTCCCGGCACGGACGGCACCGCGGTCAGTTCCGCCGCCCGCCGCGCCTACGGTGCGATCGCGGCTTCGCTCCCCGACGACCCGGTCCTGCTCGCGCTCACCCTCGTCCACGAGTTCCTGCACGTCCAACTGGGCGCGCTGCTGGACCTGGTGCCGCTGCACGGCCCCCCTTCGGACGCCCGTTACCACGCCCCCTGGCGGCCAGACCCCCGTCCCGCGGGCGCCCTTCTCCAGGGCACCTACGCCCATCTCGGCGTCACCGACTTCTGGCGGGCCGAACTCGCAGCGGGGGTGGGCGGCGAGCGGGCCCGGCACGAGTACGGCACCTGGCGCGGACACACCGAGGACGCGGCGGCCACCCTGTTGGACAGCGGGGAACTGCTGCCCGCCGGCGAACGGTTCGTCCAGGGAGTGCGCGAGGCCGTGCGACGCGAGCCGGTCGTCACCAGCCGGCTGCGTGAGCGGCACGAACTCGTCGATCAATTGCGCCAGTTGGGGCTCAGCACGGGCGACACCGTCCTGGTGCACGCCTCGCTGCACGCCCTCGGACCCGTCCGCGGCGGCGTGGACACCGTGGTCGACGCCCTGCGTGACGTGCTCGGTCCCACCGGCACTCTCACCGTCTACACCCAGACTCCCGACAACTCGGATCCATCCCGGTGGCCCGGCACACGGGGATACGCGGTGCCGAAGGAGACCTGGGACACGGAACGGGACAAGGTTCCCGCGTTCGACCCGGCGCGCAGTCCCAGCTTCGGCGTGGGCGTCCTCTCCGAGCGTGTATGGAGGCAGGACGGTGCCATGCGCAGCGCACATCCGCAGAGTTCCTTCGCCGCTCTGGGCGCCGAGGCGGCCTACGTCACCGCCGACCACGCCCCGGACTGCCACCTGGGTGAGGACTCGCCACTGGCCCGGCTGGAGAAGCTCGACGCCCGGGTGCTGCTTCTGGGCGTGGGGTACGACGTGTGCACCGCCTTCCATCTCGCCGAGTACCGTGTTCCCGGGCGGCCGAGGAACACGTACTCGTGCGTCGTCGCGGCGCCTCCTCCGCAGGGCCGCCGCTGGTACCGGTACCGCGACGTCCTGCTCGACTCCTCCCCGTTCGGCGAACTGGGTGCGGCGTACGAGGCCACGGGCGCTGTGCGCCGGGGTCGGGTGGGGAGTGCGGACGCCCGGCTGTTCGGGCTGGCGCCCGCGGTCGCCCATGCGGTGGAATGGCTGAAGGCCGGCGGCTCGAACTCGACCGAGAGCTGATCCTGGAGGCGAGGCGGCCGGTGCGTTCGGCGGGGTGACTCGGCTCCGCTCAACTCACCTGGCCTCAGCCGGGTTGGCCCGCTCGGTTAGACCAGCCACCGTCACAGTCGGCAGCGAAGCCAGAGCCAAAGCCCGAGCCGCCGCCAGCACCAGCGATCGCCCGTTCCCAATGGACACTCCCGCCACGAGCGGTGAGAATGTCCGCCACACAACACCTAGATTTCTGCCCGGTGATGGAGTCGGTGCGGGGAGCCGTGCCCCCTCTCCGCGCCACCACTGGACGGTTCCAGGCGGCAACACCGGGTCGGCGCTTTCGGGCACCGGCGACCCGGACAAGCCGTCCCGCCGGGCGGTGAAATGGACTCGCCGTGCCCACGGCGAACTACCGTTCCTTGCTGCGCACCCCGGGCGCCGCCGCGTTCTTCCTGCCGGCTTCGCTCGGTCGGGTCGGCATTGCGATGACCAGTCTCAGCATCGTCTGGCTGGTACACGGCCACACCGACACCTTCACCTCGGCTGGACTGGTCACCGGCGCTTTCGCCGTGGCCGACGCGGTCCTGGCGCCCCAACTGGCTCGGCTGGTGGACCGGTTCGGGCAGACCAGGGTCCTGCCGCCGTCGTTGTTCGCCCACGCCGGTGCGATGGCCGTACTCGTGATCCTGGTGGCGGCCGACGCGTCCCCGGCCCTTCTGGCGCTGGGCGGGGCACTGGCCGGGGCCTGCGTTCCCCAGCTCAGTGCGATGTCCGCCGCACGCTGGGCGGCACTCCTCCGTGCCGACCGCGCCGGAGAACTGCCCACCGCCTTCGCGTTGGAGTCCATCAGCAACGCGGTGTCCTACCTCGTAGGGCCGACGATGGTCAGCGCGCTCGCCGCGGCAGGGCATCCCGTGTTCGGCACGGTGCTGGCCACTTCCCTGTCGGTGGTCGGCGGTCTGGTCCTCGCGGCGCAGCACCGGAGTGCGCCCCCACCGGCAGTCCGCGTCACCGCGCGCGACGCTCGTGAGGACCGCTCGCTGCTGCGCCGCGACGTCTTCTTGCTCATGGGCATGAATCTCGCCCTCGGGGTCTTCTTCGGCGCCATGCAGGTGTCGGTGACCGCCTTCGTGGTGGAGCGCGGTGTGCCAGGAGCCGCCGGCCCGGTCTTCGCCCTCTCCAGTTGCAGCGGGCTGCTGGCAGGCTGGCTGTACGGGCTACGCCGGTGGAGCGTCGTGGCGTCGACGCAGCTGCTGGCGACGACTGGCGTGCTGATGTGCGGCACGCTGTTGCTCGTGTCGGTCGACTCGCCATGGCAGCTGGCGGCGGTCGTGGTGCTGACCGGTGCCACCATTCCGCCGCTCCTGGTGCTGTTCTCGTCGCTCACCGAATCGGCCGTCCATCAGTCCGTCCTGACCCAGGCCTTCTCCTGGCTCGGTTCCGCCGGGGCGGCCGGCGACCAGCAGACCGCCCTGGCCGCACTGGGCGCCGTGAACGCGCCGGTCTACTCGCTCGCCAAGCCCAGCACCGCGGGCAATCCGGCCGGCGGCAGCCCGGTGACGTTCGTCCTCGGTTACAAGCCCTGAACCATCCGTGCCCCCGCCCCGCTCCGGCGGGTGCGGGGGCACTCCTCGGTGACCGGCGCCGTCGTGTCTCGGCACGCGCCGCGTGTCACCGCGTATGCGCGAAGGACGCCGGCCGCCGCCGTGGGTCCACGGCCGCGGCCGCCGGTCGGGTCAGCGGTCGCGCAGTTTGCGAGCCGGCAGGACGACGTTGGCGGACAGCTTCAGCGTCTCCTCGTCGTTGGCGAAGGCGGCCAGTGCGTCGTTGTCGGTCAGTTCCCCGCCCGGCCACGTGCGCGTGGTGAGGATGAGACAGGCGTACCCGCGCTCGGCGACGACCGCGAGCCACTGGTCCGACGGGACGATCTGCGCGTTGATCTGCGGCATGGAGAGGACCACGGACCCGTCCACGACGAGCAGGCGGACCGGCATGCTCGGCCGGGAGCTGCCGTCGACCAGGCCCTCCTCGATCGAGAGTCCGCAGTTGCGCACCAGCTGCTCGACGGCGGCGGCGGAGCCTTCGGGACCGTTCTCACCGTCACCGAGGGAGAAGGCGAGCACGTAGGGGATGGCGCCTTGCGGCGTCTCGCGGCTCCACGACATGGCGACGAAGGTCCCCACCTCGGCGGAGCGCACGGGGCGCGTTTCTGTTGAGTTCGAGGTCACCGCGTGACCGTATCGGCGCGGCGGCGGCAGTCTCCCCCCTCGCTCACTCGACCGGGTGACACGTGAGGGGTTCTGTACCCGAACGAAGGACGGCCGGCGGTCGGGCTGCGGTCTGACGTGCTCTTCTGCGTGGCGCTGCCGCCGGAGTGGTCCTCTGGGCACGCGGTGCGCCCGCAGATTGGGATGTCTGCGGGCGCTTCTGCCGCCGCGGGGACGGAGCGTCGCGCTCCGGTCGGCTCGTTCAGTCCGGCTGAGCGCCCCGGTCGTCGCGCCGGTGCCGGCGGGCCGCGACGAGGGCGGGGACGACGCCCACCGCCAGGACGAGGAGTCCGCGCTTCCACACCTCGCCCTCGACGCGGGTCGCGAGGAGGACGCAGGACGCGGCGCCCAGGACCGGAACCACGACCGGAACCCGGAAGTACTCGCGGTCGACGGGGTCCTTGCGCAGTACCAGGGCCGCGGTGTTGACCATGAAGAAGACCACGAGAAGAAGGAGCACCAGCGTCGAGGCCAGGGTGGCGACATCACCGGTGAGGGCCAGGAGCAGCGACAGCGCCGTGGTGACGGCGATCGCGACCCAGGGGGTACGGCGCTGCGGCAGCACGGTCGCCAGCTGACGGGGCAGCAGTCCGTCCCGGGCCATGCCGAACGCCAGCCGGGAGGACATGATGCCGGTCAGCAGGGCCCCGTTGGCCACGGCGACCAGGGCGATCGCGCTGAAGAGCCGCTCCGGTACCCCTCCCGCCGCCTTGACGACCTCCAGCAACGGACCGCTGGAGTCGGCGAGGACCGTGGCGGGTACGGCGGCGGTCGCCGCGAGCCCGACGAGCACGTAGACCAGTCCGGCGGTGCCGAGAGCACCGAACAGCGCCCGGGGATAGGACCGCACGGGGTCGCGCGTCTCCTCCGCCACGTTGACGGACGTCTCGAAACCGACGAAGGAGTAGTACGCGAGCACGGCGCCGCTGAGCACGGCGGCGGCCGCGCCCTTCTGCGGGGTGCCGAGGTCGGTCAGCGCATCGACGTGTCCGTCACCGCGCAGCACGATCCACGCCCCGAGCACGACCACGATCAGCAGGCCGCCGACCTCGATGACCGTCGCGACCACGTTGGCGCGGGTCGACTCCTTGATGCCGCGTGCGTTGAGCAGGGCGAGCGCCGCGAGGAACACGATGACGACCGCCGCTACCGGCAACGACACGAACGCGGTCAGATAGTCACCGGCGAAGCCGCGGGCCAGCGCGGCGACGGAGACGATGCCGGCCGCCAGCATGCAGTAGCCCGCCAGGAACCCGGCGAACGGTCCGTAAGCCCGTGTCGTGTAGTGGGAGGCTCCACCGGCGCGCGGGTACTTGGTCGCGAGTTCGGCGTAGCTCCCTGCGGTCAGCATCGCCAGGCACAGCGCCACGCTCAACGGCACCCAGACCGCTCCGCCGGACGCGGCGACGATCTGTCCCACGAGGACGTACACGCCGGCCCCCAGGACGTCACCGAGGATGAAGAAGTAGAGCAGCGGCGTGGACAGGGCGGAATTGAGTGGGCTCTGCTTGGGTGTCCGGTCGTCGGGCTGCGGCCCGCGCCGCGCCGGCTGCGCGGATGCCGAGGACTTGGAGGTGTCCATGTGGTCAGGCCGCCTCTCGCCCGACGGCCCCGGCCTCACGGCGAGGGTGCGGGAGATGGCGCCCGAGCCGCGGAGTCGGGGCCGGGTTCCTCGGTCGTCGAAGGCCGGGCCGTCCCGACGCCTCCGTGCGGAGGGTGGCAGACAGGTCGGGGTCGCTGGTCGTGGTGCCGCGCGACGGAGCGGTAGGTCTTTCCATGTGCGGCTGAGTAGCCCGCCGGACGGGACGGAAACGGAGGCGAGCGTGTGATTCGGCCTACCCGATCGTTCCCGGCGATCACACGGGCCCACGGCTCCCGCCGTCCGTAGGTCACTGGTCGGCGAGCGACGAGTGCTGGTCAGGCGGGGACCGAGGCACCACCGGGCGTGGCGCACCCCGAACCCCAGCCTCGGCTCCGGGCCCGGGCTCCCCGGTCCCCCGGGGCCCACTCCCGACACGGCAGCCCACACACGGCGGCGCCCGGCCCCGAGCGCTCCGTGGCGGGTACACCTGTACGCGTACCCGCCGCACGTCCGCACCCTCGGCCGGGCCCGGCCCCACGTCTCGCCGGGCTCAGTGGCTCTGAGGACCCTCGCCCGGCAGGCTGCCGGTGCGTGCCACGTCGGCGTACCACCGCGCGCTGGCCTTGGGGATGCGCTTGCCGGTCGGGTAGTCGACGTAGACGGCGCCGAAGCGCTTGCTGTAGCCGTAGCCCCACTCGAAGTTGTCCAGCAGGGACCACAGGAAGTAGCCGCGCACGTCGGCGCCGGCCGCGATCGCCCGCCGCACGGCCGAGAGGTGGCCGTGGAGATAGGCGATGCGCTCGGGGTCGGAGACCTCGCCCTCAGGGTTGACGTAGTCGTCGAAGGCGGCGCCGTTCTCGGTGATCATCAGCGGCATCGAGGGGAAGTCCGCCTTGAGCCGCATCAGCAGGTCGTACAGACCGCTGGGGTCCACCGCCCAGCCCATCGCGGTGGTGCTGCCGGCGGGCCGGTGGAAGGCGACCTGGTCGGCGCCCGGCCAGGGGCTGTGCTCGCTGGCCCCGTGGCCGTCGGAGCCGTGGCTGGCCTCGCCGGTGGCGGCGGACACGAGGGTGGGCGTGTAGTAGTTGACGCCCAGGAAGTCCAGCGGCTGGTGGATCGTGGCGGTGTCGCCGTCCCGCACGAAGGACCAGTCGGTCAGGCCGGCCGTGTCCTGGAGGAGGTCCTGCGGGTAGCGGCCCTCCAAGACGGGGCCGGTGAAGACGCGGTTGGCGAGCGCGTCGATCCTGCGGGCCGCGTCCAGGTCCTCGGCGGCCTCGGTCAGGGCACGGACGTGGTGGATGTTGAGGGTGATGGACGCCCGTGCGGAGGACGGCAGTTCGGCGCGTAGTGCCTGAACCGCCTTGCCGTGCGCGAGGTTGAGGTGGTGCGCCGCGCGCAGTGCGGCGACCGGGTCGGTGCGCCCGGGAGCGTGGACACCCGAGCCGTATCCGAGGAAGGCGCTGCACCAGGGCTCGTTGAGGGTGGTCCAGGTCTTCACCCGGTCGCCCAGCGCGTGGGCGGCCAGGGCCGCGTAGTCGGCGAACCGGTCGGTGGTGACGCGCTCGGGCCAGCCACCGGCGTCCTCCAGCTCCTGCGGCAGGTCCCAGTGGTAGAGCGTGACCACCGGTTCGATGCCGTTCTCCAGCAGCGCGTCGGTCAGGGCGCGGTAGAAGTCGAGCCCCTTCTGGACGGCCGGGCCGCGGCCGGTGGGCTGTACGCGCGGCCAGGACAGGGAGAACCGGTACGCGCTCACGCCGAGGTCGGCCATGATCGCGACGTCCTCGCGCCAGCGGTGGTAGTGGTCGGTGGCCACGTCACCCGTGTCGCCGTTGCGCACCCTGCCGGGTGTGTGCGAGTAGGTGTCCCAGATCGAAGGGGTGCGACCGTCGACGGCGGCGGCGCCCTCGATCTGGTACGCGGCGGTCGCCGTGCCCCAGGTGAATCCCTGCGGGAAGCGGACGGCGTCGGTGGTCTCCGGGGCGGGCGCGACACGTCGGGTAACGGTGGTCACGTGAGTCCTTCCAGATGTACTGCGGGGCGGGAGTGGCATACGGGGGTGGCGGGCGCCGGGGGGCCGTGGCAGCAGTGGGGCGGTGAGGCGCTCATCCCTTGACGGCTCCCTGCATGATTCCGCCGACGATCTGCCGGCCGAAGACGACGAACATCACGAGCAGGGGCAGGGTGCCGAGCAGGGCTCCCGCCATGATCAGTGACTGGTCGCGTACGTAGCCCGCGCTCAGCTGGGTGAGGGCCACGGGGACCGTCGGGTTGGTCATGTCGAGCACGATGAAGGGCCAGAAGAAGTCGTTCCAGGCGTGCACGAACGTGATCATGAAGAGCACGGCCATCGGGGGCCGGGCGATGGGGAGCACGATGCTCCAGAAGATGCGCAGGGAGTGCGCACCGTCGACGCGGCCGGCCTCGACGAGTTCGTCGGGCAGCGCCTCGGTCAGATACTGCCGCATGAAGAACACCCCGACGGCGCTGACGAGCGTGGGGAAGATGACGGCGGGCAGCTTCTGGCCCCAGCCCAGTTCCGTCATCATCATGAACAGCGGTACGACGCCGAGTTGGGGCGGCACCATCATCGTTCCGATGACGAGCATGAGCAGGATGTTGCGGCCCTTGAAGCGGAGTTTGGCGAACGCGAAGCCGGCGAGGGTCGCGAACAGCACCGTGGACAGGGCGATCACCCCGGCCACGATCATGCTGTTGAGCATGGCCTTGCCCAGCGCGGCGTCCTGCCATGCCTTGCCGAGGTTCTCCAGCAGGTGGGGTCCGGGCAGGAACGGCGGGGGTGTCTGGGTGACCCGCGTGTTGTCGGTCGAGGCCGCGACCATCGTCCAGTAGAGCGGGAAGAGCGAGAACAGGGCCGCGATTCCCAGGAGGATGTAGGCGACGGGGCCCGCGTGATGCTGACGTCCGGCGCCCGGGTGCCGGAAGAGGCGCCGACCCTGTCCGCCGGACGCGCTGCTCTTGCGTGTTTTCGGTGCGGCCCCCGGGTGCGCCTCCGCCGCCCGGACCGGGATGCTGTCTGTGGTCATGGAGATCTCCCGGTCAGGCCCTGCGCGCGAGGACGCGCCTGACGAGTCGTTGGACGACGAACAGGGCGATGAGCAGCAGGAACATCGCCCAGGCGACCGTGGCGGCCCGGCCCATCTGGTAGTTCTTCCAGCCCTCCTCGTACAGCAGCAGTCCAAGGGTCTGGTACTGGTTGTCCGCTCCGCCGGTGATGCCGTTCGGGCCCTGGCCGAAGATCAGGGGCTCGCCGAAGAGCTGGGTGGCGCCGATCGTGGACAGGACGATGGTGAACACGATGGTGGAGCGGATGCCGGGGACGGTGACCTTCAGGAACTGCTGCCACCGCGAGGCGCCGTCGATGGCGGCGGCTTCGTAGCGGTCGCGCGGGATCGCCTGCATCGCGGCGAGGTAGAGGAGGGCGTTGTAGCCGGTCCAGCGCCAGATGACGATCGTGGAGATCGCCGTCTGCGCGGCCCACTTGTTGTTCTCCCAGTCGATGTTGTCGACGCCGACCAGGCTCAGCACCCAGTTGATCATGCCGAAGTCGCGTTCGTAGAGCATCGTGAACACGAGGGCGGCGGCGCCCACCGATGTGGCGTACGGCGTCAGGGCGGCGACACGGAAGAAAGTGGAGCCGCGGAGGCGGTAGTTGAGCAGGTGCGCGAGGCCGAGCGCCATCATCAGCTGCGGCACGGTCGACAGGACACCGATGGTGAAGGTGTTGAGCAGCGCGTTCCAGAAGCGGTCGTCCTCCCACAGGGCCGTGTAGTTGTCGAAGCCGACCCATTCCATGAGGTTCAGGGTGGACAGCTCGACGCGGTGCAGGGAGATCCACGAGGTGTAGACGAGCGGGTAGAAGCTGAAGGCGGCGAAGACGACGAAGAACGGTGCGACGAAGGCGTACGGAGCTCCGCGGACGTCGAGGCGGTGCAGCAGCGTCCGCCGCCGCTGGCGTTCCCCGCCGGTGCCGGTCCCGGCCGGCGGGACTGTGCCGGGGGCACCGTCTGAGGGTGTGGAGGTGGAGATGGCCACCGGAAGGCGTCCTTCCTGGAGGGTGAGAGGGGCGGGCAGGGGCCCGGCGGCCCAGGCAGGCCGTGCGTGGGGCGCCGGGCGGCTCCGCGGGCGGGCAGCGGTGCCCTCGGTCAGCCGGCGGCCTTCTCGATGCGCTCGTCAGTGGTCTTCCACGCCTCGTTCGGGCTCTTGTTCTGCGCCTCGA
The DNA here is from genome assembly GCF_055565855.1 of Streptomyces sp. NPDC028308. Classification (NCBI taxonomy): domain Bacteria; kingdom Bacillati; phylum Actinomycetota; class Actinomycetes; order Kitasatosporales; family Streptomycetaceae; genus Streptomyces; species Streptomyces sp. NPDC028308. The sequence continues at coordinate 279,643 of NZ_JBVHTO010000008.1, forward strand.
TCAAGGTCAGGCCCTGGGAGAAGATGTCCTTGATGGTGCCGTCCTTGCGGCCGAGCACCTGCTCGTCGGGGATCTCCTTGGCCGCTGCGCCGAAGATCTTCCCGATGGGCGCGCCGCTGAAGTAGTCCGACTTGGCGTCGACCACTTCGGGCATCCCGAGCGCGGTCTGTGACGAGGGGAAGTTGCCGATCTTCTCGAAGAGGTAGGCCTGCTGCTCGGGAGCGGTGAGCCAGGCGACGAGTTCCTGGGCCTCCTTCTTGACGGGGCTCTTCTCCATCACGCCGAGGAAGGAGCCGCCCCAGTTGGCGCCCTGGGGTGCCTTGGCGACGTCCCACTTGCCCTTGTTCTTCGGTCCGGCCTTCTCGCTGATGTGCGCGAGCATCCAGGCGGGGCAGACCGTGGTGGCGAAGGTGCTGTTGGCCAGGCCGGGGTCCCAACCGGGCTGGAACTGGCGCAGTTTGGCCGTGAGATCGGACGTGGCCGCCTCGGAGGCCAGCTTCCAGGCGTCCTTCACGACAGGGTTGGACGCGTAGATCAGCTCGCCCTTCTTGTCGTAGAACTGCTCGGAGTGGCCGTAGATCATGGCGTTGAACAGGCCGCTGGAGCTGTCCATGAAGGCGACCTTGCCGTCCTTGGACTTCTGCTTGAACTTCTTGCCCGCGGCGACGTACTTGGACCAGTCGCCCTCCCACAGCTTGGCGACCTCGTCACGGTCGGTGGGCAGGCCCGCCTGCTCGAACAGGTCCTTGCGGTAGCAGACGGCCATCGGACCGATGTCGGTGCCGAGGCCGATGACCTTCTTGTCCGCGGTGGTGACCTGGCTCTGCTTCCACGGGAGGAAGTGGTCGGTGCCGGACACCCCGGACAGGTCGACGAACTTGTCCTTCTGCGTGTCCGACAGCTCCTTGGCCCGGCCGATCTCTATGCCCTGGATGTCCTTCAGCCCGCTGCCGGCGGCCAGGTGGGTCTGCAGGGCGGTGTAGTAGGTCTGCTCGTCACCGGCGACATCGGCCTTGATGGTGACGTCGGGGTGTTCCTTCATGTACTTGTCGAGGAGGCCGGTCTCCTTGAAGCCCATGACGCCGAAGAGCCCCATGGTGATGGTGACCTTGCCGTCCTTCTTTCCTCCGCCGGTCCCCCCGTTGTCACTGCTCCCGCAGCCCACGACCAGACCGAGAGCCGACACGACCGACACGGCGGCCACGACTCGTGTACGCAACTTCCTTCGGGCCTTGCCCATTTCGTCCTCCTAGCGGCGGCGCTGACGCACCGGAGATCGAGCACCACGGTCCGCTCCGTAGGCCCGATTTGTCCGGGTGGGTACGTTCCCAAACGGCGATGGGAACGTACCCACCCGGAGGCCCGAAGCGTGGCCGCCGCAAAAGGCTCCTGTCAAGAAGTTGAATCCAGTTCGTTGCGGAAAGATGTCGCGCCGGCGTCCTCGGCCCCTCCGGGAGCTCTTCCGGGGTCTGGCACAATGCGCAGGTGAAAGCCGTCGGGGCAGCGCGTGAGCGAGGAGGCGCCGTGGGGGGCAGGCAACGCCCGACCATCAAGACCGTGGCCGCGCGCGCCGGCGTCGGACGCACCACGGTTTCACGAGTCATCAACGGCTCGGAGCTCGTCAGCGAGAAGGCCAGGGCCGCGGTGCTCGCGGCCATCGAGGAGCTGAACTACGTACCGAACTCGGTCGCCCGGGGCCTCGTGACGAGCAGGACGAACTCGGTGGCCCTGGTGATCCCCGAGTCGGAGAGCAGACTGGGCTCCGAGCCGTACTTCTCGGCGGTCATCCGCGGGGTCAGCACCGCCCTGGCGGAGACCCGGACGCAGCTCCAACTGGTGCTCGTACGCGACCAGGCCGAGCGGGACCAGCTCACCGAGTCGGTGGCGGAACGGCGTGTCGACGGTGTGCTGCTGGTCTCCGTGCACGAGCACGATCCGCTGCCCGGGCTGCTGGAGGACATGGGCCTGCCCACGGTGCTGGCCGGACGCCGCTCCCCCGCCGAGTCCCTCAGCCACGTGCACTCCGACAACGCGGGCGGGGCCGCCGCGGCCGTCGAGCACCTGCTCGCCCGAGGGCGGCGCACGATCGCCACGATCAGCGGCCCGCTCGACATGGACGTGGCACGCAGCCGGCTCCAGGGATGGCGTGACGCCCTGGAGAAGGCGGGGCACGAGATCCCGGAGCGGCTGGTGGCCTCGGCCGACTTCACCGAGGAGGGCGGCGAGGCCGCCATGCGTTCACTCCTTGAACAAGTCCCCGCTCTCGACGCCGTGTTCGTCGCGTCCGACGTCATGGCGGCGGGAGCCCTCGCCGAGTTGCGCAGGCAGGGGCGGCGCGTTCCGGACGAGGTGGCGGTGGTCGGGTTCGACGACTCCATCATCGCCCGCCACAGCAATCCGCCCCTGACGAGCGTGCGTCAGCCCGTCGAGGAGATCGGCGTCACGATCGCCCGCATCCTGCTGGAGGAGATCGGCGACCCCGAGGAGCCGCGTCGGCACGTCGTCCTCCCCACCGAACTCGTGGTGCGCGAGTCCTCGTGAGTGTGCCGGGCACCCGTCCGTCCCGGGGCCCGGCACAAGGGAGTTGAGGCCGCGGGCACCCGACTGGCACTCGTCCGCCGCGGCCCGGTGAGGCTCAACGCGGGCCGCGCTCCGTGGGTGCGGTCCCGGTCCGAGCCGTCTCCCGCGACGGCTCGGCGAGAGAGGGTGTGGGTGTCGCGGACGGTTCCCGGGTGGGCACCGGGGGACGGCGGGGATCGCTCTCCCTGGGGGCGGGCCGGGACGGCTCCGGCGAAGTCTGCCGGGAGGGGGCCGTCGTAGGGACCGTCGCGGGGCTGCTTGCGGGAGGCGGGGCGAGAGGGACGGTCGGGGAGGCCGGCGCCTCGGACGCGGACATGGTGAGCGGGAGCGCGACGACGGCAGCGACGGCGCACGACAGCCCGACTCCGATCGCGGTCCGGACCGTCCTGCGCCGGGACGCGCCGCGGCGGATCGCCTCGTACCGGCCGGGCGGTGGGCTCAGGTAGTCGGGCCCTGGCCGCAGGACGGCGGCGAGGGGGTCGTCGAGTCCGAAGTCCGGGTCCGGACCTTCGTCATGGTGTGCGATCAAGGTTCCTCCCCAGGTGGGCGCGGAGCAGTTCTCGGGCCGTGTGGAGGTCGGCCTTGACGGTTCCTTCCTTGCGTCCTGTCAGGACGGACACCTCCCGGATGGGCATGTCCGCGTAGTAGTGCAGCAGGATCGGGACGCGCAGGCGCTCCGGCAGTGACTGCACGAGCAGGCGCACCGAGGGATCGGTCTGCTCGTCGTGCGGACGGACGGCCGCCTCGGAGGTGACGCGCCGCACGGCTCTGCGCTCGCGTTCCGTCCTGCGCCAGTGGTCGCGCACGAGGTTGGCCGCCGTCACGTAGAGGAAGCCTCGGGGCTCCTCCACGGCCGTCCAGCGTGCCCAGAGCCGGGTGAAGGCCTCCGAGGCGATCTCGTGGGCGGTCTCGTCGTCGTCGACCAGTCGGCGGCACCAGCCGGCGAGACGTGGGTAGAGGGCAGCGAACAGTTCGGACGCTGCCGTGTCGCGGGACCGTTTCAACGCTCTCCATGGTCGTGGCCGCACGGGGTCGTGGGCTCGGGACTGGTGGGGCGGTTCCCGGGCGGCCGGCGCAGGTCCGTCCGCCCGGGATCCGGTGGGAGGGTCAGGGCGTCACCGACTTCAGCCGGGCGAAGACGATCACGTTGTCGCGGTAGCCCTCGTCGGTGCGGGGGCCGCCGCAGGTGATGAGCCGGAGCTCGGGGCGGTTCACGTCCCCGTAGACGGCCTTCGCGGGGAAGCGGTTCTTGGCGACCGTCCGGACGGAAGTCACGGAGAAGGCCGCCGCCGTTCCGTCTCCCAGACTCGCGGTGACCGTGTCGCCGGGGCGCAGCCGGTCCAGGCGGCGGAACACCCCGTCCCCGTAGGCGCCGACGGTGACATGGCCGAGGATCACGGACGGCCCGACCTGTCCCGGCGCGGGCGAGTGCTCGTACCAGCCCGCTCGGTCGTGTGCCGTCACGGGTGGTACCTGCACGCTGCCGTCCTCTGCCAACCCGAGCCGTATCAGCGGGGTGTCGACCGAGATGGCGGGGATCCGCAACCTCACGGGGGCCGAACTCCCTTGCCGTTGCGGTGCCTTCGCCTTCGTGCCGGACTCCGAGGGCTCACGCCCGCTGCCCGATGGGGTTGTTGCGGACCGAGTGTCGCCGGTGCCACCACCGCAGCCGGACAGCAGCGTGCCCAGTACGGCGGCGGTGACGAGCCGTCTGGAAGGCGCGTGGGCGGCCGGTGCGCTCCGGGCGGGAACGGCAGGGGTGACCGCGCGCCGGGCAGGTGACGTCATGCCCCGGCGGTCCGTCGGCGGCGGACCACGAAGGCCACTCCGCCGCCCAGGACGACCGCCGCCGCGGCGCCGCCTCCGATGGCCGCTCCCCCGTCCGTGCCCTGTCCGGTCGTGGGTGCCACACCGGTGTCGGGCGCTCCGTTCGGAACGCGGCTGACCTGGCCCGTGGCGGGCGCCCGAGTCGGCGCTTCGCTCGGGGCGGCGGTGCTGGGGGTGGGCGTCGGGGCGGCGGTCGGGCGCTCCGAGGGGGCGGTGGGGGCCGGCCTCGGCGTCGTCTCGTCGGCGAACGCCGGTATCGCGCCCGCCAGTACGGCGGTGCACGCGAGTGTCATGGCCCCGGAAACGGTACGGCGCATGGGTCGCTCTCCTCTTTCGTCCGTCCGCCGCGGATCCGGCGGACCGGGTGACAGGTCGAGCGAAGAGACGACACAGCGACGGACCAGGTTGTAAAGATCAGGCAAAGCCCGCGACTTGGCGGCGGCCCCTCGTCGTTCCGCGGGGCGACACGGCGAGCATTCGTGCGGGCACCGGCGTACGCCGCGCGGCCGCCGCACTGCCTGCCACCCCGAGCCGCGGCACGTGGCCGCCGCGCCTCGGGCTTCCTGCGCCGGGGAGGTCCGGCTCGCTCAGGTCAGCGCCCGGGAAGCCGCCAGGAACGTCGTGACGAGGCCGCGAGCCCAGTCACCGGAAGCGGGCTCCGCGCTGAAGATCGCGCGGTAGTACAGCGGGCCGAGGAGGAAGTCGACGGCGCTCTCCACCGTGGGCGCCTCACCGCCTCGGGAGTGCTCGCGCTCGATGATGGCCCTCAGTTGCTCGTGCCGGTCGGCCGTGCAGGCGCATCCGCCTTCGGGCCCCGAGCCGATCGCGGCGCGCATGAGGGCGAGGGTGTCCGGATCGGCGAGGTCGGTGGCGACGTCCGCCATCCACCGCTCCAGGTCGCCGGCCAGCGAACCCGAGTCGGGCACGACGACGTCACCGCTGAAGCGGCTGGTGGCCACGTCGCTGAGCAGTTGGGCGGCCGATCCCCAGCGCCGGTAGACGGTCGTGGGGTGCACGCCCGCGCGGGCGGCGACGGCGGGGATCGTCAGTGCCTCGGCGGGCCCGTCCGCCAGAAGATCCGCGACGGCGCGGTGCACGGCCGCCCGCACCTTGGCGGAGCGGCCACCGGGACGTACCTGAGCTGAAGCGTCAACCATGACGGAATTATCGCACTGATCGTTGCGTTAGTGCTAGCGTCTTAACGCATCGATCACTGCGTTTGGAGAGAATCGTGCCCGCCTCCGCCCTGCCCCATCAGCACACATCCCCACCGGTCACCACGTCGCCGGAAGGACGCCGCCGCCGCGAGCTGGGGCGGCCGATGGCGTTCGTCGCCCTGGCCGTCGTGTTCGTGCTCTTCATGGCCGCGTCCAGCGCCCCCTCCCCGCTCTACGTCGTCTACCAGCAGGAATGGAGCTTCTCGGCCACCGTTCTCACCACGGTCTTCGCGGTCTACGTCCTCGGGATGATCGCCGCGCTACTGGTGCTCGGCGCCCTGTCCGACCACCTCGGCCGACGACCGGTCCTGCTGTCGGCGCTGGCCCTCGAAGCCGTGGCGATGGCCCTGTTCCTCACCGCGGACGACATCGCGCTGCTGCTGGTCGCGCGGCTGGTCCAGGGCATAGCCACCGGCGCCGCCATGACCGCGCTCGGCGCGGCCCTGGTCGACCTCAATCCGGCACACGCGCCGCACCGTGCCGGTGTCGTCTCGGGCGCGGCCCCCACCTTCGGGCTCGGACTGGGTTCGCTGGGTTCCGGTTTCCTCGTGGAGTACGGACCGCACCCCACCCGCCTGGTGTACGTGCTGCTGCTGGCCGCCGTGCTCGTGGCCGGCGCCGTCCTCCTGGCGCTGCCGGAGACATCGGTGAAGCGGCCGGGCGCCGCCCGCTCGCTCCTGCCGCGCCTGCGCGTCGCTCCGCACCTGAGGGGCGACCTGCTGGGGCTGGTGCCGATCCTCGTCGCCAGCTGGGCGCTCGGCGGTCTCTACCTCTCGCTCGGCCCCTCCGTCGCGGTCGGCCTGTTCGGCCTCTCCAGCCATGTGGTCGGCGGTCTGGTGGTCACCCTGCTCACGGTGCCGGCCTCCCTCACCGCGTTCGCCCTGCGCGGCTGGCCCACCTCGCGCACCCTGACGCTCGGCGCGAGCCTCCTGCTGGTCGGTACGGCCGTCGCCCTCACCGGGGTCGAGGAGAACTCCCTGGTCACCGCGGCGCTCGGCACCGTCATCGCCGGAGTCGGTTTCGGCGGCTCGGCCCTCGCCAGCTTCGGCACCCTGGCCCGGATCGCCGCCCCGTCCGAACGCGGCGAACTGCTCTCCGTCGCCTTCGTGATCTCCTACCTGTCCTTCAGCGTGCCCGCCGTGATCGCCGGAATCGCCGCCACCCACACGGGACTGCACGAGACGTCGGTCGTCTACGCGGCCACGGTTGCGGTCCTGGCCGCCCTCGCCCTGCTCGCCCAGTGGCTGCGCTCCGCTCGCACCCCCGAGCGGGCGGCCGGCTCGCAAGCGTGAGGAGCCCGTCCGGGGCGGTGACGGCCACCCCGGACGACGGGCCAGGTCATCTCCGCACAGTCCCTCCCGTGCCGGGCACCCCGGGACAGGAGGGACTTCGCGGACATGGCCTTGCGCAGTGACCTGAAGGCGGTGCGGATCTCCCGGGACAGCAGCTCCGGCTGTTCCCAGGCGGCGAAGTGGCCGCCCTTGTCGACCTCGTTCCAGGGGATCAGGTTGCCGAGTGGGGTGCCTGACGGCATCTCAAGCCGGCGATCATGACAGTCGATACGTCACCGGTCAAGCAAGTGACAAAGTCCGTCGACCTACATCCGGTCGAGGCGCGCAGCACGCGTTCGACCCACCCCCCCAGCAGGCGGTCGCCGTCGGATGCATAGCAGCAACTTCTGGCCGCCTGGATCTATACAACTCTTGACCCAAGCCGTCGGACGCAGGGCCGACCCGCCCGCTTCCACGCCAGAGAGACAGTCCGACCGGGGAGCACATTCCTCCGTCACCAGCTTGACCAGTGACGCCGACGTTGGAATGATGTCACCCGTTGAACCGGTGACACGCTCGGGGCGTGTCCTCTGTCGTGAAAGCGAAGGCAACAATGGAATTCAAGCTCGAGGTCATGGTGCTGCCCGTCTCGGACGTCGACGCGGCCAAGGCCTTCTACGAGAAGGCCGGGTTCCGGCTGGACGTCGATTACGTCGCCGATGACTCCTACCGGGTGGTCCACCTGACCCCGCCGGGATCGCAGTGCTCGATCCTCTTCGGCACCGGTGTCACGACCGCCGCACCGGGTTCCGTGCAGGGCCTGCACCTCGTCGTCTCCGACATCGAGGCCGCTCACGCGGAGCTCGTTGAGCGGGGTGTCGAGGTGGGCGAGATCTTTCATGACGCGGGCGGCGTGTTCCACCGCGGCACGGAGGAAGGCAGGGTCGGCGGACCGCAGCCGCGGCGCGCCAGCTACGGCTCCTTCGCGGCGTTCAGCGACCCTGACGGCAACGGATGGGTTCTGCAGGAGGTCACGACCCGGCTCCCCGGCCGGTGACCACCCGTCCGTAGGACAGCTGGGAACGCCGCTCGGGGCCAGGCGCCCGTCGGCCCGACCCGAACCTCGCTCGGGATGCCCCCACCTACTGGCGTCCGCGCCCGGCGCCGCCGGTTGGGTTCCGCCAGGCGCTGTCCGACCCTCTGGAGGAATATGGCAGGAGAACTGCGCCGACCCCGGGCGAGTGCGGGTCGCGCGGTGTTCTCCACATTGAGCGCCACGCCGGGCTGCGATTCGGATGAGGGACTGGAGCAAGCATGGATAGCACTTCTCGCGCCTACGACGTGGTCGTTCTGGGCGCCGGCCCGGCCGGCGAGAACCTGGCCGAGCGCACCAGGGCGGCCGGACTCTCCACGGTGATCGTGGAGAACGAGCTGCTCGGAGGCGAGTGCTCGTTCTGGGCGTGTGAACCGAGCAAGGCGCTGCTGCGCCCCGTGGTGGCGCGCGCCGATGCCCGTCGAGTCCCGGGGCTGAGGGCAGCGGTGGAGGGCCCGCTGGACGTGCCCGCGGTGTTCGCCTACCGCGACAAGATGTCCGCCTACTGGCATGACGAGGACCAGGTGGGCTGGCTGAACTCGGTGTCCGTGGACCTGGTGCGCGGCTACGGGCGGCTGGACGGTCCGAAGCAGGTCGTCGTGGAGACGCCGGACGGCGACACCGTGCGCCTGACGGCACGGCAAGCCGTCGGCGTGTGCACGGGGACGATCACCGCGTTCCCCGATCTGCCCGGGCTCGCGCAGGCCCGCCCCTGGACGAATCGTGATGCCACCGCCGCCCGGCACGTCCCGGATCGCCTCGCCGTCGTGGGCGGTGGTGTGGTGGCCGTCGAGATGGCCACGGCGTTCCAGGCACTCGGTTCGCGGGTGACCATGCTGGTGCGGGGCAGTAAGGGGCTGCTGAACCGCATGGAGCCCTTCGCCGGAGAGATGGTCGCGGAATCCCTGCGAGCCGCGGGCGTCGATCTCCGTTTCGACACCTCGGTGACCGGGGTCGTCCGTGAGAACGGCGACGACAGCCCCGTGCGGGTGACCCTGTCCGGCGGCGAGACGTTGGAGGCCGACGAGATCCTGTTCGCGACCGGCCGCGCGCCGCACACCGCGGACATCGGCCTGGAGACCGTCGGACTGACGCCGGGCGATTGGTTGGCCGTGGACGACTCCTACCGCGTGACAGACGTCGCCGACGGATGGCTCTACGCGGTCGGCGACGTCAACCACCGCGCCCTGATGACCCACCAGGGCAAGTACCAGGCGCGCATCGCCGGTGCGGTGATCGGGGCGCGCGCCAAGGGCGAACCGCTGGACGACGGCAGGTGGGGAGCGCACGCCTCCACGGCCGACAGCGCCGCCGTGCCCCAAGTGGTGTTCTCCGAGCCGGAGGTGACCAGCGTCGGCCTGACGACGCAGGAAGCCGAGCGCACCGGGCGCCGTGTCGACGTCGTGGACTACGAGATCGGCAGGGTCGCCGGCGCCTTGCAGTACGCCGAGGGCTACCGCGGCAGGGCTCGCGTGCTCATCGACCCCGATCCCCAGACCGTCGTCGGAGTGACGTTCGTCGGCCCCGGGACGCAGGAGCTCCTGTACTCGGCGACCGTCGCGATCACCAGCGAGGTACGTGTGGACCGGCTGTGGCACGCCGTACCGGCGTTCCCCACGATCAGCGAGGTCTGGCTGCGCGTTCTGGAGAGCTACCGAGACGGCCGCGTCGGCAAGTCATGACACCGTCCGTTCGAGCACGGTGTCACCGGCCCCCGCCTGCGAGGGTCCGGTGCCGCTCCAGTGGTGGGCGACATCCGGGAGAGGTACGTTGGTGAGCGCCGTGACGGGCGCGCTGCGTGTCGGCACCGCGGGCAGTCGCATACGAGAACTCGGCGTGAGAACGATGGCGGCGGGTCCGGCGTGGAGCGTACGCGGACCTCGCGCCTTCGAAGTCCCAGGTGTGTACCGGACCAAGCAGCCTCGACCTGGGCGCGCGTGACGGGACTTCGGTTGCGCGGCGGCTGCCCCGTCCGGCTCGGGGCGATTCCGTGCGGCGCCTGGCCCGGCGCGGGCGTGACGAACACCTCGCCGTGGACGGTCAGTTGACCCGGAGTGTGAGATGTCCACCACTCACCCTCCACCGGCCCCCTCGATCACCGGAGGCACATGATGGGCGAGCAGAACCAGGGTCGTGACTTGGCCGATCAGACCGTCGTGGTGATCGGAGCGAGTTCCGGTATCGGGTTGGCGACCGCGCGTCGCGTACGTGACGAGGGCGGCCAGGTGGTGATGGTCGGTCGCGATCCGCAACGCCTGGAACGAGCGGCCGCCGACATCCAGCCGTTGAGCACCGCGACCTTCGACGCCACGGACACCCACCAGGTGGAGCGGTTCTTCCAGGACCTCCCCCACCCCGTCGACCACGTCCTGTCGACGGCAGGCGGCCCGTCCTACGCGCCCCTGGCCGACCTGGACCTGCCGGAGACCAGCCGCCACTTCGGTGACCGGCTCGCCATGACCCTCGCCATCGGCAAATACAGTCAGGGCAGGGTCCGAGCCGGAGGCACGCTGCTGTTCATCGGGGGAACCGGTGGACGGCGCCCGGGCAGGGGCCTGTCCGTCATCTCCGCGCTCACGGCGGCGCTGCCCGCACTCACTGCCAACCTGGCACTCGAACTGGCGCCGATCCGCGTGAACCTCATCGCCGCCGGATTCGTCGACACGGCGTTGTCGGCCTCGCTCCTCGGCGACCAACTCGAAGCACGACGCGAGGAACTGCGCTCGACCCTGCCCATCCGGCGGGTCGTCGGCCCGGAGGACGTCGCGGCGCTGGCCGTTCACATCATGCTCAACGAGGCCCTGACCGGGGCCACCTACGACATCGACGGCGGACAGCAGTTGCTCTAGGGCCGCCGCACCTTCGCGTCGCTGTTCTCTGTCGCGCTCGACCGGCGCGAGCGGCCCGCGGTCACCGACTTCCTCGGGCGGCGTATACGAAACCGCCCCGCGGAACCAGGGATCCGCGGGGCAGGTGACCGTCAGCCGGGTGGGTCAGCTCGCGGCGCGCTTCGGCAGGCGCCAGTTGGGCCGCGGGAAGTGGCAGGTGTATCCGTCGGGGTACCGCTGGAGGTAGTCCTGGTGCTCCGGTTCGGCCTCCCAGAACGCCCCGGCGGGCACCACTTCGGTCACGACCTTCCCGGGCCACAGTCCGGAGGCGTCGACGTCGGCGATGGTGTCCTCGGCGACGCGCCGCTGCTCCTCGTCGAGGTAGAAGATGGCCGAACGGTAGTCGGCGCCGATGTCGTTCCCCTGCCGGTTCTTCGTCGTCGGGTCGTGGATCTGGAAGAAGTACTCGAGGATGTTGCGGTAGTCCGTCTTCGCCGGATCGAAGGTGATCTCGATGGACTCCGCGTGCCCGGCGTGGTTGCGGTACGTCGCGTTGGGGAGGTCGCCGCCGCTGTATCCGACGCGCGTGTCCAGGACACCCGGGAGTGACCGGATCAGTTCCTGCATGCCCCAGAAGCAGCCGCCCGCCAGCAGAGCCCGCTGCGCTTCGTTACTCATGATCCATCTCCTTGTTCGTCGGTGCACACGGCTGGCGACACGCCCTGGTCCATCCGCACGCCCTGAGGGCGCACTGTAGTACCGGCCTGCACTGATGCCGCAGATCATCGAACACCGCGGGCAGGCCGGTCATTCCCCCGGACGGGGTCTGCCAGGGGTGCCGGCGGGCGCCGAGACCGGGGCTTTAGCAGCGACTCCGAGCGCGGTCGAGGCGTACTCGCCGCGGGACGTGCGGGGACACGGCGGGTCGTCGGCGTTCCTGACCGTGAGCCGCTCTCCTGACGCCTTGCGTCACCGGCTGGAGTGGTGATGAATGTCACTGTCCGTGCATCCGTCGCGGCCATGACCAGGTGCTCGATAGGTCGGGCCAGGGCCTCCCCGGCGAGGGCACCTCGCCCCCCACTCCACACGCGCTGGAGGTGGCAACCGCTATAGGCGCATGACAGATCTTCACCGTCGTGGTTACGATGCGCGCGATGAAGAACTTCTCCTCTTTCGGATTGGGGGACTCTTCCGCGAACGGTGAGTGCTGATGGCACTTCACTTCGCGGACGAGATTCCGCCCCACCTGTTGATGTGGCAGCGCGTACGGGAGTACGCCGTGCCACCGTCCATGATCGAGAACGCGACCGCGCGGCGCGCGGCCGGTGACTGGGCGGGGGCCTGCGCCGCCGCCCGCATCTACGTCGATCTCGATCTGCGCGCCGTACGCCGTCGTCACGGCACCGGCATCGTCACCCTCCTCCGGGCGGATCTGCGTCGCCTGGCGCCGGATCTGCTCCGCTGGCACATGCCCCGCATCGCCCCCGACGGCCGGCTACGCCCCGGACTCACCATCTCCCTTGCCCGCTACCGGAGTTCGGGCGGGTCGCCGCTGCACCTGGTGGTGCGGACACCGCCTGCCCGGGCGGATGCCGGACAGCGCATGTCCCTGGCGGTGTGGGACGCCTCGGACAGTCACGGCAGGGGCATCCCGGCGCACCACCCGCATCCGCATCCCGACCGCCGCTTCCGGCTCGACCTGCACCGGCATCTCTGGGACGCCGGGCGGAGCCATGAACTGGCATCGCGGTGCGGGCCGGGAAGACCACTCTCCCTCGCGGCAGTTGACCCGGGCCCCGAAACGCACGGGCCGCTGCGGCCGGATGGACCGGAACGGCACTACGGCGACAACTCCCATTGGGCGTTCGGCAGTTGGGTAGCTGAGGCCGAGCTGTTGCTGCGCGCCGACGGGCTGCCTCGCGGGGCCTTCACCGTACGGCTCGGTGCGCGCAGGTGTGCCGTACTCGACCTCGTCGCGCCCGACGACAGCCACGTTCCGACGCTCCGGCGGCTCCCCGAGGACGCGCTGCCGTCCCAGGTGACCGCTGCTCTGCCGGTCCTGCCGGAGGCGGCGGCCCGCGTCCTGCCGGACCTGGAACTGCTGCGCTCGGGGCTCGTCCCGGTGAACGGGCTGCATCCTCTCGTGGCCGCGGCGCTGACGGCTCCCGGACCTGCGTCTGCCGACGGAGGCCCTCCGGAAACCGGTGATCCGCACCGCGTGCCGTGCCGGGGCGAGATCCACCGCATCGCCCTCCGGGACGGAGTGCTGACAGCCGTCGACCACGATCCCGCCCAACTGCGGCGGGAGGAACTGCTCGTGGCGCTCGGCGGCCCACCACTGCCCTGCCTACGGGCCATCGACGCGGTGCACCGTGATCCGGAGGCGCTGCCCGCCGTCCGGGAACGGCTGCGGCACGGCGACGTCACCGGCGCCTTGGCCGTGGTCGAAGGCTTGCTCGGGCCTGCGGCGATCCTGCGCGACGGACCACTCCAGACCGAACTGGAGTCGGCCATGGCCCGCCGCGTCGACCACGGGCTCTTCCGTTCGGGACTGCTCGACGTGCACACAGGTGCCGGTACGGCAGGGCCTGAGAGCGCGTCGGGCGTGGCACACGCGACGGCCGACCACCGACCCCGTCTGAACCGGCGTACGCCGATCGCGGTGCGCCGCAAGCTGAGCAGCCGCGCCCGGCCCCGGACCGGCCTGGCGTCCTGACCGGCGCCACCGAACTCCCCTTACCTGAGCGCGCGTTCAGCCGTCCGCGCGCCCTCATGACCTCCGGACGGATCCTTCCCCGTCCCCTCACGCCCTCAAGGTGATGCCGATGACCACCAGTACGCTCCTGTCCGCTCCGTTCCCGACCAACGAAGCGTGCGCACCCGCTCGCGCGAACGCGACCGACGCCCACCTCGCCGTCGCCGACAACCTGCTCTCCCTCCTGCGGACGACCACCACCGAGCCGCGCCCGGACGAACAGCTCGAAGCACTGACGCTGGCCGTGGCGGCTGACCTGCCCGTTCTCTTGTGGGGCGAACCGGGCATCGGGAAGACCGCGGCCCTGACCCAGCTGGCGGACTCCCTCGATCTGCCGCTGACCACCGTGATCGCCAGCGTCCACGAGCCGTCCGACTTCTCCGGGCTGCCCGTCGTCGGTGAGGACCCGGCGGTGCAGGGCGTGCCGATGGCACCGCCGCAGTGGGCCGTGGAACTCGTACGGGCCGGACGCGGGCTGCTGTTCCTCGACGAACTCTCCACCGCGACCCCGGCCGTGCAGGCCGCCCTCCTGCGGGTCGTGCTGGAGCGGCGGGTGGGTGCGCTGCAACTGCCGCCGGGCGTACGGATCGTGGCCGCCGCCAACCCCCGCGCCTCGGCGGCGGACGGGTGGGAACTGAGCCCTCCGCTGGCCAACCGGTTCGTGCACCTGTACTGGGTGCACGACCAGGAAGTGGTGGTGCGCGGCCTGGGGGGCGTCTGGCCGAGGGCGGAACTGCCCCGGCTGGTGCCGGAACGACTGCCGGAAGCCGTCGCCTTCTCCCGCCGCGCGGTCTGCGGCTTCCTGGCCGCCCGGCCGACCCTGATCCACCGGCTGCCCAGCACCGAGACTCGACGCGGGGGCGCCTGGCCCTCGCCCCGCAGCTGGGACGCGGCGCTGACCCTGCTGGCCTTCGGCACCGCAGCCTCCGTCTCACGCGACGTACTGGCACTGCTCGTACGCGGCGCGGTCGGTGACGGACCGGGGCTCGAACTCCTCGCCTATCTGGACCGGATGGACCTGCCGGACCCGGAGACACTGCTGGCCGATCCGGGCGCCGCCGAGCTGCCGGAGCGGGGTGACCTGCGGCAGGCGGCCCTGGAGGCGGTGGTGGCCGCCGTCGGCGCGCGGCCGGAGCGGCAGCGGTGGGAGGCGGGCTGGGCCGTCCTGGTCCGGGCGTTGGAGACCGGCGCGGCGGACCTGCTCGTCGCTCCGGCGACGGCACTGGCCGCGGTGCGCCGTGACGACTGGGAGGTGCCGGAGACGATGGAGCGGCTGGCCGCGGTGGTCGGCCTCGCGCGGCAGGCGGACCGCTCGGTGGGACGGGTCAAGGCGGCGGCCGCCAGGCGTACGGGGGTGGCGGGCTGATGGCGGAGGTCGCGAAGCGGCCGGTGCCGCGTCCGATGCCCCGGCCCCCAGCGCCGCGCCCGGTGAGGGAGGTCCATCCGGGGCCGGGGCCCGTCCATGTGTCCGACCGGGCCGAACTTCCGCTGGACATGCAGAAGTTGCTGACCGCCCGGCTGCACGCGGTGAACGTACGGCCCTACCTCGCCGGTGCGCTCTTCGCGCTGCACGTGGTGGAGGACCGGTCGGTGCCGACGATGGCCGTGGACGCTCACTGGCGTTGCTACGTCTCCCCCGGGTTCGTGGCGCGCACCCCGGTGGAGGAACTGGCGGGCGTCTGGGTGCACGAGGTCTCCCATCTGCTGCGGGACCACCACGGGCGGGGCGAGCGGTACGCGCGGCAGCACGAGGAGTACGGGCCGGGCGAACGGCTGCGGCGGAACATCGCCGCGGACTTCGAGATCAACGACGACATCTACGGAGACGGGCTGCCCCGGCCCGCCGGAGTGGTGCTGCCGTCGCTGCTGCGGCTGCCCGACGGACTGCTGATGGAGGAGTACCTGCGGCGGTCCTCCATGTCCGGGCTCGCGGACCTGGCCTGGCTGGACTGCGGCAGTGGCGCCGACGGGCAGCACCGCTCGTGGGAGCTGGGCCCCGACGGGGCGAACGGGCTGACCAGGCAGCAGCGGGACGCGGTTCGCTTCCGGGTCGCGGAGGCGATCAAGGGCCGGCCGGGCAGCGCGCCCGAGGGGTGGCGCCGCTGGGCGGACGAGGCGTTCCAACCGCCTCAGCCCTGGCGGCAGTTGCTGGGGTCGGCGATCCGCTCGGCCGCCGGCGCCCCGGGGGCGGGCGAGAACCACAGTTACCGGCGGCCGTCCCGGCGTTCCGCGAGCCTTCCCGGGGTGATCCTGCCGAGCCTGCGCCGTGTTCCGCCGCGGGTCTGCGTCGTGATCGACACCTCCGGGTCGGTGAGCGACGCCGAACTGGGCAGCGCGCTGCTGGAGGTCGGGGCGATCTCCCGGGCGGTGGGCGGGCGGCGCGACCTGGTCTCCGTCATCTCCTGCGACGCGGCGGCCGGAGTCGCCGTCCCGCTCTGCCGTGCCGAAAGCATGGAGCTGATCGGCGGCGGTGGCACGGACCTGCGTTCCGGTTTCGCCCGGGCGCTGCGCTCGCGGCCCGGTCCCGACGTCATCGTGGCGCTGACGGACGGGCAGACCCCGTGGCCCTCCGCGCCACCGCCCTGCCGCACCGTCGTCGGTCTCTTCCCCCGGCCCGCCGGCTCCGCGCGCGAGGACGATCCCGACTACGTCCCGGACACTCCGCCCGGCTGGGCACGTGTCGTCACCATCGGGTGAGAGGCGGCGAACGCCGTGCCACCGTCCGGGCCGCGACGGGATCGCCGACTCCGCGCGGGCCGGCGGCGGCGTGTCCCATAACCTCGTACAGGAACACGTCGGATGTCAGGGGAATCGACTTCGAGGAGGCGATGTGCTCGCCAGGGGCACGCGCTTGCACGTCGGCGCACTGATCGTGGCCTGCATGGCGCTCATAGGGCCAAGTGCCCCCAGGGATGCCCTCTTCGGCGGGTCGCTGCCGGTCGAGGCGGTCAGGGACGTCGTGCCGAACCGGGTGATGACGTGGAACATCTGCAACCCGTGCGACGCGAGCAACGCAGCCCGGGCGGCGGAGATCGCCACGTACGCGCCGCAGGTCATCGGCCTGCAGGAAGCGTGCGTGCGGGACGTGGAGAGCATCCGGGACCATCTGGAGAACCTGCACGGGCTGGTCTACCACGTCGAGTACGGGGCGGTCCTCAGGAACTGGAGCCGCTGCGGAGGTGTGCCGTGGCGTCCGGGCGGCTACGGACAGGCGATCCTCTCGGCGGCACCGATGAAAGACGTCCTCCGGGCGGAATACCCCGACGGCGGATCCGAGGACCGTGGGTACATGGCCGTCACCACCACCGTGGGCGGACGGTCCGTCCGGGTCTTCGACACACACCTCGCCCAGCGGCGGCAGGAGGGGGTCCGGGCGGCCCAGGCGCGCGTACTGGCCGCTGAGGTCGCCCGGCACGACCGCGCGATCGTCCTCGGCGACTTCAACGCCGTACCGGACGCCCCCGAGCTCGACAGGATGTGGACACTGGCCCTCGACACGGACCCGCAGTGCCGCCACTCCGTCTCCGGGGCCTGCGAGCCCACGACCGACTGGCAGAGCAAGTTCGACTACGTCTTCCTGCGAGGGATCGACTCGTCGCGGCACCGTGTGCGCCCGAGCGTCCACTCGGACCACCATCTGTTCCTCGCCGACCTGGACACGACCTGAGCGGGCGCCCCGACCGAGCCGGCCGGCGGTCCGGGGAGTGCGCGGTGCGCTCCGCCGGTCCCGGGCCGCGACGGCTCGCCCCGACGCGGGCCCGGGGTCCTGCCGCGTTCACTGCTTGATCGGCACCGCTTGTCCGCTGACGCGTACCCGCGGGTCCGCGGCGTCGATGTCGACGTCGAGCAAGCTGGGGCGGCCCATGTCGTCGCCCTGGTGGATGCGCACGGTACGGCCGTGCGGTGCCAGGCCGAGGGTCCTGAGGTATCCGCCGAACGCGGCAGCCGCGGCGCCGGTCGCCGCGTCCTCGACGACTCCCCCGACGGGGAACGGGTCGCGGGCGTGGAACAGATCGTCCGACTCCCGCCAGACGAGCTGCAGAGTCGTCCAGCCGTGGCGGCGCATGACCTCGCCGAGGGCGTCGAAGTCGTAGTCCAGGTCGGCGAGTCGGGCCCGGGTGGCGGCGGCGAGGACGAGGTGCCGCACGCCCCCGAAGGCGACGTGCGCCGGGAGTTCGGTGTCGAGGTCAGACTGCTTCCAGCCCAGTGCTGCGAGAGCCTCGCTCAGCTCGGTCCCGCTCGCCGGCCGGGTGTGGGTCGGGACGCTGGTCAGCGTCGCGTGCAGCGAACCGTCGGCGTCGGCGACCGTGAGGACGGGGACTTCGCCGGCCTGGGTGTCCAGCATCAGCAGGCCCGGGCCGATGCGTTCGGCCAGGGCCACGGCGGCGGCGATGGTCGCGTGTCCGCAGAAGTCGACCTCGGCGAGGGGGCTGAAGTAGCGCACGGTGAACCGGCGTTCGTCCATGTCGTGCTCCGTGATGAACGCCGTCTCGGAGTACCCCACGTCCGTGGCTACGGCGAGCATGCGGGCGGCGTCGTACGACGCGGCGTCCAGGACGACCCCCGCCGGGTTCCCGCCCTGGGGGTCGGCGGTGAAGGCGGCGTAGTGCAGCACCGTGTCGGTGAGGTTCGAAGTCATGTCTCTACGGTGCCACCCCTCCGACATCGAAGAAAGCGATGATTCTCGATGGATGTCATCGGGAAAAGCGATGGCTCGGGTAGGGTCCGAGTGTGGAGACACAACTGATCCGGACGTTTCTGACCGTCGCGCGGACGGAGAACTTCACGTCGGCCGCGGCGGAGCTGCATCTCTCGCAGTCCACGGTGACGACGCAGGTCAAGTCCCTGGAGAAGATGCTCGGAGTCCAGCTCTTCGACCGTATGCCGCGCGGGGCCCGCGTGACCGCCGCGGCACGACGACTGGTGCCGGAGGCCGCGGCCGTCCTCGACGCGGAGGCGAGGCTTCGCTCGGCCGCCGCGGACTCCGAACCCTCGGGTACGGTCGCCGTCGCCGCGGGAGACACCCTGTGCTCCACGCATCTGCCTCATGTGATCGCCGCTCTGCGCCGCAGCCACCCGAACATCGCCGTGCACCTGTTCCCCGCCGGCACCCACGCCTCGGTCGAAGGACTCCGCAGCGGCCAACTCGACCTGGCCCTGCTGCTGGAGGACTCGGTCGCCTTCCCCGACCTGACGGCGACCGTCATCGCGAGGGAGGCCCTGTCCCTGGTCGGACCGCCGGGGCACCCCCTGGCCTCGTCACGAAAGCCTGCCACGTGGCGTCAACTCGCCGACGAGGACGTCTTCTTGCACGAGGAGGGCTGCTCCTACAGCGACCGGATCGCGGGCCGGCTCCAGGCCGCGTCCGGCGCGCACACCCGACTGACCCGCCTCGGCAGCAGCGAAGCGGTCCGCAGCTGCGTCATGGCCGGTCTCGGCATCAGCATCCTGCCCCGTACGGCGGTCGCGACCGCGCTGCGCGAGGAGCGCCTGGCCGTCATCGAGGGCCCGGCGCTGCCCGACGTCCCCGTGCAACTGGTCCGCCATGGCGAGCGATGGACGTCACCGGAGGTCCGCGTGGTGGTGCAGGCCCTGACGGACCACTTCTCCACGACGCGGCACGACGGATGACCCGCTCCGCTCGCGCGGGCCCGACGCCCTCGTGCGCGACAGCCGAACCGGCGGCAGGTCCCGCGCGTCAAGCACCGTCCGCGAGCCTCCCTCAGGGGCCGTGTCACATTCCGAGCGGCCGCCCCGTCTCATCGCTGTGACCCCTTCCAACACGGGCCCGAGGAGAGACCGCATGCCGACAACCGAGACGACGGACAACACGGCGACGCTCCACCGCTTCCACTCCGCCGTGAACAGCGGTGATCCGGACACCGTCCTGAAGGCCATCGACGAGTTCGTCGCACCTGACGTGCGCTTCCATGCCCCCGTCCCGATGGGCGAGACCGGCGCGAAGGCGCTGAAGCAGGTGTGGGACGTGCTGCTGCGCGCTTTCCCCGACATCCACGTCACCATCGAGGAGACGGTCGCGGAGGGGGACAAGGTCGTCTCCAGGAACACCGTGACCGGGACCCACCAGGGCGAGTACCGGGGCCTGGCCCCCACGGGTCGCGCGGTCACCTACGGCGAGATCTTCGTCTTCCGCTTCGTCGACGGGCGGATCGCAGAAATACGGGGCGTCGTCGACGTCCTCACCCAGCTGCGCCAGCTCGGCGCCCTGCCTTCCTGAGCGACGTGCCGGGTCGCGGCGCGGGATTCCGTACCCTGGCTGAATGCGCATGCGTCCCACTCTGAACTGGACCCCCACCGGGGATCTGCCGCCGGGCACCACGGACCTGGAGCCGGTCGCCGAGGCGCTGGGCACCGGCGGCGTGCTGGTGCTCAGCGGGGCGGGCATCTCCACGGAGTCCGGCATCCCCGACTACCGGGGCGAGGGCGGGAGCCTGAGCAGGCACACCCCGATGACCTACCAGGAGTTCACCGCGAGCGCCCCGGCCCGGCGGCGCTACTGGGCGCGCAGCCACCTCGGCTGGCGCACCTTCGGCCGGGCTCGCCCGAACGCGGGGCACAGGGCCGTCGCCGCGTTCCAGCGGCACGGTCTGCTCTCGGGTGTGATCACGCAGAACGTCGACGGTCTGCACCAGGCAGCCGGAAGCGAGGGTGTCGTGGAGCTCCACGGCAGCCTGGACCGGGTCGTCTGCCTGACCTGCGGCGCTTTCACCCCGCGCCGGGAACTGGCCCGCCGTCTGGAGGAGGCCAACGCTGGTTTCGCCCCGGTGGCCGCCGCCATGAATCCGGACGGCGACGCCGACCTCACCGACGAGCAGGTCGGCGACTTCCACGTCGTTCCCTGCACGGTCTGCGGCGGCATTCTCAAACCGGACGTGGTCTTCTTCGGCGAGTCCGTTCCGCCGTCCCGGGTCGCGCACTGCCGCGCCCTGGTCGACGGGGCGACCTCGCTGCTGGTCCTCGGATCCTCACTGACCGTGATGTCGGGTCTCCGGTTCGTCCGTCATGCCGCTCAGGCCGGAAAGCCGGTGGTGATCGTCAACCGGGACCCCACGCGGGGCGACCAGCACGCCGTCGCCCGTGTCACGCTCCCGCTGGGAACCGCCCTCACCACCGTGGCCGAACAGCTGGGCATCCCCGGGGACGGCACCCTCTGACACGTCGGCCCCCGATGCCGCCCCGCACAAATGGGGATGCCGGGACCCAGCTCGCGTCTCTACGCTCGGCCGCATGCGCCGCGAATCCGCCCTGCTGAACGTCATCGATGTGGAAGCCACCTGCTGGGACGGACAACCGCCGCCCGGCTCCGTGAGCGAGATCATCGAGATCGGTCTCGCCGTCGTGGACGTGTCGGCACGGCGCCGCGTGTCGAGGCACCGCATCCTGGTCCGCCCCGCCCGGTCAGCGGTGAGCGACTTCTGCACCGAACTGACCGGCCTGACCCAAGCCGAGGTGGAGCAAGGCGTCACCTTCGCCGACGCGTGCCGGATCCTCGTCCAGGACCACGAGGCCGGGGAGCGCCCTTGGGCCAGCTGGGGCGAGTACGACCGTCGGCAGTTCGCGCGGCAGAGTCAAGCCCACGAAGTCGCCTACCCCTTCGGCCGGCCGACGGAGCGCACCCACACGAACGCCAAGGCCGTGTTCGCCGCGGCCTACGGGCTGCGCAAGAAGCCCGGTATGGCTCACGCCTTGCAGATCGCCGGACTGCCGCTCGAAGGACGGCATCACCGCGGCGAGGACGACGCGTACAACATCGCCGCGCTCGTCCTCGATCTGGTGGGCCGTGGCGCATGGCCGGCCACGGCCACCGTCGTCTAGACAGATCCCCTGCGCATCACATCGCGGGGGCGGAGCACCGGTTCACGCCGGCGAGCAGCCCACCGTCCTTCGCACCGACCGTCACGGTCACGCGTCAACCCGCGAACGGGAGTCGGGGTGGATGGCGCCACGAATGGGGAGCGCGGTAGACACCTTGGCTGCCGTCCTGCCCCCATCGCGCGGTCCCCGGCTCCTCCTTCAAGTCGTCCTCGTCTCGGTCCCGCCCGGACAGCACGGCGCCGAGGACCACCGCGATCGCCGCGAGCTCCTCCTCCCCCGCGGTGCCCCGCACCACCCGCAACTCGGTTCGGACACTGTCCCGTTCACCCACGAGGGCCTCCCGACGACGCAGCCCGCCACGACATGCTCAGGCTCGGGCACACGCCTCGAAGAACGCTTCCGTCCCGGTCGAGAAGGCTTCGAGAACCGGTACAGGCCGTCCGGTCACCGAAGGACGCTCGTCAGCCGTCCGAACCGCACTCCTCCTCCAGCTGTCTCAGGACCTCTCGGAAGTCGTCGAGGGCCGGCCCGAACTCGCGGGTGGTGGCACGGAAGGCCGAGCGGTCGAGCAGCGACCTGACGACTGCCGGAGTTCCCTCCGCGGGGCGGTGCCGGGACCAGCGCAACGCCAGTTCCACGCCTTCGTCGAACAGCGCGCCCGTGTGCTCGGTGCACCCTCGGGCGCCCGCTTCCCAGTGGACGGCGGAACGAATGGTGAACACCCGGTGCAGCCGCACCAGTTCGGCGAGGTGGCTTTCAGGATCTTCAGCGGCCCGTGTGGCGAGGGCGTCCACCTCGTCACGGAGCGCGTCGCGGCTGTCGAAGTAGTCGCGTCGGACGTCGGGTGACCACCGCAGTGTGACGACGCCCGACGGCGGCCGGGGTTCTCCGGGCCGCGGCCGCTCGCTCTCGGCGCCGGACATCAGCGACAGCACCGCCCAGTACGACGACTGGTAGCCGCTCCAGGACTTGCGCTCGCCGGTGGCCGCCAGTTCCGTCAGCAGGACGAGCGCCTCCTGCCGGGCCGCGGCGGCCTCCCGTCGTCGGCCGTGGGTGCCGAGCATCCGCGCGTACTCGAACAGCGCGAAGAGGTGGCAGGCGATCGGGCCACGGTCGTTCGCGGCTTCGGCCGCCTCCATGTCGACAAGTGTCTTGAAGGCGGCGAGTGCCTCCTCGGACCGGCCCGCGTCACGGAGAGCGGCGATCCACTGCAGCAGGATCCACGCCAGACCACCTTCGGCGGGGCCACCGGGCAGCGCGGTGGCCGCCAACTCGGTCGCGGCGTCGGCGGCTTCGACATAGCGGCCCTCTTCGGAGAGTCCCGAGGCCCACTCGGACAACCCTCTGATGGCGCGGCTTCGTGACGTCTCCGCCTGAGCCCTTCCGATGGCGAGCATCTCCGCACGCATGGCGAGCCCTTCGGCTCGTCTGCCCACTTCGTACAGTCCTCTCTGGCACGTGCCGAGGGCCTCGTACAGGAGATTCGCGCGCTCCGGCTCGGCCGGATCGACGGTTCGTGCGGCGGCCACCGCCTCCTCGCACAGTGCGAGGCTCACTTCGGGCCGGTGGCTGGGGTCGTAACTGAGGTGCTGCAGCGCCTTCACCAGGCGGGGCAGGTAAGCGGCGGGACTGACCTGAGCAAGGACACGGTAGGCGCCGACTTCCTCGCGAGGAGTGCGGCGTCCCGAGGCGAGCAGTACATTCCGCGCTCGCAGGATGTCGTCCTGGTCGATTTTCGCCGAGTAATTCATGGCGGAATTCTGGATGTCGCCGAGAATGCCGGACAAGCCGTAAAGGCTGTGCCCTTCGTCCTACTGGAATAGCCCCTGACCTGTCATGATGGAACTGGCATAACTCCCATGACTTCGACGCAATGTGACGGAGCTTCTGGTGGCTCCGGACCTCGCCCTGGTCAGGCTCCGGCGTCCGGGGCCGGAGTGTCCGGCCAGACGCCGATGTGGTCGCGTTCGAGCTGGAGCATGACCCGGTGCTCCATCGACAGGGACTCCACGTACTCCGACGGAAGCTGGAGTCGGCCCGCGCGGTCGAGCATCGCGTACTCGTGGGCCTCGACCGACGTGCGACCGCCCTCGTCGACCGTGGTCCGGCGCAGCGTCTCCGTGGATGTGCGTCCGTCGCGGATGGCGACGGTACGGCGGACCTCGTTCGCGACGGCCTGGTCGTGGGTCACCACCAGTACGGTGGTGCCCAGTTCGTCGTTGGCGCGCCGGAACGCCGCGAAGACGTCGGCGGCCGTGGCCGAGTCGAGTTCACCGGTGGGCTCGTCGGCCAGCAGCAGCGAAGGGTTGTTGGCGAGCGCCACCGCGATGGCGACCCGCTGCTGTTCGCCGCCGGAGAGCGCGGCGGGACGGCGGTCGGAGCGGTCCGCGACGCCGAGCAGGCCGAGCAGGTCGTGCGCGCGCTCGGCGGCCGCCGCACGGGCCTTGCGGCCGCCGCGGCCCGCGAGCCGGATCGGCAGGGCGACGTTCTGCGCCACGTCCAGGTAGGGCAGCAGGTTGCGCGAGGTGCGCTGCCACACGAAGCCGACGGTCTCGCGCCGATAGGCGAGGCGCTCGCGGGCGCGCATGGTCAGCAGGTCCCGTCCGGCGACCCGGGCCGCGCCGGCGGTCGGCACGTCGAGGCCGGCCAGGATGTTCATCAGCGTCGACTTGCCGCTGCCGGAAGCACCCACGAGTGCGGTCAACTCCCCCTCGCGGACTAGCAGGTCGAGCCCTTGCAGGGCCTGCACCTCGACACCGTCGGCGGTGAAGACCCGGACGAGCCGGTCGCAGACGACGAGCGCGTCCCGGCCGTGGACGGGGCGTTCGCGCCCCGCCCGCTCCTCCAGTTCGGCGAGGGTGCGGCGGGTCCGGGAGCCGTCCGGCTCGCCCGCCGCGCCGGCCGGACGGGACCCGGCCGAGGACGGCTGGGGCACGGTCATGAGGGCTCCTCCTGCGTGCGTTCGGTCGAATTCGCCGCGGTGGGGCTCACCCCGGCGGGGTCGCTGGTGCCCGGAAGGCCAGGGGTGCGTCCGGCGCCGGGAGGCGCAGCGTCCCTGAGGCTGCCCGGGCCGGCCTCGCGGGCCCGGGGCCACCTGCGTCGGCCGCCCGGATCGCCCGCCCGGCGTGTGTGCAGCACCGTGACGACGGCCGCGAGCACCAGGACCGCGGCGGCGGGCAGCACCAGGGCAGTGGGCGCGGCGTGCAGCGCGGGGTGGAAACCCTCGGGGACGGTCGTGCCGTCCGGCCCTGCGGGGGCGGTGCCGACGGCGAGCAGCCGCAGGTCGACCGCCGGGCCCGCGAGGGCGATCGCGACCCAGCCGGTGACGGCGCCGCCGACGGCTGCGGTCACCGCGAGCGGCACCGCCTCCAGCAGGGCGAGACGGCGGCTCTGCCGGGCCCCGAGGCCCAGTGTGCGCAGCCGGCCGAGGAATGCGGCGCGGGCGTCGGCGTCGTGGAGCAGGGACAGCGCGAGCGCGAGGGCGGCGAGCGCGCCCGCGGCGCCGACCGCCGCGGCGTAGACGCGGAACGTGCCCTCCTGGAGCGGCGGGGCCGCGTACCGTGCCCGCACTTCCGAGCGGAGTACGGCGCGCACGGGCGTGGAGCCCTTGGCGCGGGCCGCGCGTTCGAGGGCCGTCGCACCGGCCGGGGTGCCGGTGACCAGCAGGCTCGTCGCGCCCCCGGCCCGCATCAGGGTCTGGTCGAGAAGGAGGAACGCACCGTGCCCGACGGCCGGTGTGCTCGTACGGGCGGCGGTGACGCGCACGGTGAGGGTGCGGCCGAACGCCTGGACCCGCTGCGGTCCCGTGCCCAGGCGGCGGGCGAGGCCAGGAGAGGCGACCGCGCCCAGGGCGCCGCTCCGGGGCTGGAGGGCGGCCGCGGGGAAACCGCCGTTGCCGGTGGAGCGGGACAGCCGCGCGTACGCCCCGGCGGGGACGGCGACGGCGGTGACCCGGTGGCCCCCCACTTGCCCGTCGGTGTCGGTGCCCACCGAGGTGACCGAGCGGACGCCGGGCAGGGCGGCCACGGCGTCCCGCGCCCCGGCGGGCAGCCGGCCGCCGCCCAGGACGTCGACGCGGGCGTCCGCACCGGTGGCGAGCAGTGCCGCGCGGTCCCGGGCGGCCGTGGTGCCGAGAAGGACGGAGCCGCCGAACGCGGCCGTGGTCAGGGCGATCACGAGGGCGCACAGCGGGAACGCGGTTGCGGCCGGGGCGCGTCCGGCGCGGGCCAGCGCGAGGAACACCACCGGACCGCGCAGCCGCGCCGTCGAACGGGCGGCACTCCGCAGCAGCGGCGGGGTCAGCCGCAGCAGCAGAAGCGCTCCGAGCAGCGCGGTCAGTACGGGAACGACGGCGACCGCCGCCGTCGAGTCCGCGCCCGCGGCGCGCAGCGCCACCAGGGAACCGGCCGTCAGGAGCACGATCGTCGCCTCGGCGACGAGGCGGCGGCGTCCGGGGCGTACGGCGGCGAGGTCCTCGCGCTCGTCGTGCGCGCGCGGCACCCGGTGAACGGCGACGACGAGCAGCGGCGGTGTCAGGCAGACGAGGACGGCGACGGCCGCGACCGCGAGGACGGCCGGTGCTTCGCGCCCGTCGGGCAGCACCAGTCGCGCGAGCAGCAGGCCGACGGCCGCCGCGGGCAGCGTGGTCACGGCCGTCTCGGCGCCGGTACGGGCGGCCAGGGAGATCAGGCCGGCGCCCCGGGCGCGCAGCAGCGCGAGTTCGGGGGCGCGGCGACGGGTGAGGAGAGCCGCCGTGGCGGTCAGGACGAGCGCGGCGACGGCGGCGGCTCCGGTGAGGCCCGCCGTGACGAGCGGGTTGACGGCTTCTCTCTGCCGGTTGTGGGCGGCTGCCACGTCGCCGAGTTGTGTGGTGACGGCGGCGCTGGGCCCGGCGAGGGCGCGTAGCCGCAAGGACGCGGGGCCCTGGCGCAGGGACGCGGCGGCGCGGACGATCCCTTCGGCGTCCTCGCCGGTGAGCGCGTCCGTGTCGGGGATGAACCGCCAGGCGAGTTCGGGCTGGGTCTGGGTGCCGAGCAGCACGGGTGCGGCCTCGGCGGGCAGCAGCAGCGCCGCCGACCAGTACAGGGCCGGGAGTCTGTCGCTGGTGGCGGCCATGCCGGGAGTACCGAGCTGCGGATCGGCCGACCAGTACGGGCCCGCAGGCGCGCGCGGGCGCAGGATCGCGGTGATGGTGAACTCGGGCCCCTGGGAGCCGTTCTCGTAAGCGGTCGGCACCGTGCTGCCGACATGCAGCCGCAGCGCGCGGGCGGTGGCCTCGGTGACGGCGGCTTCCGCGGTGCGGGTGGTCTCGGTGGTGTCGTGCGCGGCGCGCGGCAGCCGGCCCCGCAGCACCCGGGCGTGCTCGTCGAGGCCGCCGAGCGCGTGCACGCTGAAGTGCGGCGGGACGGCCTCGGGGCGGGGCAGCGCGGGGTCTGTGCCCAGGAGCTGGTGGGTGGTGCGGACCTCCGCCACGGCGTTCTCGGCCCGGGTGGTCAGCGGCGCGGGGAACGTCCGGGGTGCCCTGTGCGTCACCCGGGCGAGTGCTTCCGGGGCGACGGCGGCGGCGCGTTCACGTGTCCCGAGCGCCAACGAGGGCTGCGGCGCCGTCAGTTCGACGACCGTGCGGGGGGTTCCCGCGTCGGTGAGGGCCGCGTGCAGGGCCCGTGAGGCGACGGCGTCGTCGGCGCGCGGCAGCGCCGCGGCGACGAACGCGACGAAGCAGGTGAGCGCGGCGAGCGCGAGCACCGCCCGGGGTGCGGCGCGCAGCCGGGTCCGCAACCACGGGGCGGGGACCCGGTGCGTGTGGCGCCGGCGTGGGACCTCCCGCGCCGCCGCCGCGTCGCGGTCGGTCCGCTCGGCGTGACGGATGGTCATGCGGGCTCCGTTCCGGTGCCCGCGGGGATGCGGGTCGCGTGGCGGGCGAGCAGGACGGTGACCACGACGGGCGCCGTGGCCACGGCGGCGAGCAGCAGGAGGACGTGCGGAACGGGCAGGTCCGTGACGGCGGTGGGCACGGGCCGGGCGCCGGTGGCGGTGCGCACGGTGTACGGGACCACGGCGTGCACCAGCAGGACGCCGAGGACGGTGCCGGAGACCAGGCCGGTGACGAGGTGCGCGGCGTTCTCCGCCGCGATGAGCAGCATGGGCAGCCTGCGGGGCGCGCCGAGCGCGCTCAGCACGGCGAACTCCGGCCGGCGGACCCGCGCCGTCGCGGCCCAGGCCGCCGCGAGGCCGAGCGCGGCGAGGACGACGGCCGCCTCGGCCGTGGCCCACAGTGCGCCGCGCACTCCGCCGCTGAGCGGATCGGCGAGGAGCCGGGCGACGGTCTCGTCGCGCACGGCCACGGTGGCTCCCGGGTGCGCGGCGCGCAGCGCGGCGGCGGCCTGTTCCGTGCGGCCGGGGGCGGGCCCGGCCCACCACTCGTTCGGGGCGAGAGGGGCGCGGCCTCGGGCGGTCAGCCAGGCGTCGGCGGCGGCCAGGTCCACGACGAGGGCGCCGCCGGTGCCGGTGGTGGGGAAGGAGCGAGCGGTGGCGGCGAGCCGCACCCGCAGGGTCTCTCCGGAGAGGGTGACGTCGACGGTGTCGCCCGCGTGGGCTCCGGTGGCTCGCAGGTAGGCGTCGGTGGCGAGCGCGGGCAGCACCGCCGGGACGCGGGGCTGCGCGCCGGGACGAAGCCGCACGGTGACGGTGGCGGACGCGGGGTCGGCGGCGCCGGTGCGGTAGCCGACCGTGACGGCGTTCCCGTCGACGCGCGGGCGCAGTGCGCGGGGCGGATCGTCGAGGGTGCCGCGGGTGACGGTGGCGTCGGCGCTCCAGGTCAGTGCGGCGGGAAGGTCCAGGGCGCGGACGGTGTCGCCGCGGCGCGCGGTGTGGAGCGCCTCGATGCGCAACGCGGCGGCGCGGTCGCGGCCGGGGACGGGGCTCTCCGCGTCGATCCCGGTCAGAATGAGCGGGCCGGCGGGGGCGGCACGCGTGGTGTCCGCGGTGGTGTCGAGGGCGGCGCGCAGCCGGTGGACGCGGCCGTCGGCCGGCAGTCCGCCCGCGGACAGCCGGTAGGCGGTGCCGTGCCGGTCGGTGACGACCACCGACAGCAGCGTGGCCCTGCCGTCGTCACTCGCGGACTCCCGCCGGTCAGTCCGCGCGTCGATGAGGAGCGCGCGGGCATCGGGGGGCAGGACCGCGCGGGTACCGGACACGGTGGGGCGCGCCGCGGCGGGCGCCGCGAGTGGGTCGGCGTCGGCGAGCGCGGGCCGCAGCAGGACGACGGACCGCAGGGCGGTGGTGTCGGCGGCGAGCACGGTGGCCTGCGGGCCTTCGGCGCGGTGTACGGGCGCCACGGTCGTCAGGTCCGGCACGCCGTCGACGCGGCCGGTCTGTCCGGGGCCGGCCGGGCGCGCGTCGGTCACGCGCAGCGGGGCGCCCACCGTGTGGTCGGCCTGGTCGTGCTGGGAGGTGCGCCAGGAGGAGTTCTGCCCGACGGCGAGCAGCCCGGTGGCCAGGGTGAGGACGAGCAGCAGAACCGGCGCGGTGGCAGTGGCGGGCCGTCGGGCGAACTGCCGGCACGCGAGGGCGGCGCCCGC
This sequence comes from Streptomyces sp. NPDC028308, assembly GCF_055565855.1. Classification (NCBI taxonomy): domain Bacteria; kingdom Bacillati; phylum Actinomycetota; class Actinomycetes; order Kitasatosporales; family Streptomycetaceae; genus Streptomyces; species Streptomyces sp. NPDC028308. Next base: position 308,630 of record NZ_JBVHTO010000008.1, read on the forward strand.
GCCACGGCCGCGGGCGGCGATCCGCTCGGCGGCGCGTGCGGCCCACGGAAGCAGCCGCAGCATCAGCACGGTGGCAGCGAGGAGGGTGAGTGCCGGTGCGCAGGCGGCGACCGGGGTGAGGGTGTCGCCGGAGCGCAGCGGGAGCCAGGCCGCGGCGGCGAGGACGACAAGGGCGAGGTCCGCGCCGGCTCGGGCGGGTCCCGGCAGCGCCCGCGCGCGTGCGGTCGCGCCGTCGCCCCGGGTGGGGGTGGCGGTGGCGAGGACGACGACTGCCCCGGCGAGGGAGGTCGCGGCGCCGACCAGGAACACGGCGCCGGTCAGCGGGGCGCGCGCGGCGTCGGCGGCGAAGAGGCCGGCCAGCGGGCGTGCGGCGAGGACGGCGACGGCGGCCGCGGGCACCGCCAGGCACGCCGCCTCCACGGCTGCGACGGCGGCCAGCGCGCGGGCGGAGGCGCCACGGGCGTAGAGCACCGTCGTCTCGGCGGTGCGCCGCTCGCGCAGCAGCCGGGCGACGAGCAGCAGGACGCCGGTGGCCAGGACGACGAGGTGGACGGCCGCGGTCAGCAGTGACGTCGCGGCGACCGAACGCGCCGTGGCCGCCTGGTCGAGGAGCGCGGGCAGCTTCGTGGCCACGACGGCGGAGCCGCCCAGCTCGGGCGCGCCGCGCAGTGCGGCGCGGGCCCGCACGACATCGGCCCGCAGGGCGCCGGAGTCGGCGACGGTGACGCGGCGCGTGTCGGCGGTGACGCTCCACGCGGTGCTGTCGGTCGCCACCCGGCCCGTGGTGAACGCCTCGGCGGAGGTGAGCAGGGGCCCGTACGTCGTGAAGGAGACCGTCGCCGCGCCACGGCCGCGCAAGGGGTCGAGCCGCCAGTACGGATCGGACGCGTCCTGTGGCTCGTAGACCCCGGTGACGGTGACGCGCAGCGCCCGGGAGTCGAGCCGCCCGGTGAGGCGCAGGGTGTCGCCCGCGCGGACGCCGAGCCGTTCGGCGGCCACCCGGGGCACGGCCACGGCGACCCGGCGCGCGGTGCCGGCGGACGGCAGCCGCCCGGAGACCAGGCGTACGCGGCCGGTGTCGAGGGTGGCCAGCTGGGTGAGGTCGGGCCGGTCGCGGTCACCGCCGGGCAGCGCGTAGGTGACGGAGCGTTCGCTCTCCCGGACCGTGACGGGCAGCCCGTCGTACGCGGCACGGGCCTGCCGGGCCACGGTGTCGCGGGCCCTGTCCCGCTCTCCCCCGGGCACGTCGGCGGTGATCCGCAGCGCGGTGTCGGCTCGGTGGTCGGTGGCGGCGAGGGTGCGGCGCAGCGCGGCGTCCCCGGCGGCGGTGGAGAAGGCGGCCAGGGCGGTGAGCACCGTGGCTGAGAGGGTCACCGCGAGTACGGCGGCGAGCACCGGCAGCCGGTGCGCGAGAATCCGCCGCGTCCCCCAGGTCAGCACGCAGACCCCCGTCCCGTTCGCCACGACGTCGACTGCCGTTCCCCGGACGGCAGTTCGAGCCGGAGCGCGAGGATCATAACCCTGCGCCTCCGCATGACCGCGACCGCACGGCGCACGTTGTCTCGCGGGACGCGTCCGCATAGGGTGACCGCCCGTCCGGGTGGCGGGCACGCGGATGTCCGCCGGACGGCACGGAACAGGGTGGGGCGATGACCGGAGACAGAGTGGAGCACGGCGCGGAGCCGATGGTCCGCGTGGTGGACGTACACCGCGGCTATGGACGCGGACCCTCGGCGGTGCAGGCACTGCGCGGAGTGTCGCTCACGGCGCGGCGTGGACGGCTGACCGCGGTGCGCGGGCGCTCGGGCGCGGGCAAGACGACGCTGCTGAACATCGTGGGCGGCCTGGTCCGGCCGGACCGGGGCCGGGTACTCCTGGACGGCACCGACCTGTCCGCCCTGCCCGAGGCCCGGCTCCGTGAACTGCGCCGGGACCGGGTCGGGTTCGTCTTCCAGGACTTCGGCCTGCTGCCCGTGCTCACGGCGGCCGAGAACGTGGGCGTGCCGCTGAGGCTGCGCCGGCGGCAGCGCGCGGAGCGCGACGAGCGGGTGCGGGTGCTCCTGGCCCTCGTGGGTCTGGCCGACCACGCGCGGCAGCGGCCCGACGAGCTCTCCGGCGGGCAGCAGCAGCGGGTGGCGGTGGCGCGGGCGCTCGCCAACCGGCCCGCTCTCCTGATCGCCGACGAGCCGACCGGGCAACTCGACGCGCACACCGGCCTGGCCGTGATGGAGCTGCTCCGTGCCGTGGTGGACAGCGAGGGGGTCACCGCTCTCGTGGCCACCCACGACACCCGCCTGCTCGACCTCGCCGACGACGTGTGGGAACTGAACGACGGCACGGCCCGCCTCACCAGCCCGCCGCCCGCGGTCGCACACGCGTCGGCGTAGACGCCGGACCGGGTCCGTCGCCGTGCACGGCACCTGCCGTCGCCACGCCGGCGGACCCTGGCGTCCGCGACGGAACCTAGACCCGGTCGGCCGCGATCAGCAGATACTGGAAACTGCCGTTGCGATAGGCGTCCAGGAAGGTCTCCTCGATACCGGTGACCAGGTGGTCGGCCTGCCGGCGCAGGTCCCAGTACGGAATGGTCGCCGCCGTCAGATCCTCCACGTGCACGGGCACGAGCCGGTTGCGCGCCATGGCGCGGAAGTACTCGGACCGCGGGTGGATGTCGCAGATGTAGTGGGCGTTGATGAGCGACACCTCACGGGAGGCCCGCCCGTAGGTGTCGTTGTAGCAACCGGTGATGACCACGTACCGTCCGCCGCGGCGCAGCAGGCGGGCGTGCTCGGCGAAGAGCAGGTCCAGCTCGACGTACATCGTGGACTCGTTGTTCCAGGACGCCGCGTAGGCACCGGACTTGAGTCCGGTGTCGAGCATGTTCCGGTGGTGGTAGCGCACCTTGTGGTCGATACCGCGCTTGCGGGCCTGCTCGTTGGCGAACTCGGCCTGCTTGGCGGAGAGGGTGACCCCGTCGGCGTGGCAGCCGTAGCGCAGGTTCGCGGTGACGCTGCCTCCGCCCCGACCGCAGCCCGCGTCGAAGACCCGGTCGTCCGGCGAGAGTTCACCCAGGTGGGAGGCCAGCAGTTCCGCCTGCGCGTGCTCCAGCCGGTGCAGTTCGTGCGTGATGCGCTCGCGGCGCCGGTCCGGGTCCGGTTCGTCCAGCACCGAGGCGTCGGCGCCGCCGATGCCGTAGTGGTGGTGGTAGAGGTCATCGATCTTCCCGAGCTCGAGGTTGACCGGGTTCTCCTCGGCGTTCCAGTACTCCGCGACACGGTTCTGGTACGTGGACTGGGCTGGCACCGGTGCGGACGTGACTGCGGTGGGGACGGTGGTCAACGGTGACTCTCCTCGCTTTGACACTGTGCTGACGTGCTGGCGGAACCGCTCGGCCTACCAGTAGTTGGGCAGGCTGTAGCGGTGGCTGTTGGTGGCGTGCCACTCGTGGTTGCCGGACACCCAGTCGGCGAGGCCACGGGCGTACCTTTCGACGAGCGGCGAGGTGGCCGAGAGGGCGGCGGCCTCCGCCTCGAAGGCGTCCATGATCTGGTTGTGGATCTCGACGCTCTTCAGATAGGCGGCCTTGAGGCCGCACTGGTCGTTCGCGGCGACCACCTGGGGCAGGTTCAGGTGGTCGGGATCGCTCGCCAGCTCCTTGGTGTAGGAGTACAGGTCGTTGACGATCGTCGTGGCGTTGCAGGCCAGGGCCGTGATCCGCTGGATCTCCGGTCGGGCGTACACCACTTCGGGCAGTTCGTAGCCGTCGACGGCGTCCACGATGGACAGGCAGGGCCGGAAGTTGTTGAACTGCCGCATCACCAGGTACTCCCAGATGTCCGGCACGTACCTGGTCTCCGCCCAGGCGGCCTCACCGAGGTACCCGAGATGCAGTCGGGCGACGTCGTGCAGGAACCTGCTGGTCTGGCTGGGTGTGGCGACGGCGGCGTAGTCCTTCAGCGCCCAGTGGTACGAGCGCAGCGGGCCGTCCGCCTGTACTCCGTCGCGCCAGCGCTCCTCCAGTTCGGGAGTGCTGTGGAACGGGTCGAGCGCCGACTGGGCCACGACGAGCCGGCCGCCCAGTCCGCTGCGCGCGGCGCCCCTGCCCTCGTCCTCCTCGCAGTAGCAGCTGTCGACGATGTTCTCGGCGAGCAGGAGTTTGCCTGCGACGGTGAGGCGCTCCAGGTCGGCCGCTCCGGGGTGCTGGAGGGCCACGGCACGGCCGAACTGGAACTGGGTGAAGTCTCCCGTCCACTGCGGGGGGAACAGGTCGAGCCCGCGCGCCCATGCCTCCAGTCTCCGGTCGATCTCCGCGGCCTTCTCGGGATCGGCGGGGGCCGCCGGCCGGTACCTGAGCCCCGGGACGGCTCCACTACGCCTGGCGCGCAGGGTGGGGACGGGGTGGGGTGGGCCGGGCGGGGTGAACGCGGCTGTGTCGTCCGTGGACGTGCTCATGTGTGCGGTGCTCCACCTGTTCAGTCGGCGACGCGGCCGAGCTGGACGTTCTCCAGGACGCCGGCCGCGTCGGGCACGAGGATGGCCAGGGAGTAGTAGGCGGTGACGAGGTACTTGACGACGGCATGCTGGTCGACGCCCATGAAGCGGACGTTGAGGCCGGGTTGGTACTCCTCGGGGATTCCGGTCTGGTAGAGCCCGACGACCCCTTGGTCGGCCTCACCGGTGCGCAGCGCGATGATGCTGGTCGTGTGGGCCTTGGAGGTCGGGATCTTGGCGCAGGGCAGGATCGGGACTCCCCGCCAGGCAAGGCATTTGTGGCCGTTGATGGTCGTGGAGGCGGGCATCAGGCCGCGTTTGCCGCACTGGCGGAAGAACGCCGCGATGGCCTTCGGAGGGGCGAGGATCAGCCGCGTGCCGCGCCGCATCGCCAGCAGTTCGTCCAGGTCGTCGGGTGTCGGGGGTCCGCTGGACGTGCTGATGCGCTGCTCGAAGTCCACGTTGTGCAGGAGTCCGAACTCGCGGTTGTTCACCAGCTCCCATTCCTGGCGCTCGCGGACCGCCTCGATGGTGAGCCGCAGTTGCTCGCGTGTCTGGTCCATGGGACTGCTGTAGAGGTCGGCGACGCGGGAGTGCACGCGCAGCACGGTCTGTGTGAGGGACAACTCGTACTCGCGGGGCGCCAGTTCGTAGTCCACGAAGCCGCCCGGCAGCACCGGCTCGCCGGTGTGCCCGGCCCGGATCGGCAGGTCGGCCTCTCCGGCGCGGTTCGTCCGGCGTCGCCGGTGGCGCTCGTACGACTCCAGGTGAGCGGCGAACGAGGGTGAACGGTCGCCGAGTTCGCGGATCGCCCGCAGGGGCAGCACGAGCAGGATTCCCGCTGTCTCGGCCCGCACCGAGGTCGGCCACACGGGGTCGGACCGGCCGAGGGCCTCGTCCCCGAGGTGGTCGCCGTTCGCGGCGATCCCGTGGGACTGCTCGTCGCCGTAGGCGCCAACGGTGAACCGGCGGAAGCGGCCGTGGGCGACGAGGTGGATCTCGGTGACGGGCTGTCCGGCCCGTACGACGACCTGTCCGGGCTCGACCTCGCGGGTAGCGAAGCGGCCGGCGATCCCTTCGAGGACCTCTGTGTCCGTACAACCGCGCAGGGCGGCGAGTTCGGTCAGGGTCCCGGGGATCACCCTGATGTCGTCCGCGCCGTTGTGCTCGAAGCGGACGCGTCCTCGCCCGACGTGCAGGTGCAGTCGCCGGTTGACGCGGTACGCGCCGCCCTGGACGTCGACCCACGGCAGCGTCCGCAGCAGCCAGCGGGAGGAGATCGCCCGCATCTGTGGCTGGGATTTTGTGGTGGTCGCCAGCTGGCGGGCGGCCTGTGTCCCGAGACTGGTGCGGGCCGACCCCGAGGGCGGTGGCGGAGCCGCTTCATCGACCGCGGGACCAGTGACGCTGTCCGGTACTGACACATGCCCTCCGGGAGCTGAACGGAAGTGAAGCGAACGCCCGGTGGTGAGCGAGGTGGCCGTGCGCAGGAACAAGCGAAACAGGCGGGGCGGCATGTCAGTAAGGCGCGAAAGAGGGCGGTTTGCTCACTGAGAGGCATAAACACCGTTATGAGGCAGGAGGCGCATTGTGGATCACCTCGCGCGCCCCACCCTCTCGCGCGGGCCCAGACCGGGCGGCCGGCAGGAGGCCCCGGTCACCGCGGATGGCGTGAAGTATCACTGCCGCGACCCTCACTGGACGCCGTTACGGACGTCCGGCACCGGCACCGTGGCAATCACCATCGCGGACGCCCGGCACCGGCGTCTCGACGAAACCCACCCGTTGTCGAGTCCGCACGGGAACCCGGACGCACTCACCCACCGCCGACCGGCGGCCGACCGGTGGCGTGGCGCCCCGGCAGTCACCCGCCGACGGGCGCGGGCCTCACCCTCCGTCGGGCCTGACCCCGTCGAGCGTGAGGCCGACCAGGCCGCGGACGAGAGTCTCGTCCAGGGGCGCCCCGCTCAGCAGGACGCGCGTGAACAAGGGCCCGCTGATGGCTTCGACGACCAGACCGGCGTCCGTGCCCTCCGCCAGTTCTCCTCGTTCGACGCCCCGCCGGACCATCACGGCGGCCCGTTCGAGCCGGTCGCGCCAGTAGCCGGTACGGCAGTCGTCGAGCATGTCGTCCCGCTCCACGCTCAGGCGCAACAGGGCCCGCCCCTGCGCCGAGTCGAGCAGCCGGACCAGCGCGAGGAAGAACCGCGTCAGGTCCTCCCGGACGTCCCCGCTGTCCGGGATCGGCAGCGCGGTGTCCAGTTCCGTGGTCAGCGCGTCGAGGATCAGGTTCTCGCGGGTCTTCCACCTGCGGTAGACCGACGTCTCGTGGACTCCGGCCGCCCGGGCGACTGCGCCGACGGTCGCGCCCCGCAGTCCTTCCGCCGACAGGAGGTCCACGGTGGCGGCGAGGACGGCCCGCCTCATGCGCTCGCCGCGCCGGCGCAGCGGAGGTGCGGGGGCGGGCTCTGGTGTGGATGACGGGGCGGCGCTCATCGTCCAAGCGTAAAGCAAGTCGACCTGCGTTGGGTGTACGGTGAACGCAAGGCGACCTGCGATACGGCGCGGGGCTCGCCGCCGCACCGAGGAGACCGCCCCATGGAGCAGATGCTCGCCGCCCGACTGCACGTGCCCAGCCGCACCCTGCGCCTGGAGGAAGTGGCCCGCCCCCAGCCGGGCCCGGGGCAGGTCCTGGTCAAGGTGGAGGCGGCGGGCGTGTGCCTTTCCGACGTACACCTGATCGACGGGACGCTCACCCCGCTGCTGCTCAAGGGGGACACCGTCACCCTCGGCCACGAGGTGTCCGGCGTGATCGCCGAGGTCGGCGACGGGGTCACCGCGTGGCAGGTCGGCACGCGCGTGGTCCTGTACGCGGGTGAGGTGCGCGAAGGCGTCACCTACACCCGGGGCGTCGACTACGACGGCGGCTGGGCCGAGTACACCCTGTCGTCCGCCGACGCGCTCACCGTGCTGCCGGACGCGATCCCCTTCGAACAGGGGTCGATCATTCCCGACGCCGTCTCCACTCCCTGGGGCGCGATCACCACCACCGGTGCGGTCCGGCCCGCCGAGGCGGTCGGCGTCTGGGGCGTAGGAGGGCTCGGGGTGCACGCGGTGCAACTGCTGCGCGCGGTGGGCGCCTGCCCGGTCATCGCCGTCGACCCGAACCCCGTCGCGCGGGAACGCGCCCTCGCGGCCGGCGCCGACTTCGCCCTGGACTCGGCCGACCCCGATCTGCGCGCGACCGTCGCAACGCTCACGGGCGGCGCCGGAATCGCGGCCGCCTTCGACTTCGCGGGCGTCCCGGCCGTACGCGAGCAAGCTCTGCGTGTCCTCGCCCCCAAGGGCCGACTCGTCCTGGTCGGACTGACCGACAAGCCGCTCACCGTGTCCGACGGCACCCGGTTCAGCTACCTGCAGCAGCAGATCCTCGGCCACTACGGCTCCGACATGCCCGTCGCCCTGCCCCAGCTCCTGCGGCTGATCCAGAACGGGCGCCTGGACTTCTCCGGTTCCATCAGCGACGTGCTGCCGCTCGCGGAGGCGGCCCAGGCGGTGGAGCGGCTGGAGAAGAAGGAGGGCAACCCCATCCGACTCATCCTCCGCCCCTGACGACCGCGGCGGCGGGCTGCCCCGAGGCAGGTGGGCTGCCCTACGGCCTCCAGTACGGCACCCGACCCGGCACCGTACCGGCCCGCCGCCACCGAACGTCGATGCTCACCGGCCCCCTCGACACCGGCAGCCGTGCCACGACGCCGAAAAGCCCGCGTCCTTCACGTGCGGCGCGGGCAGTATGCCTCTCGTGAATCACGTCCTGCGCGGTCTCGCCGTCAACACCGCCCTGCCCTCCGAACTGGTCGACCGGCTGATCGCGGTCGCGGACGACGACGTCGCGGCGAGCCTGGCCGATCGCCCGGACCTCAGCCGCGCGCAGGCGGTGGAACTCGCGTCGCGCGTACCGGAGAGCGCGCTGCCCCTCGCCTACAAGGGGCGGCTGACCTCCGCCGACATCGATCCTTCGGCGCAGCCGCTCGCCGCCCTCGGCCTGCTGGAAGAGAGTTCCGGGAACCCGGAGTGGGCGCGCCTGTTCGCGGCGGATCCGCTCGTCGAGCACCGAGAGAAGCTGGCCGGCTGCCCCGGCCTCCCGCCCGACGTGGTGGAGACGCTGACCGGGGACCCGGACATACGGGTCGTCGCGGAGCTCGCCCTGTGGGCCACGGCGGATGTGGCCGCCGGCCTGGCCGGGCATCCTCACGCCGAGGTCCGACGTGCGGTGGCGTTGAACGAGACGACTCCGTCTACCGTCCTGGCCGCGCTGCTCAGCGGCGAGGGCTTGCCTCCCGCTCGCTGGTGCCTGGTCTGCGACGGCGAGACGAAGCCGTGCGTGGATGATCCGGACTGCCGGCAGCCCTCCTGCGGCCTGCCGACCGGGGCCTTCTGCGACGGAGCCCACGAGTCCACCGTGCACCTCATCCGCCAAGCCGCCCTGGGGAATCCGGCCACACCCGTCGACGCGGTCGTCGGCTTCGCCGCCCATCCGTCCGTATCGCTGCGCTGGGCACTCGCCGCCCGGCCCGACCTGCCCACGGAGGTGTACCGGCTGTTGGCCGAGGATCCCGTTCCCGGGATACGCGGTGACCTCGCGGAGAATCCCGGGATCGACGAGTCCCTGATCCGGAAGCTGGCCGACGATCGCGGACACGACGTACGGCGCAGACTGGCCCATCACCCGGACATACCGCTCGACGTGCTCGCCGGCCTGGCCGCGACCCGCAAGATCGGTGCGACTCTGCTGCCGCGGATCGCGACGGCTCGTCCCGACGAGATCGAGGCACTGGCCCAGTCGCCCGCGCCTGCCGTGCGGATGCTGGCGGCTCTACGACGGGATCTGCCCGCCGGAATCCGTGACGCGCTGGCCGACGACCCCGACGCGAAAGTGGTCATGTGCGTCGCCCCTCATCCGGGCTTCGACGAGGCACGCCTGCGAGGCATGGTGGCGCGGCACGGGACTCAGGTGATCGCGGGGGTCGCGGCCAACCCGGACGCGACCGCGGAGCTGTTGAGGGACCTGGCTCGGCACCAACCCACGCCGGCGAGGGCCTTGCGCGAGATCGCCCGGCACCCGTGTGCGACGGCCCCGGCGCTCCTCGCCTGTCTGACCGACGGACGTGCCAGGCGCGTGGCAGCGGGCCACCCGGCTCTCCCGCCATCCGCCATACGGGAGTTGCTCACGGATCCCGACTGGCTCGTGGTCGAGGCAGCGGCAGCCAACCCGTCCCTGCCGCGGGAGGCGATGTCGGCATTGGTGACTTCCCGGGGCTTTGTCCTGGACGGTTCCCCGGCTTGAGTACGCTCCCTCTGGCTGCGTGGGCGGAGGAGGCAGGCATGACGCGGAGACCGTCGACACGTGAGGCTTTGGGGGTGCTCGAAGGAGAACTGCGGTCTGGGACGTCTGCCGGTCTGGTCACGGAGGACTTCTGGCTTGCCTTCCTCCGTTTCGGCCGACGGCTGTTCGACGTCCCTGACACGCCTGACGCTGACGGCCTTCTGCTCCAGTACGGGATCTACGCGTTCGACGGTCCCGCCTCGTTCACGCTTGACCTCACCCGCCAGTTCGAGGTCTCCGGCAGGGCCGGTGACCATGACCACTACACACAGGTCCACTGCGAGCTCCGGTACGGACTCGCCCCCGACCTGGCGGCTCTGGGAAGTTTCGACTCGTGGTTCTTCCACGGCGCCGGAGACGATCTCGACCTCTGGGCCCGACGCCTGGCCGGGCGGCCTGCCTGGGCAGTGATCCGGCGGCTTCGGCCTGTCCTGGTCAGGGTCTACGAGGAGCGGGTGTAGTCGCCTCGTCGGGGCCGGTGGGTCCGGGGGCCGTTCACCGTGGGATCACCCAGTCCGGTGCCCACGTGCCGACGGCGTCGTGGCCGGGTGCCGCCGCGGCCAGGTGAGCGCGGAGCGTGGCCAGCGCCGGGTGCGGGTTGTCGCGGTGCCAGAGGAGCGAGTGCGGGTACACAGGCGTCGGGTCCGTCACCGGGATTCGGCGCAGCCCGTGGCCCGCGGGCCAGACGAGGCGGGTGTGGCCGCCCATGAAGGTGGCCAGCGACGGGGTGTCGGCGATGGTGTCGAGGAGCGCGTCGGACCCGAAGTTGGGGCCGGTGGCCTCGATGGTGAGGCCGAACTCGGCGATGAGGTCGTCGTAGTAGGCGGCCCATTCCGTCCCCGGGACGATCCCGGGCATCCAGATCCGGTGCCCGGCCAGCTGGGCGACGGTCACCGACTTGGCGCCCGCCAGTGCGTGGGCCGGGCCCGTGAGCAGCTGGAGCGGCTCGTCCAGCACCCGGCTCGCCTCGACGTCGTCGGGAAAGGGCCGCCCTGGCGCGGCGACGGCGCGGAAGGACGCGTCGATCGCGCCGGAGCGGATGGCGGCGACCGCCGTCTCGATCTCGAACAGCATCACGACATCGAGGTCGATCTCTGGGTACGCACGGTGGAAGCCGCGCATCAGTCCCGTCGCCGCGCCGCGCGAGGCGATCACGTCGACGCGCAGGGGACGACGGCCCGCGCGCACGGAGGCGGACGCGCGCTCGGCGACCCGCAGCAGCTCGCGCGCGTGAGGCAGGAACGCCTGGCCGTCGATGGTGAGTTCGGCGCCACGGGGAGTGCGGGTGAACAGCGGCACGCCGAGATCCCGTTCCAGCGCCGCGATGCGCTTCGAGACGGCCTGCTGGGTGACCGCCAGTTCGGCGGCGGCCTCCTGGAACCGTCCCGCCTCGGCGGCGGCGACGAAGGTCCGGACGGTGTCGAGGTCCATGCCCACCAGCCTAGGGGCACAACCACTGGTTGTGACTGAGGGCCTCGTGGTTGTTTGTGCGCTGCGTATGGCGCTCGCTTTGATGAAGTCGAACGCGAATCGGTTGTGCGGATGAGGGGCGGAGGGCGTCGGGCATGAAGCGCTGGCACGGGCTGGGGTGGTCGACCGGGGTTCGCCTGGGCCGGCCGTTCGGGTGGCTCTGGGGGGCGTACGGGACCAGCGCGCTCGGCACCTGGCTGGCCTTCGGCGCGTTCCCGCTGATCGCCGTCCGGGTACTGGACGCCGGGCCGGCCGAGGTCGCCGCGCTGTCCTCCGTGGGGGCCGCGGTGGGCGCGGTCGTCGCGGTGCCGCTCGGCCCGTGGGTGGAGTTCCGCAGCAAGCGGCCGGTGCTGATCGCCATGGACCTCGTGCGGTGCGCGGCACTGCTGACGATCCCCGTCGCGTTCGCGTTCGGCGTGCTCGGCTTCCTTCAGCTCCTCCTCGTCACGGTGGTCGTCGCGGCGGCCGACATCACCTTCCGTGCCGCCTCCGGCGCGTACCTGAAGACCCTGCTGCCGGCCGAGGACCTGCTCGTCGCCAACGCCCGGTTCGAGTCCACGTCCTGGACGACCACGATCGTCGGGCCTCCGCTGGGCGGTCTCGCGATCGGGCTGCTCGGCCCGGTGGCGACGGTGGTGGCCGACGCGGTCAGCTATCTGCTCTCCGCCCTGGGCATCCGCGCCATGGGCGGCCACGAGGCGCCGCCGGAAGCCCGGAAGGCGACGCGTCCGCGGGCCCGGGACCTGCTCGACGGCTGGCGGTACATCCTCGCCGACGGGACGCTGCGACCGCTGTTCTTCAACACCGCGCTGTTCAACGGACTCGTCATGGCCGCGCAGCCGCTGTTGACGGTGCTGATGCTCGGACCGCTCGGATTCGCGCCGTGGCAGTACGGCCTCGCCTTTGCCGCGCCCTCGATCGCCGGCCTGCTCGGTTCGCGGCTCGCCGGGCCGCTCGTCACCCGGTTCGGCGGACACCGGGTCCTGGTCGTGACGGGGGCACTCCGTGCGCTGTGGCCCGTCGGCCTCGCCTTCGTGGGGTCCGGGACGGGAGGGCTACTGCTGGTGATGGGCGTGGAAGCCGGGCTCATCTTCTGCTGCGGGGTCTTCAACCCCGTCCAGGCCACCTGCCGCCTGGAACGCACACCGGCCGAACGGGTCGCCCGCACGCTGTCCGCCTGGGCGGTGACGACCAAGGCATCGACCGCGCTGCTGACCGCGGTCTGGGGCCTGCTGGGCGCCCTCCTCGGCCCGCGTACCGCCATCGGCCTGGCCGGGCTCCTCCTGCTGGCGACCCCGTTGGTGCTCCCCCGCCGCACGAAGTCCGCCCCTGCCGAGCCGCGGCCGGAACCGAGCGCCGCCTGAAGTCCCGTCGCGGCGGGCGGAGGCCCCGGTTCGCCGACGCCGAGCCGCTGGTGCGAGCCGCCGCTGCCTTCGAAGCCGCCGCGTGCGTTCTCCGGTCCGGCTCCGGCCCCGCTCCCCGGCAGGCGCGCCGAGGGGGACCGTTCCGCGGAGGGGCCGCGGCCCGATTGTCAGTGGCCGGTGCCATGATCCGCGCATGACTGGCGAGCCTTTCAACTGGCAAGAACTCCTCGGGCGTTGGCAGGAGGAGTGGGTTCCTCGCGCGGGCGAGGACGAGGGCGACGAGGAGGCCACCGCTCCGCCCGGCCGGCCCGGCGCGGACGAGGCGACGATCGCCGCCGCCGAGGAGCGGCTGGGGACGCGGCTGCCTCCCTCGTACCGCGCGTTCCTCGCCGCGAGCGACGGGTGGCACGTGGACCAGACGGCCGCCGTCTATCAACTCGGCGGCGCCGCCGACATCGACTGGTTCCAGGACCCGCACGACATGACCTCCCTGTACGAACAGCACGTGGACGACACATCGCGCGAGGAGGACGTCCTCCTCGCGGGGATGTGGCGTCGGGCGCTGCGGCTGGAGACGGAGTCCGACATGTCGCACGCCCTGCTCGACCCGGGCGACCGCGACCAGGACGGCGAATGGGCGCTCTACGTCTACAAGGGCTGGAGCGGTGAATACCCGGACCGCTACCCGTCGTTCCGGGCCTACATGGAGGCCATGTACCGCAGCTTCCACGCCGACCGCGTGGAAAGACCCGACTTCGTGAACGCGACCACGCGCGCGCAGGACGCCCGTACCGAGGAAGCCCGCGTGCTGGCCCTGCGCGGGCGGTACGAGGAGGCCCTGCCGCTGCTCGAGGAGGCATCCTCCTTCGGACGGCCGCGGAGTGCCGCCCTGCTGCGCCAAGTCCGGCAGTTGCTGGCCCCGCGCGGCACTTCGGACTACGGCGATCTGGTGGCCGACGCGCGCTACCTTCCCGAGCTCCTGCCGGTCGTGGCCATGGGGGCGGCGCACGCGGCACGGTGGCCGGACGAGGGCGAGCACTGGCTCAGGATGATGGCCGCTCGGGGAGTCGACCAGGCGGTAGCCGAAGCGGTGCTGAACGCGGTGCGCGACGGCACCTACCGTTACGCGCCTCCCGGTCCCTGGGGGCGGGCCGTGGCCGAGGCCCGGGAGTCGGCCCGCTGGGGAGCGGGCGACACCGCGTGGCGGGTGCTGCGCGACGCGCTCCCGCGGTGGGAGGCGCCCGGACCCATGCTGATCGCCCCGATCGGGCTGCTCGCCGACCCGGTCCTGGGCCCGCTGGTCACCCCGGAGCGCGGGCGGGAGATCCTCGCGACACCGCGGGCCGGGGAGACGGGCCCCGCCCCCGAGCCGGTGCCCGATCTGGACCCCCCGGGTCTCTCGTGGCTGACGGAGCCGATGCCGAACGGGCAGGCATTCGACGGATACCGCTGTGTCTGGGTCGAGGACACCGACCCCGCACTCCTGCCCGCCCTGATCGGCGAGGACGGCGCCCGGCTGAGCGTGCCCGTGGACCCGCGCACGGCGTCCTGGCGGGCGCCCAGGCCCCACGAGCGCGAGGGCGTGGAGCTGTGGGAGGACCGGGCCGTCGTCTGCGTCGGCCGCACCGCCGAGGGGTGGGCCTTCGCCTTCGACGGTCACTCTCGGAGCCGTCTGGGCAAGGCGTCCCGGTCCCCCGCCGCGGCCGCGTCCTCGTCCGGCCGTGCGGTGGTCCTCTGGCGGGACGCGGCGTTCTCGACCTCCGAGGACCACCCCGCCGCGTTCCACGTGTCGGTGGCCGAACGGGGCGAAGAGCTGTACGCGTTCACCGTGCGGGGCGCGGAGGTCCTGCGCTCCGGTGCGATACCCGAAGCTCTGGACCCCGCACGGCTGTTCCGCCCACAGGACTCCGAATCGGCCCGCGAACTGGCCCTGTTGCGGGCCCTGCACGACGAACTCGGCCTCTCACTCCCCCGCTTCGCGCTGACCCGCGGGAAGCTCTCCACCTTCACCACCCGCTCCTGGACGCGGGCGCCGCGCGAGGGCGAGGCCTTCGCCTACCTCAGCTTCGTCCGCCACCGGTCCTGAGCACGGTCGGCGAGTCCGGCTAACCTGCGGATCATGTTCGTAATGGAATTGACCTACACGGCACCCATCGAGCGCGTCGAGGAGCACCTCGGGGCGCACGTGGCCTGGCTGAGCACCCTGTACGAGGAGGGCGTGGTGATCGCCTCCGGCCGCAAGGACCCGCGGACCGGCGGCATCCTGATCGCGGCGGGGATCGACCGCGCCCGCGCCGAGCGGATAGCGGCGGCGGACCCGTTCGTCGCGGCCGAGGTCTGCGAGTACCGGATCACGGAATTCATCGCGACGAAGACGGCGCCCGCGCTGGAGCGGTACCAGGAGCAACTCCCGGCGTAGGCGCCCGAAGAGGCCGCAGGATGCCTGGTCCGCTGCCTCCGAGTGCCCCTGGACCGGGTCTCCTGCGCCCGGCATCCCCACCCGGGCCGTCCACCGTGGCCCCGGCCGCCGTCGGCCGGGCGTCACCGGTCGGCGCGGGCGCGAGTGTGTGTCAGCGGTGGTCCCCGCGGGCGCGTCACGGGTGGTCGCCGTGCCGCCCGAGGATCTGCACAGGGGTCGCACCAGGACGGGTCCACCGCGGCACGGAACGGCTGGTCCCGCCCCAGGTCGTGTTCCCGTCCGCGTCCGCGCGCCAGGACCGGCACGGGTCGCGTCCCTCGAACCGGCCCTCGGGACGATCTTCCCACGCCCCACCGCGCCCGCAGGGCGTCATGTCCAGCAGCCCCAGGTACGCGTTGACCTCATCGGCGCGTGGCGTTTCGCTTCAGCGACCCGGCCGGTCGCGGGCCGCCCCGGGGCCTCGCGACCATAGACTCGGCGCATGGACCGGAGAGACCGCGCCACCCGCCTGATCGCCGCCGCACCGACGGCCGTCTACGACGCGCTCCTCCGCAGGGAGTCCCTCGAGGCCTGGTTGCCGCCGGAGGGCATGCGCGGGCGTATCGAGCGGTGGGATCCCCGGCCCGGAGGCGGCTTCCGCATGGTCCTGACCTATCTCGACGCCACCGACAGCCCCGGCAAGACCTCCGGGGGGACGGATGTGGTCGAGGTCGAGTTCGCCGACCTCGTGCCGCCGGAGCGTGTGGTGCAGCGGGCGGTGTTCGAGGCCGACGATCCCGCGTACGCGGGCACCATGACGATGACCTGGCAACTCGCCTCCGCGGGCGCCGGGACAGAGGTCACCGTGACCGCCACGAACGTGCCCTCCGGGATCGACCAGACGGTGCACGAGGTCGCGATGGCGTCTTCCCTGGCTCACCTGGCAGCCCACGTCGAAGAGGCCCGCTGACCACGTAGTCGTATGCCTGGGCGCCGCCGCCGTCGTCTCGGCCGTCACCGTCCCTGATCTCACGTTCGGCAGACCGTTCGGCCGACGCCGTCGCGGGCTGCCGTCACCGTCGCCGTTGCCGTCCTCTGCGGGCGGCCTCCTTCACACGTCCCGCGTCTCCGCGATGGACGGCTGCCGTCAACTCCATTGCTCCGCAGGCGACATGGCACTTTGTCCCGTCAGCGGAGAAAGAATGAAGATCTTGATGGAAAGGGGTTACGGGTGAGGACCAACCCCGCTAACTTCCCTGAAATGAACCGGTCATAAATCTCTTAGGCCGGGGCTCGACGGCGCGACGGCGCGCGCCTGTACTCCCTCACGGCAGTCCCTGCGGCCTGCCGCCACCCCCACCCCCGGGAGAACTCTGTGCGCACGAGAACGCGCGGACACAGACGTGTCCGTTTCCTCCTGACGGCCGCGGCGTGTGCCATCGGCCTGGCCCTGCCCATGAGCCCGGCCGCCGCCGACACGGCGGACCCCGGCGGCCGGGCCGCGTCCGCAGCCGCCGACGAGTTCCAACAGGTCACCCTCGCCAAGGGCGTGGCCGAGACCGGCGAACCCATGACCCTGGCGGTGCTGCCGAACCGGTCGGTGCTGCACACCTCGCGCGACGGCACACTCCGCCTGACCGACGCCGGAGGCACCACGAGCGTGGCGGGCACGCTGGAGGTGTACAGCCACGACGAGGAGGGCCTGCAAGGCGTCGCCGTCGACCCGGGATTCACGTCCAACCGCTTCATCTACCTCTACTACGCACCCAAGTTGAGCACGCCCGGCGGCGACGCCCCGGCGGACGGGACCTCCTCCGACTTCACCCCGTTCGACGGGGTCAACCGGCTCTCGCGGTTCGTCCTACGCTCGGACGGCACCCTGGACACGGCGAGCGAGAAGAAGATCCTCGACGTGCCGGCGTCCCGCGGCCTGTGCTGCCACGTCGGCGGTGACATCGACTTCGACGCGGCGGGCAACCTGTACCTGTCCACGGGCGACGACACCAACCCCTTCGCCTCGGACGGCTACACGCCCATCGACGAGCGCGCCTCGCGCAACCCGGCCTACGACGCCCAGCGTTCGGCGGGCAACACCAACGACCTGCGCGGCAAGGTCCTGCGTATCAAGGTGGCCGCCGACGGTTCGTACACGATCCCGTCCGGCAACCTCTTCGCGCCCGGCACCGCGAAGACCCGTCCCGAGATCTACGCGATGGGCTTCCGCAACCCCTTCCGCATGAGCGTCGACAAGGCCACCGGCACCGTCTACGTCGGCGACTACGGCCCCGACGCGGGCACCGCCAGCGCGTCCCGAGGGCCCGCCGGGCAGGTGGAGTTCAACCGCATCACCAAAGCGGGCAACTTCGGCTGGCCGTACTGCACGGGCAAGAACGACGCCTACATCGACCACGACTTCGCCACCGGCTCGGCGGGCTCGGCCTTCAACTGCGCCGCCCCGAAGAACACCTCGCCGCGCAACACCGGCCTGACCGACCTGCCCGCCGCGCAGCCCGCGTGGATCCCCTACGACGGCGGCTCCGTACCGGAGTTCGGCAGCGGATCCGAATCGCCCATGGGCGGACCGGTCTACCGCTACGACGCGAGCTCGACCTCCGAGGTGAAGTTCCCGCAGGAGTACGACGGCGACTTTTTCGCGGGCGAGTTCGGCCGCCGCTGGATCAAGCGCATCGAAGCCGCCGGCGACGGAACCGTGCAGTCCATCAACTCCTTCCCCTGGAGCGGCACCCAGGTGATGGACATGGCCTTCGGGCCGGACGGCGCCCTCTACGTCCTCGACTACGGCACGGGCTACTTCAACGGCGACGCGAACTCAGCCCTGTACCGCATCGAGCACGTCACGGGCGGCCACGCCCCGGTCGCGCAGGCCAAGGCGAACGTCACCTCCGGAAAAGCGCCCCTGTCCGTCACCTTCTCCTCCGCGGGCACTTCCGACGCGGACGGTGACGCCCTCTCCTACTCCTGGAACTTCGGCGATAGCACCACGTCCAACGCGGCCGACCCGTCGCACACCTACCCCGCCAACGGGCAGTACACGGCCACGCTCAAGGTCACCGACGCGACGGGCAAGAGCGCGACCGCCTCCGTGCAGATCACGGTCGGGAACACCGCCCCGACGGTGCGCATCGACCTGCCCGGCGACGGCGCCATCTACGACGCCGGCGCCGCGATCCCCTTCAAGGTCACGGTGACCGACCCCGAGGACGGCACCGTCGACTGCACCAAGGTCAAGGTCACGTTCATCATCGGCCACGACAGCCACGGCCACCCGCAGACCTCGACGACCGGCTGCACCGGCACCCTGCAGACCCTCGCCGACGGTGAGCACGACCCCAACGCCAACATCTTCGGCGTCATCGACGCCGAGTACACGGACAAGGGCGCGAACGGTCAGCCGGCTCTCACGACGCACGACCAGCACATCACCCAGCCCAGCCACCGCCAGGCCGAGCACTACGGTGACTCCTCGGGCGTCGAGGTCGTCAGCCACATCCCGGCCAACGGCGGCAAGACGGTCGGTTACATCGACAGCGGCGACTGGATCTCCTTCAAGCCCTACACCCTCGGCAACACCACCGCCTTCACCGCCCGCGTCTCCTCCGCCGGCGCCGGCGGCACCATCGAGGTGCGTGCCGGCTCCAAGACGGGCACGCTGCTCGGCACGGCGACCGTGCCGGTGACAGGCGGCTGGGAGACCTTCCGGGACGTGACGGCGAACCTGAGCGGCCAGCCGACCGGCTCCACCACCCTGTACCTCGTCTTCAAGGGCGGCAGCGGCTCGCTCTTCGACGTGGACGAGTTCTCCTTCACCACCACGGGCGGTACCCGGTCAGGCCCGGTCAAGGGGGTCGGCGGCAAGTGCCTGGACGTGAAGGACGCGGCCACGGCGGACGGCACGCAGGTGCAGCTGTGGTCGTGCGACGGTTCGGCCGCGCAGAAGTGGTCGGTGCCGGGCGACGGAACGCTGAAGGCGCTGGGCAAGTGCCTGGACGTATCCGGCGGCGGAAGCGCCGACGGTACGCGCGTCCAGCTGTGGACGTGCAACGGGACCGGCGCGCAGAAGTGGGCGCCCCAGTCGGACGGCACGGTCCGCAACCCGCAGTCCAGCAAGTGCCTGGACGCCTCCGGCGACACCTGGAACGACGGAACGCCGGTCCACCTGTGGACCTGCCACACCGGACCCAACCAGAAATGGACCCTGCCCTAGAAGGGAGGTGACGCAGATGCGCACCCATCTCACAGCGGTTCTCGGGCTGTTCGCCGGCGCCGCACTCTGTTCCGCTCCGCAGGCCGCGGCCCTGCCCGCCGTCGGCACGAGCGCCCACACGCAAGCGGTCACCCGCGTGGCCGCCGACCCGGCGTACAAGATCCTCGTCTTCTCCCGGACCGCGGGTTTCCGCCACGACTCGATCGACGAGGGCATCACGGCGCTGCGGGACCTCGGCACGGCGAACAACTTCACCGTCGACGCCACCGAGGATCCGCAGACCTTCACCACGGCCAACCTGGCCCAGTACAAGGCGGTCGTCTTCCTGTCGACGACCGGTGACGTCCTGGGCGCCGCCCAGCAGACCGCCTTCGAGAGCTACGTCCAGGGCGGAGGCGGGTACGTCGGTATCCATGCCGCCGCGGACACGGAGTACGACTGGCCCTTCTACGAGGGGCTGGCCGGCGCGCTCTTCCGCTCCCACCCGGCCGTGCAGTCCGCCACCGTCCGCGTCGAGGACCGGGCGCACGACGCCACCGCCCATCTGGGCAGGACCTGGCAGCGCACCGACGAGTGGTACGACTACCGCACCAACCCCCGCGCCACGGCCCATGTGCTGGCCTCGCTCGACGAGTCCAGTTACACGGGCGGTTCCATGGGCGGGGACCATCCGATCGCCTGGTGCAAGGACTACCGCGGCGGCCGGGCCTTCTACACCGGGGGCGGTCACACCGAGGGCTCGTACGCCGAGGCGGCGTTCCGCAGGCATCTGCTCGGCGGCATCCGCTGGGCGGCGGGGATGACGCGGGCGGACTGCCGGCCGGAGAACGGCTACACGTCCCTGTTCGACGGGTCGGGCACGACCGGCTGGCAGCAGGCGGGCCCCGGCGGTTTCGACCTCGCCGACGGCACCCTCACCTCGCACGGCGGGATGGGCATGCTCTGGTACTCCGCCAAGGAGTTCACCGGGGACTACTCCCTCAAGCTGGACTGGAAGGCGAGCGGCGACGACAACTCCGGTGTCCTGCTGGGCTTCCCGGCCTCCTCCGACCCGTGGTCGGCGGTCGACAACGGCTACGAGGTCCAGATCGACGCCACCGACACCGTCGACCGCACCACGGGAGCCGTCTACGGGTTCAAGTCCGCCGACATCGCCGCGCGTGACGCCGCGCTCAACCCGCCGGGGCAGTGGAACACGTACGAACTACGGGTCACCGGGGAGCGGTTGGAAATCTTCCTGAACGGCAGCAAGATCAACGATTTCACCAACACCGATCCGGCGCGGAGCCTGAAGCAGGGCCACATCGGCATCCAGAACCACGGGGACGGCGACGAGGTGGCCTTCCGCAACATCCGCATCAAGCAGGGCGACACCCAGCCCGGTCCGCGCTCGGGGCCGGTGAAGGGCGTCAACGGCAAGTGCCTGCAGGTGGAGAACGCGGGCACGGCCGACGGCACCCGGGCGCAGCTGTGGTCGTGCGACGGTTCGGCCGCGCAGAAGTGGTCGGTGCCGGGCGACGGAACGCTGAAGGCGCTGGGCAAGTGCCTGGACGTGTCGGGCGGCGGAAGCGCCGACGGTACGCGCGTCCAGCTGTGGACGTGCAACGGGACCGGCGCGCAGAAGTGGGCGCCTCAGTCGGACGGCACGGTCCGCAACCCGCAGTCGGGCAAGTGCCTGGACGCCTCAGGCAGCACCTGGAACGACGGAACGCCGGTCCACCTGTGGACCTGCCACACCGGACCCAACCAGAAATGGACCCTGCCGTGATGCCGGTAGGCCGTTGAGGCCGTCCGGCTGGTGACCTTCAGCCCCGCTCACATCTGTGAGCGGGGCTGAACGCGTCCGCGACCGCCGGTGCCACCGACGCGCTCAACTCAACCGACTTCACGGCTACTTGGCGGTGTAGCCGACGAGGCGCACGTCGAACGAGCGGAGGCACGCCCGACCGGTCAGGGTTGCAGCGGCATGGTCCAGCAGTTGGAGGTCGTGGGCTTGCCCGAGAGCCGGTCGGTCAGCCAGGAGATCGCGTCGCCCTGGTCGGTGAGCAGGGGGACGAGGTGGTTGGTGAGGATCTTGTCGCCGAGGTTGGGCAGCCGGATGGGCTCGTAGGTGACGTCGCCGCCCTTGCGGCACCAGTCCACGGCGAGTTGCCGGGCCTGGCCGTGGGGAACGATGTCGTCCTGGACGCCGGTGGCCACGCGCACCGGGCCCGTGGGTTCGAGCCGCCCGATGCGCTGCTTGTCCAGCGCGGCCTTGGCACGCGGCTCGGCGGCGATGACGTCCCCGACGGACCTGCCGTCGTTGGTCCACTTGTTGCTCTTGGTGAAGCCGTAGCCGAACAGCGCGTCACCCACGCACATGGTCGAGGCGTCCTTCAGCGCGGCCTTGCCGGTGGCGCTGATGTTCGCCTCGACGACCGCGCGCAGGTCGGGGTCGGCCTGCGCGAAGCCGTTGATGGACCAGGCGAGCGCGCCGGCCAGGGCACTGCCGTCGATGCCCTTCATGACGGAGGTGAGGTCCGCCGGCGGCGCGCCGGCGTAGGTTCCGACGAGGGGCACGTCGGGTGCGTAGGTGGACTGAAGTTCGGCGGCCGACGCGCTGGCGCCGCCGCCCTGGCTGTAGCCGTACAGGCCGGTCGGGGAGGCCGCGGTGACCGAGGCACCGGGCACGCCACGGGCGGCGCGGGCGGCGTCCAGCAGGGCGTGCCCCTGGTCGAGGCGGTTCACGTAGGTGTGGACGCGGTCGGTGGCACCGAGGCCGACGTAGTCGGTGACGACCACGGCCGCCCCGGTGGCGAGGATGCGGTAGATGGCCAGGGCTTCGTAGCCGACCGACACGGTGTCGCCGTTCAGGGTCAGCGGGTGCTGGAGCGCGAACGAGGGCGCGCACTGGTCGCCCTGCCCCATGGTGCCGGAGGCGACCGCCACGAGCGGGCGCGGGCCGGGCTTGGTCCACGCGGCCGAGGGTTCGATGTAGGCCCCGGTCACGGCGACGGGCTGCCCGGCCGAGTCGGTGGACTTGTACATCAGCCGTGTCGCGGTGCCGGGCATCGGGCGGCCGTCGAGTCCGGGGATGCTCAGCCCGAGCGGCATCGCTTCGGTGCGTATCAACGCGCCGTTGGTGGCGGGCAGTTCGGCCGGCGGGTTGTAGAAGGCGGGGATGGTGACCCCGCGTGAGACGACGGGTTCCGTACCGGCCGCGGACGCCGGTGCGGCCAGCAGGCACGCGCAGACCGTGCCGGTGACGACACCGGCCAGCACTCGCGGTCCGGCAGGGCCGGTACGGCGGGTGCGCTCCGCCGGGGAGGCGGCCTGCGGGACCCGGCCCGGGGTGAGGTCGGAAAGGGATCGGGTTCTCTTGCGGCTCATGGTCGGCTCCTCGCTCGGCGTTCAGATGAACGTGTCGATGTCGTGCGCGGTGATCGCGTCCATCGCCCGCTCGGCGACGGCCGCGATGGTCATGGACGGGTTGCACGCCCCGGTCGTGCCGGGGATCAGGGCGCCGTCGAGCACGTAGAGGCCCCGCTGGCCCCGCACCCGGCCCTCCAGGTCGCACACCGTGCCCATGGACGCGCCGCCCAGTGGGTGCCAGGTGCTGTTGACCAGGGAGTTGGTGTCCGTCAGTACGCCGAGTCCCTTGGCGACGGCCGTGACCCGCCGGTGGAGGTTGCGGTGGCTCGCGGAGTCCCCGCCCCGGGGCCAGTGCAGGGACACCGAGTCGGTGGACGCGTCGTAGCGGAAGCGGCCGCGGTCGGGGCTCACCCCGAAGCCGACCAGCATGGTCGTCCGGGCGTCGATGCCCAGTGGCGGCAGTGACGCCTGGATGACGGTGTTCGCGGTGGCCGGGTCGTCCCACGCCTTGCTTCCGTAGACGACGGGGCCTCCCTGCTCGGCGCCGAAGTCCTCCTGCAGGTTCGTCCAGGCGTAGATGCGGTCGCCGTTGGTTCCCCAGCCTTCGCCGAGTCCGTCGGGGAGGTCGGGCACGGCGCCGGTCGCCTGCGCGCGGACCAGGAGCCTGCTCGTGTTGACGCTGCCGGCTGCCATGACCAGGGCACGGGTCGAGAGGACCTTCTGCTCCAGCACGCGGCCCGAGTCGTCGGTGCGGTCGGCCCACACCTCCCAGCGGCCGTCGGCGGCCCGGGCCACGGAGGTGACGTTGTGGTGGGTCGCGACGGTGACCTTGCCGGTCGCCTCGGCCTGCCGCAGATACGTCACGTCGACGGAGTGCTTGCCTCCGTTGTTGACGCCGAGTGCGCAGTCCCCGTTGGTGTAGGAGGGCTTCATCTCGCCGCGGAGTTCGGCGAGGGCGTAGTCCCAGTCGATCGGCATCGGGATCTTCGCGAGGTCGTAACCGGCTCCGCGCACCCGCTCGGCGAAGACCCGTGCCGCGTAGTAGGTGCGGGCGCCGACGAGTTCGTCGGGTGCCGTCGCGACCTGGAGCATGTGCGCCACGCGGGGGTAGTGGATCCGGTCCATGCGGCCGTAGTCGAGGCGTTCGGGCAGCCAGGTGTTGAACACCGCTTCCGAGGGCTGGAGGGTCATGCCCTGGTAGACCAGCGATCCCCCGCCGACCCCGGCCGCGCAGACGCTGAGGATGTTCTCGCCGAGTACGGGTTCGAGAAGCCCTGTGTAGGGCGCGAAGGCCAGTGGGGTGCCGATCAGCCGGGCGAGCGGCCTGACGGCGGCCGGGAGCGTGCCGTACCAGAGCATCCGTTTGTCGAGGCCGGACACGTGGGGGAAGGTCTCGGCGTTGGGCCCGGTCGGCCACCTGCGGCCGCGCTCCAGGACGGTCACCGGCACGCCGGCCTGCGCGAGGCGGAGCGCCGCCACACCTCCCCCGAACCCCGATCCGATGACGACGACCCGGTGTTCCTCCCTGGTCAGCCGCACGCGGGACGGTGCGGCCGAGGCCGCCGGTGAGGGGAGGAGGCTCGCGGCGGCCAGTCCGGTGGCACCGGCGAGCAGGGCGCGTCTGCTGGGCCTGGGCATGTGGGGCTCCTTGGTCGGATGTGGGGGTGCCGTCCGTGGGGCGGCCGACCGCGCCGTTTCGGCGGGCCGGGCGGGGTTCGCGCAGACCGGACCGCGCCCGTCGCTTGGCAGGGGCATGCCAAAGAGCGGGCGAGACCGCGGCGGTTACTCGCTGGTTACTTACGGCAGAGTAAGTTCGCGTGTCACTCAGTGACAAGACGTCTGCATGCGTCATCTTGCGGCGGCTTCGCTATGCTGCGGCGACCAGAGACCGAGGGCGGGGAGCGAGCGTGCGCAGGACGCCATCCGTGGACCACGGGCAGCCTGCGGCACCGGACGACAGGCCGTCGCTCGCCCAACGGCGCAGGTCCGCCCTCCGCTTCGACATCGCCCGTGAGGCCGTCCACCTGTTCACCACGCAGGGCGTCGGCGCAACGACAGGCGAGCAGATCGCCCAGGCGGTCGGCATCTCCGCCCGCACGCTGTGGCGGCACTTCCCCACCAAGGAGAGCTGCGTACTGCCTCTGCTCACCGCGGGCCTCGACTTCGCCATGGACCAACTGCGGTACTGGCCGACGGACATGGGCCTGCTGGACTTCTTCGAGGACCTCTGCGGGAACGGTGAGATGCCGCCGGCCGCCCCCGTCATCCTCGACCTGATCCGGATGACCTCCACCGACCCGGCACTCCGCGCCGTCTGGCTCCAGGCGCACGACGACGCACTGCCCGTCCTCGCGACGATGCTCGCCCGGCGATCCGGCGCGGACGTCGACGACCTGCGAGTGAAGGTCCACGCCGCGACCCTCAACGGGGCACTGCGCGCCGCCGCCGAGGACTTCGCACGGCGGTACGGGGACGACCCGGACGCGGCCGGCAACGAGATCACCGCCTGCCTCCTCGCCGCCCTGCACGCGGCGTCGGAAGGGCTCCCCTACTGACGCCGAGGTGTCGGGGATGAACCGCGACGCAGGGACCGTCACCGGCAGCCGGAGCCGAACCCGCGCCGCGTGAACGTGATCGCGACTGCGGCGCGAGACGCGAACCGCGTCCCACGGCGGGCCCCTTGCCGTGCCGGACCACTCAGGGCGCGGCGCCTGCAGGCCCTCCGGGACGCGGCCGACAGAAATTCAGGCGCGGCCGAGGCGAGACCACGCGAAACTTGCCGCATGACCACAGACTTCCGCGTACGCCGGGCCGAGGCGGCCGACGCTCCCGAACTGGCGCGGTTGCGCTGGGCGTTCAAGCAGGAGGACTACGAAGCGGACCACGAGGTCGACGCCCCCGCCCCGGTTCACTCCGCGAGGGAGGCCGAGCAGTGAATCCGGGAACGGCTGGGCGACGGACGGTGGTTGGCCTGGGTGGCCGAAAGCGACGGAGTGGCCCGGGGGCACGTCTTCCTCAACCTCGTGGAACGAGTGCCCGAGCCCTATGAGGACAACACACCCCTCGGTTACGTGACGAACTTCTACGTGACCCCCGGGTTCCGCGACCGCGGGTGCGGTGCCGCACTGCTCGACGCCCTGCGCCGGCACGCACGGGCCACGGGCATGGACGTGCTCGTGGTCTGGCCGTCCGAGCGCAGCGCCCCGCTCTACCGACGGGCGGGGTTCCGGCCCCCGGAGGAGCTGCTGGAGGCGCGGGACAGCTGAGACGGTGATTCCGAACCCTTCCAGTCACCGCTGCCGACGGGTCGGGGGCGTCTGCGGCGGCCGCACCGGTCAGCCAAGGGAAGGAGACCGGGACGCGACCGTCGTCAAAAACCGGTGGCCCCGGCTCGCCGTGGGCCGTAAGGTGGGCGCACGCCCTGAGACGGACGGAAGGAGGCGAGTGCCATGCAGTTCACAACGACCCAGCGCTCCCTTTCCGTTGCCCCGGCGTGGCTCGTCTGATCCGACCGGGAGCGCTTCACACGGCATTCTTCCCGGAGGACTCATGACCGACACGGTCATCCACGCGCTCGACGAGCGCGACGCACATCTCTTCGACACCCTGCCCGACCCGCTGAACACGCGGGAGGCACACCGGCGCACCCGCTTCCGCACCGACTGGAAGCGCGTGGCCCTGCGCGACGGAAAGGTCGTCGCCCGTGCCGCCTGGTGGGGTGGCCCCGACGACACCACACCGCTGACCGTCAACTGGTTCGACGTGGCCGAGGGCGAGGAGAAGGCCGGAGCCGAACTCCTGCGCAGCGCACCCTGGCAGGTCGAGCTCGAGATGAACCTGCCCGCCGGCTGGCGCGAGGACCCCGCCCTGCGCACCGCCGCCGAGACACGGTTCACCGCCGCACGGGCGGCGGGATACGAACTCCTGGTGGAGCGCTTCCTGTACCGCTGGACACCCGACTGCGGGCTGCCCGAACGCCCCGGCCGCCTGGAGTTCCGCTCCGAACCGGACGACGCGGTCTTCTTCGACGCGCTGCGCAGCATCCACTCCGTGACGTTGGACGCCCACGCCCTGCGAGCCATCCGCGAAGGCGGCATCGACAAGGCCGCCCAGGAGGAACTCGACTTCTTCAACTGGTGCCCGTCGCCTCGGGAGTGGTGGCAGATCGCTCACACTCCGCAAGGGGAGCCGGTGGGCATCCACATCCCGGCGCGCAACCCGTCGGGCCCTTGCGTCGGATTCATCGGGGTGCTGCCGGAGCAGCGGGGCCGCGGGTACGCCTATGACCTGCTCGCGGAGTGCACCCACTTCCTGGTCGAGCAAGGCGCGGACTTCGTGTCCGCGGCGACGGACCAGGGCAACTTCCCGATGGCCGCCAACTTCGCCAAGGCGGGCTACCCGGTAGTGCGGGAGCGGCTCAACTTCGACTTGGCCGACGCCGGTTGAGACAGCGCACCGTACCGGCCGGGGGTCGCGCCCCCTGCCGGTACGGGCGCGACCCGGGATCACGTACCCGCCATCGCCCGTCACACCGTCCTGGGCGACGGCAAGCGCATCACCACCGCCGCGCCTGCGTGGGACTACAAGCCCTTCACCGCGTGCACCATGCAGACGAGCCGGTCGCGGTCGTCCCAGGACTCGGTGATGGTGAACCCGAACCGCTCGTACAGTGCGATGGCCCCGGTACGCCACTCCCACACCGACAGCCGCACCAGGCCCACGCCGAGGTCTGCGGCGTACGTCAGCGCGGCGCCGACCAGGTCGGAGGCCACGCCCCTCCCCCGGAACGCCGGGTCCGTCCAGAGCCTCTTGATCTCGCAGTGCCCGTCGACGGGAGCGGTCACGACCAGACAGCCCACCGCGGTGGCACCGCTGAACGCCAGCAACACGGCGCCGTCCGCGAAAACGGCCTCAGGACGGACCAGTTCGGCGCGGTAGCGGTCCGGCAGCTCGTCCACGCCGCCGGCGGCCTCACCCTTCTCGGCCTGCGTCCGCAGGTGGTAGGCGGCCAGCAGCTCGGACAGCCCGTCACGGGCGGAGAGGTCCCTGCCAGGCCGGCGGACGACCACCACGGCGTCTTGCGTGTTCATGCGGTGAGCATCGCACGACGCGGGACAGGCGCCCCGCGGCACCCATCGCTCGCTGTACGGCCGGACGGCACCGGCGTCGGCTCCGACTCAGTGCACGGAGAGGCCACCGTCGACGAAGATCGACTGACCGGTGACGTAGCCGGACGCCTGACCGGCCAGGAACACCGCGGCGCCGGCGAAGTCCTGGGCCAGACCGTTGCGCCCGGCCATCGTGCGCTCCGCGAGCGCCGCCACCTTCTCCGGGTCGGACGACAGGCGTTCGTTGAGCGGCGTCATGACGAAGCCGGGCACGAGCGTGTTGCAGGTGACGCCGTGCCGCGACCAGGCCTCCGCCTGTGACCGGGCCAAGGACTCCAGCGCCCCCTTGGAGACGCCGTAGGCGCCGCTCTGGACGAACGCCCGGTGCGCCTGCTGCGAGGTGATGTGGATGATCCGGCCGAATCCGCGCTCGGCCATACCGGGCCCGAACCGCTGGCCGAGCAGATAGGGCGCCTCCAGGTTCACCGCCATGGTGGTGTCCCACACCTCGTCGGTCAGCTCGTCCATCGGCGGCCGCAGGTTGACCCCGGCGCTGTTGACGAGAATGTCGGGCTCGCCGAACACCTCGGCCGCCTGTTCCGCCGCCGCGCGCACGCCCTCGCGGGTGCCCAGATCTGCGCTCACCCAGGCCGCCCGGCATCCCTCCGCCGTCAACTCGTCGACGGTGGCCGTCAGTTCGCGTTCCTTGCGCGCCACGACCACCACGCTCGCACCGGCCCTGGCGAGCGCTCCCGCGATGGCTCTGCCGATACCGGAACTCCCTCCGGTCACGACGGCGACCCGGCCGTCCAGCGAGAAGAGTTCGGAGAGGTAGGCGCTCGATGTCATGTCCGAACCCTAGACGCGAGGGCCATGACGGAATCGCCAGGGGCGGAGGTCCAGAAAGCGCGCCCGCCACACCCTCTCCCGGCGCTCCCACCAGGCACTGCCCGATCCGGCCTTGTCCGTGTGCCGCGCCCGGACGCCGTCCCCGTAAGGCCGCCCCTGTCCCCCCTGTCTCCGGGCCAGAACAAAGGGCGTCCCGGCGTGCCGTCGGCGCACGGCCGGGCGATACTGGGGACTACTCGTCCGACGGCGCCTCTCCTGTGACGGGCCGTTGATCCCAGCAGCGGAGGGATCCAAGATGTGCCGCTGGATCGCCTACTCGGGCACTCCTGTCCTGCTCAGCCAGGTGCTGTTCAAGCCGACCCACTCCCTGATCGACCAGAGTCTGCACTCCCGCATGGGGGTGGAGACGACCAACGGCGACGGTTTCGGCCTCGGCTGGTACACCCTGGACACGGGCGCGACCCCGGCCATCGTGCGGGACGTGGGCCCGGCGTGGAACAACCGCAATCTGCGGGAGGTCGCCCATCACGTCCGCTCGGGCCTCTTCTTCGCCCACATCCGGGCGGCGACCGGGACGGCCGTGCAGCAGTCCAACTGCCACCCCTTCCGGCACGACCGCTGGATGTGGATGCACAACGGGATGATCAACGGTTTCCGTCTCCTCCGGCGTGATCTCGCCGTGGCCGTCGATCCGGAGCTGTACCCCGACATCGAGGGGTCCACCGACTCCGAGCTCATGTTCTACCTCGCCCTCACCTTCGGCCTCACGGAGGACCCACCCGGGGCGGTGGCCCGTATGGCGGCCCTCGTCGAGCGAACGGGCCACGCGCACGGCGTCGAGAATCCCCTCCAGATGACCGTCGCGGTGGCGGACGGCGAGCGGCTGTGGGCGTTCCGCTACTCCAGCGAAGGGCGGTCACGCTCGCTGTACTTCAGCACGAGGGTGGACACCCTGCGCTCCCTCCACCCCGACGTCGGGTTCCTCCGTGAGGTCTCGGAGGAGACGCGTCTCGTCGTGTCGGAACCGCTGGGCGACCTCCCGGGCGCCTGGAACGAGGTCCCGGAGCACAGTTACGTCCTCGTCCAGCCGGGTCACGACGTGATCCGCAGCTTCCGTCCCGAGTTCGAGGGCGACCCGGCCCGAAGCTGAGGAGCGGGCACGGACAGGCGCCGGACCACGGACGTCCGGAGGCCTCCGGAGGAACCGGGCTACGGGCGCGCGGTGATCCCCGCGAGGATGAGGTCGATGCCGGCCGCGAACTCTGCCCGGTCGTCGTGCCGGCGGAGGCGCTCGGCGACGTGCCGGGTGAACGGGTAGCGGTCGGGGTCGAGTGCCTCCCACGCGGTCGCCGTGGCGTCGAGGAACTCGGTGCGGTCCGTGCCCGGCCGCACCGTGCGCGCGTTCGCGGCGTTCTGGCCCGCCACTCCGAGGATGTAGTTCAGCAGCGCGGACGCCGCGGTGAACTGGGCCTCGTCCGGCACCCCGAGCGCCTGGACCTGTCGTCCGAGGCTTTCGAAGACCTGGAGCATGGGCGGCTGCGACGGTGAACTGGCGAGTTGCGTGCCGACCCAGGGATGGGCGTCGATCGCGTCGAACAGGCCCAGTGCGAGGGCGCGGATCGTCTCCTGCGGGGTCGCGGCAGTGTCTCCGACGGTGGTGGCTCCGATGACGGCGTCGGTTGCGGCACCGAGGAGCTCGGCCTTGCCCGTGACGTGCCAGTAGATCGCCCCGGGGCCGGTCGCGAGCCGCTCGGCCAGCGCGCGGAAGGTGAGACCGCCCTCCCCCACCATGTCGAGGAGTTCCACGGCGGTGGTGACGATGCGCTCGCGGGAGAGCGGTTCCTGCCGTCGGTCCGGACGGCGCGTCCTGGTTGCCATGCCGCCATCGTAGACGCTCTGGAACATTGTTCCAGCTTGACAGGTGATGGAACGGTGTTCCACTCTGGGCGTGCTGGAACGTCGTTCCAGACTCCCTCGGTCGGCGCTCGCCCCGGGGTCCGCGATCACGGAGGAAGCACCATGACCACGCACGTCACGATCGTCGGAGCGGGGCTCGGCGGGCTGACGCTGGCCCGCGTCCTGCACGTCCACGGCATCCCGGCGACGGTGTACGAGGCAGAGGCGTCACCGGCCGCGCGTGCCCAGGGCGGCATGCTCGACATCCACGACCACGACGGACAGCGGGCTCTCAAGGCCGCAGGCCTGTACGACCGGTTCCTCGACCTCATCCACGAGGGCGGTCAAGCGATCCGCGTGCTCGACCGGCACGCGACCGTGCTGTTCGACCGGCCCGACGACGGCTCGGGCGGGCGGCCCGAGGTGCTCCGCGGCCGGCTGCGGCAGCTGCTTCTCGACTCGCTGCCCGCCGGCACGGTCGCCTGGGGGCACAAGGTCACCGTGGCCCGGTCTCTGGGCGACGGCCGGCACGAGCTCACCTTCGCCGACGGCTCGAAGGTGACGAGCGGCCTCCTGGTCGGCGCGGACGGCGCGTGGTCACGGGTCCGCCCCCTGCTGTCCGCGGCGCGACCCGAGTACGCCGGCACGGTGTTCGTCGAGACCTACCTGTTCGACAGCGACGAACGCCACCCCGCCAGCGCCGGGGCGGTCGGAGAGGGCTCCATGTTCGCGCTCGCACCGGGCAAGGGAATCGCCGCCCACCGGGAGCCGGACGGCGTCCTGCACACCTACGTCCAGCTCAACAAACCGCGTGAGTGGATCGACGACATCGACTTCACCGACGCCGCCGGAGCCGCGGCCCGGGTCGCCGAGGAGTTCCCCGGATGGGCACCCGAACTCACCGCGCTCATCACCGACGGCGAGACCGCTCCGGTCGCCCGGATCCTGCACTCACTGCCGGGCGACCACCGGTGGGAGCATGTCCCGGGCGTCACCCTGCTCGGTGACGCCGCCCACCTCATGCTGCCCTCCGGCGAGGGCGCCAACATCGCCATGCTCGACGGCGCGGAACTCGCCGACGCCATAGCCGCCCACCCCGACGACACCGAGGCGGCGCTCACCGCGTACGAGGAAGCGCTGTTCCCCCGCAGTGCCGAGGCGGCCGCCGAGGCCGCCGCCCTTCTCCCCCTCTACCTCGACGAGAACGCGCCGCACAGCCTGGTCGACATGTTCACCGGCGCCCGGCAGGGCGGCGACCCGGCAGGTACCTGACGCACGGCCGGAAAGCGCTCGCGTACACGCCCGGAGGGCGCCGCCTACCACCCCAGTACCGATCTTGCACGTCGCGCGCGGGGGCGGGAGGGCTGGGATGCTGGATCCGAGAGCACTGCCCCGTGACACGACTCCGACGGACAGTGGTGGTGAGCGCCCGTGGCGGAGACCTCCGAGCATGCTTCGGGAGCGGCCGACCCGGGCGCCCCGTGGCTCGATCTTCCGGGAGAACCCCTTCTCCGTACGCGGATCACCGTGCCGACAGGACCGGCCACGTTCCTGCGGCGGCAGCGACTCGTCGATCATCTCGACGAAGCCCTCCGGACGCCGTTGACGCTGGTCAACGGTCCGGCCGGAGCGGGCAAGACCCTGCTGGCCGCCGACTGGGCCGCCGGACTGCGGCAGCCGGTCGCCTGGCTGTCCGCGGAGGCGGAGGACCGGCGTCCCGGAGTGTTCTGGGCCTACGTGCTGCAAGCCCTGCGCGCTGGCGGGGCGCCGGTGTCCGCAGCGGTGGGGGTTCCGGCCGAGGCGGGCCGGGTGGACCAGCGGCTGCTGTCGGCGCTCGCCGCCGAGCTGAACGGCCGTGCCGGACCCGTCGTCGTGATGATCGACGAGTACGACCGTGTGACGGACCCGGAGATCGCGGAGCAGCTGGAGTTCGTCCTGCATCACGCGGGGCAGGGCCTGCGTCTGGTCCTGGTGACCCGGACCGAACCCCTCCTGCCCCTGCACCGCTACCGGGCGGCGGACGAGCTGACGGAGATCCGCGCCGCCGAGCTCGCCTTCACGCCGGAGGAGACGGTGGCGCTGCTGGAGCTGCACGGACTGACTCTGCCGGTGCCGGCCGCGAGCGCCCTGGTGGATCGCACCCGCGGCTGGGCGGCCGGTCTGCGCCTGTGTGCCCTGGCCGCAGGGGAGACCGAGGATCCGGAGAGGTATCTGAAGGAGTTCGAGGCGGACCGGAGCACGGTCGCGGACTTCCTGCTCGCCGAAGTGCTCAAGCGGCAGACGGCGGAGACCCAGGACCTGCTGCTGCGCGTCAGCGTCCTGGACCGCTTCTGTCCCGGCCTGGCGGACGCCCTGACCCTGCGGAGCGACGCCGAGCCCATCCTCGACGGACTGCACCGCGGGAACGCGTTCGTCGAGCGTCTGGGGCACTCGTGGTATCGGCTGCACCCGCTGTTCGGGGAGATACTCCGCGCCCATCTGCGGGTGCGCATGCCAGGCCTGGAGCCGGAACTCCACCGGCGCGCCGCACGCTGGCTGCGCCGCCGGGGGACGCTCACGGAGACCCTCGCCCACGGCGCGGCCGCGGGCGACTGGGAGTTCACCGCCGAAGCCCTCGTCGACGACCTGGCGATCGGGCAGTTCTTCACCGGTCTGCGCTCCGGCGAACTCGACCACGTCTTCTCCGAGTTGGACCCCGGGACCGCCGGCCCCGCCACCGATCTGGTGCGGGCGGCCCGCGACCTGTCCCGGGGCGAAGCCGAACGCGGACTGCACCACCTGCGCCGCGCGCAGGAGCGGCTGGCCGCCGCGGGACCCGACGCCGCGTCCGCCCGGCTGAGCTGCGCCCTGCTGCAGACGCTGGCCGCCCGGCTGACCGGCGCGCCCGACGACGCCGAGGCGGCCGCCGAGACGGCCGGCGCACTCCGGCGGGAGGTCCCGGGTCCACTGCTGGACGGGCATCCCGAACTCATGGCGCTCCTGCGGACCCACCTGGGCTCGGCCCGCCTGTGGGCCGGACGGTTCGAGGACGCGCGCGCGGTGCTGGCCCAGGTGGCGGGCACGCCGGGCGGGGCGCCCACCGTGCTCCCGCGTGAGGAGGCGGTCGGGCACCTGGCTCTGATCGACCACCTCCACGGCTGGATCGGCCGGGCGGAGCGCAAGGCCCTGACGGGAGCCCCCGAACCGCAGCGGTCCGGTCCGCCTCGCCAGGACCCCTCGTCCGGGCCGCCCCGACAGGACCCGTCCGGCGCCGGCTCCGCCCTCGGGCTGCTGGTGCTGGCCGCCGTGGCCATCGAGCGCGATGAGCTGGGCCGGGCCCAGGGACTCCTCGACGAGACGGCCCGGCTCCCCCTCATCGGGCAGGACCCGGTGACGGCGGCGGGACGAGCCGTCGTCGAGGCTCGCCTTCTGCTGGCCCGGGGCAAGGCCCGCGCCGCCGTGGAGGTGGTGGACCCGGGCGTGTCCACCGCCGTGCCCTCGCCCTGGGCGGACGGCTGCGCGGCACTGGTCGTCTCCGCCGCCCACCTGTCGGAGGGGCACCCGGAGAGCGCGGTCGAGGTACTCGAAGACGTGTCCGCCGATCAGCCGGCCTGCGCGGTCGAGGCGGCACGGATGTTCCTCGCCGCGGCCCGTCCCGAGAGGGCGCTCGCCCTGCTCGACGCGATCCCCACCACGGGCCGCACCGGTCCGGCCGTGACCGTCCGGGCAGCGCTGGTCAAGGCCCGGGCGGCGCAGGAGGCGGGCGACGGCGCCACCGCCCGCCGACTCGTCGCGCAGGCGCTTCTCGACGCCCGGCGTGAGCGGCTGCGGCGTCCCTTCCTCGATGCCGGTCCATGGCTACGGCCCATGCTGGCCACCGCGCCGCTGCACGACCTTGCCGCGGACTGGCTGGCCCCCGGTCCGTCGCGACGGAGCACGCCGGCCGCCGCCGAGGACGAGCGGCCCCCGGCGCTCGTCGCCGAGGAGTTGAGCGGACGCGAGCGCGACGTCCTGGAACGGCTGGCCAGGATGATGTCCACCGAGGAGATCGCCGCGGACCTCTACGTGTCCGTGAACACGGTGAAGACCCACCTCAAGAGCGTCTACCGGAAACTGGCCGTGAACCGGCGCAACGAGGCGGTGCGCCGCGCCCGCGAGCTCGGGCTGATGTGAACCGCCCGCGCCGACGACCCCGGCCGGGGCGTCCGGCGTAGGCATCAGGTGCGGGCGGCCGCGGGCGCGAGCCGCCGCCTCCGGGCGACCGAAGTGAACTCCTTCCCTTGGGCCGTGTGGCCGAGGCCCGCATCCGATGGCGCGAGAGACTTCCGGACGCCGCGCCGGCCCGATTACCGCACGGCCCCGCCCGATCCCCTCTCCCTCCCCCGTGGCGGGTG
Source organism: Streptomyces sp. NPDC028308 (assembly GCF_055565855.1). Classification (NCBI taxonomy): domain Bacteria; kingdom Bacillati; phylum Actinomycetota; class Actinomycetes; order Kitasatosporales; family Streptomycetaceae; genus Streptomyces; species Streptomyces sp. NPDC028308. The sequence continues at coordinate 343,541 of NZ_JBVHTO010000008.1, forward strand.
AGGCGCTGGGCGGGCCGTTCGGCTGCGATGGGAGGGCGGCAGCGCACGCGTGGGCCGCCGCCCGGCGCATTCCGCCGGCAGCACGGCCGACTCACTGAGGCGAGGTGGACACCTTGAAGCACTGGCGCGCTCTGATCGTCCTGGGTACGGCCCAGTTCCTGATGGTCCTGGACACGTCCGTCATGAACGTCTCGATCAGCCAGCTGGTCGAGGACTTCGACACCGAGGTCACCGCCATCCAGGCCGTCATCACGCTGTACGCGCTGGTGATGGCCGCCTTCATGATCATCGGTGGCAGGTTCGGTGACATCCTGGGGCGCCGCCGCGTCTTCCTTCTCGGTCTCACCGTCTACGCCGTCGGATCGGCCCTGACCGCCGTGGCACCCACGCTGTGGGTCCTCACCCTGGGCTGGTCCGTCATCGAAGGACTCGGCGCCGCCATGGTGCTGCCCGCCATGGCCGCCCTCATCGCGGAGTCGTACCGAGGACGGGACCGGGCCGTCGCCTACGCGGTGGTCGGCGGGCTCGCCGGCGCGGGAATCGCGGTCGGCCCCCTGCTGGGCGGCTGGGTGACGACGTACCTCACCTGGCGGCTGGTCTTCGTCGGTGAAGTCGTGGTCGTGCTGGCCGTCCTGCTGTGCCGCGGGGTGATCCCGCGCACCGACCCGACCGGCCCACGACCGCGGCTGGACGGGATCGGCGCGGTGCTCTCCGCGGCCGGACTGGGGCTGTGCGTGCTCGGCGTGCTGCAGAGCAGCACCTGGGGATGGGTGCAGCCCCGCAATCCGCCCTTCACCGTCCTCGGCTTCGCCCCGACGCTGTTCGTCGTCGCCGCCGGAGCCGCCGTCCTCACCCTCTTCCGGTACTGGGAACGACGGCGGGACGAACAGGGCGCCGATCCCCTCGTCCATCTGTCCCTGCTGAGCAGACCGGTGCTGCGCTCCGGCCTGATGACGCTGCTGAGCCAGAACCTCATCCTGCTCGGACTGTTCTTCGCCATCCCGCTGTACCTCCAGGTGGTGCAGGGGTTCGACGCCTTCCAGACGGGGCTGCGGCTGCTCCCGGTGTCCGCCACCATGCTGGTGACCTCCCTGTGCGGTTCCGCGCTGGGAAGGGTGATGGGACCGCGCCGGGTGGTCCGGCTGGCCCTGCTGACTCTCACGGTGGCCGTCGTATGGCTACTGGCCACCATCGAGCCGGAGATCGACGACGCCCAGTTCGCCGGCGCGATGGCGCTGCTCGGCGTGGGTGTCGGCCTGCTCGCCTCGCAGCTCGGCAACGTCGTCCAGTCCAGCGTCGGCGAGAAGGAGCGCAGCGAGGTCGGAGGGCTCCAGTTCACCGCACAGAACCTGGGCTCCGCTCTGGGAACCGCGCTCATCGGGTCGATCCTCATCGGCGCGCTGGGCCACGCCGTCACCAGCAAGGTCGAGGACGACCCGCGGCTGTCCGCGCAGGCACGCGAGGGGGTCAGCGTGGCCCTGGAGGCCGGAGTCTCCTTCGTCCCGACCGAAGAGGTCCGCACGGCGGCCGAACGCGAGGGACTGCCGCCTTCGGAGGTCGACGCCATCGCGGAGTCCTACGCCGACGCGCAGCTCGACGGGCTGAAGGCGGCGATCCTCGCCACGGGCGGCATCACCCTCGCCAGTTTCCTCGTCACCCCGCATCTGCCGGCGGGCCGCGAGCGCCGTCCCTCGCGGCCGAAGAGCGGAGCCCCGGCCGGCGTCACAGGATCGACGCGCTGAACCCCTGGAGGACCGATGTCCCGGACCCCGAGCCCCGCCGAGGAGCGGACGACACCGACCGAGCGCCGGACGCGTGCCGACTACACGGGCGGCGTCTACGGCTCCATGCTCGCGGCCTCCGTGGTGATCGGCGCCGGCACTCTCGGCTCGTTCCCGCGCACGGAACTGGTGCTGCTGCTGTTGCTCACCGGCGTGGTGTTCTGGGTGGCGCACGTCCACGCGCAGTTGTTCGGCGCGCGTCTGGCGCAGCAGGCCCTGGACCGCAGAGCGGTACTGCACGTCTGCCGCGAGGAGTGGCCGATCGTCAAGGCGGCCGTTCCGCCCGCCGCCGCGGTGGCCGTGAGCCCGCTCCTGGGGCTGGACGTGCAGGGTGCCGTCTGGCTGGCCCTGTCCGTCGCGGTGGCCGGGCAGGTGGGCTGGTCCGTGGCCGCGGCCCGCCGGGCCGGTGCCTCGCGGCGTCTCATGGCGAGCACCGCCTCGGTCAACCTGGTGCTGGGGCTGCTGATCATCACCTTCAAGATCGTCCTGAAGCATTGACGCCCTTCGACCTCCGCGCCGTGCCCGGCGGGTCACCTGTACCGGGTGATGGCCGGTCCGGCGCGAAGGAGCACGATCGCAGGGAAGGGCGCCGTCCGCCTGCCCCACGCCGCCCAGGGGAGAGCAAGCCATGCGCTACGAGATTCGCGTCGAGGGAGACCTGTCGGACACGCTGGCCGAGGCGTTCCCGGAGCTCGGTCACGTGGTGATGTCCGGCCAGACGCTCCTGTTCGGCCCCGTCGTGGACGATGCGCACCTGTTCGGGCTGCTGGCCCGCTGCCAGTCGCTGGGGCTGCGCGTCCTGGAGATGCGGCAGTTGCCGGAGTGACGGAACGGATGATCCTGCTGACACCGGGTGTCCCGGGAATTCGGCTGGGGTGAGTCCGCCTCCGTCCGGGTGGGGATGCGGGCGGCGATCACACGGGGTTTCACGCTGACGAGAAGCGAGCCGGCGGTCCTTGGAGGCCGGCGCGGGTAGTCAGCACAGACACAGCGCAGGTGACGCGATGAGGAAGGCCCCCGACGAGGGGGCCTCCGACGAAGCGGACAGAGGGGCGGCGGAGCCGGAACCAGGGCTACGGCGCGGGGAGTTCGGGTCGGCGGAGCTGGAACAAGGGCTACAGCGTGCGGAGTTCGGGTCGGCGGAAGCCCGCCTCTCAGAGACTCTCCGCCGTGATCCGCCCGGAACGGCGCGCCGCTCCCAGCGCCTCGAAGTCCCGCTCGTTCTGGTCGGCGTAGGACTGGGCGAAGACGGTGAGCGCCCTGTCGAAGCGGTCGCTGCCGCCCAGGTACGCGGCGATCGCGACGGGGTCGCCGGAGCGGGCGTGGGCACGGGCCAGCGAGGCCCCGCACAGCCGAGCGAAGAGGGAGAGCAGGCCGGGGTCCATCGTCTCCGGCTGTGCGATGCCCTTCCAGTCCCGCAGTTGACGCACGTAGAAGTCCCGGTCCTGCCCGTCCAGGCCCGTGACGTGTGTCCATCCCAGGAAGATGTCGCTGGTCGTCTGGATCAGGCGCTGGCCGGTCACCACCCGGCGGCCCTGGTTGTCGTAGCCGTCCCCGCCCGTGTGGGCCGCAAGGACCGACTCCTGGGCCTCCTTGGCCTGCAGCAGCAGGGGGTCGTCGTCGTCCCTGCCGAGCAGCAGCAGGATCCAGCAGCGGGTGCCCACGCTTCCGACGCCCACGACCTTCCGGGCCATGTCCACGAGCCGGTAGTGACGCAGCAGGTGACGGCGTTCGGACGGCAGGGTTCGCGCGTATCCGCCCACCAGACCGCGCAGTTGCTCCTCGCGCCCGACCTCGGCACGGTCGTCCCGCAACTGGTCGAGCGGCGTGATCAGCGGTGGGTCCGGGGCGATGCGCCGGCCGTCGACCGTGACCCGGGTCAGCTTCTCGAACGCCTGGATGTTGGTCCGCGTGCGCGCCCGCTCCGTCGCCCGGGCCGTACGGCGCCTGGCCTCCTTGTCCATCGAGGAGGCCAGCAACTGGCGCATCCGGTCGGTGTCGTCCTGCGCGTACCAGATGTCCAGGGTGCGCATGCCGGCGAACTCGCGCATCCGTTCCCGGTACGCGCTCACGCAGGCGCGCACCGCTCTGTTCTGCTCCTTGAGCGAGAAGCCGTTGGCTCGACTCGCCGTCACGAAGCTCGCCGCCAGCCGCTTGACGTCCCACTCGAAGGGGCCGGGCAGGGTCTCGTCGAAGTCGTTGATGTCGAAGACCAGATGACGTTCCGGCGACGCGAGGAGCCGGAAGTTGAGCAGGTGCGCGTCCCCGCAGAGCTGCACCCACAGTCCCGTGCTGGGCAGGGCCGCGAGGTCGCCCGCCATGATGGCCGCCGCCCCGCGGTAGAAGCGGAACGGCGACTCCAGCATGCGGCCGTAGCGGATCGGCACCAACTCCCGCACACGGTCGGCGGACTGGCGCTCGACCACCTCCACAGGGTCGGTCCGCCGCTCGTCGGCCTCGAACCAGCCGTGACTCGATCGCGAGGCGCGTGAGCGTGCGCTCCTGCCGTGAGCCGCTCGCTCGGCCTCGGGCAGGGACGCGGTGAAGTGGTTCGGTACGGTCATGGTCCGGCCTCCCGGTTCGGCGTCCTGGCGTCGGGGACGGCACCCGGCACGGTCCCCCGGCGCCGGTGAGGCAGCAGCGTCCGGGAAGCGCCCGTGTGCATGCGCGCGGCTCCGTCCCGGAGAGGTGGCCCGCCGGCCGTCCGCGGCCTCGTCATGGCGCGCACCTCCCGGGAGGTACGCGCTGATCCCACGGAGCCGCGGCGGGTACGGGCGGTCGCGCCGTGCCCGCGGTGCGGTGGCTCCGGCGGCCTGTGCCGGTCCGTTCCGGGTTCGCTCATGCCATGGCTCTTCGTTCCGTCCGACGTGCTGCTTGCGTTCACCGCGGGTCCGGCGAACACGTCCGGGTCCCAGCTCACACCGCGGCACGGTCCGCCGGATCACCCGCGGCGGGTGACCCGACGGGCGGGCGGCACGGGGGACGCTGAGGCGGTCAGGTCCCCGCGCACCGTCCAGCCGGCGGTCCGGTAGCGACCTGCTCGGCGAGGAGGAGCCATGACCATGCCGCGTGATCCGGCGCCGCCCACCGGACCGGAGATCCTCACCGACGGGCCGGCCCCACGCCCGGCCGGCAACCCCGTCGACGTACTGGCACAGCTGGGACGCTCGTGGACCTGGATCCTGTGTTCGGCGATCGCGACCCTGGTGCCAGGTGTCCTGGTCCTGGTCCTGGTCCTGGTCTGGCCGGACGAGACCCTGCACGTCCTGGCCGTCCTCATCGGCCTGTACCTGCTGGCCGCCGGAGTGTTCCGCTTCGTGGCCGTCTTCGGCCGGGAGGAGTCCGGGGAACGGCTGCCCGGGCTGCTCATGGCGGTGCTGTACCTCCTCGCCGGAGTGCTGTGCCTGCGCAACCCGCTGCAGACCATCGCCGCCCTGTCCCTGATCGTCGGCGTCGTATGGCTGGCCTCCGGCGTCCTGACCCTCTACACGGCCATCGCCGCCAAGGACCTCCCCCACCGCGGCGTCGTCGTGGGTGTCGCGGTGCTCGCCATCGTCGCGGGCATCGTGGTCCTGGCCCTGCCGACCGAATCCGCCCGCGCCCTGACCCGGCTCCTCGGGCTGTGGCTCGTCCTGCTCGGCCTGGCCGAAGCGGCCGTCGCCCTGGCCTGGCGGGCCGCGCTCCGCAGGGCCGGCGTACCGGGCGCGCACGCCTCCGGTGCGAGGACCTGACCGCGGCCCGGCCCGTGGGAGCCGCCGGTCGAGGGGCTCGCGGCGACCCGCTCACCGCACGAGGAGGGGAGCACGCATGAACCCGGCCTCACCGAGCCCCGAGGACCGCGCGCCCACGCACCCCCTGACGGCCGCGGAACGCGCGGAGTACGAACGCCTGCGTCGGCACGCGGGTGTACGGCACCGCCGGGTGCGCCGGGCCGGCGCGTCGGTCCTGCCGCTCCTGACGCTGCTGCTCGCGCCGCTGGCCGTGGTCGCCGCCTGGGTCCAGGACTTGGTCACGGACACCGACCGGTACGTGCAGACCGTCGCGCCGCCGGCGTCCGAACCCTCGGTGCAGAAGGTCGTCACCGACCGCCTCTCCGACCGCGTCGTCGCGGATGTGGACGTCAAAGCCGTTACGGACTCCCTCGCCAAGGCCCTCCAGGACGCCGGGGCACAACCCCGCGTCGTGGACGGCGCCGAGGCACTCACCGGCCCTCTGCGGTCCGCGGTCACAGAGGTCGTCGACCGCACAGTGAGCCGCGTGATCACCAGCGACGTCTTCCAGCAGGCCTGGGAGGGCGTTAACCGGCGGGCGCACGGCGCAGTGGTGGGCATGCTCACCGGTGACCGGAGCGGCGTCGTGAGCGCGGAGGGCGACACGGTCCGCCTGGACGTCGGCGAGGTCGTCGACGAGGTGCGCCAGCGTTTTGTCGACGCCGGCTTCGGCAAGGCCACCGCCATCCCCGACACCGACCGCACGATCACCCTGTTCGAGACGGAGAAGCTGAACAAGGCGCAGGACACGATGCGGCTGCTCGACGTCGTCGGCACGTGGGTGCCCGTGGTGACCCTCGTACTCGCCGCGCTCGCCGTCTGGACGACGCCGTACCACCGGCTGATGATGCTCACGAAGTGGGTGTCCGCCGGCCTCATCGCGGCGGGAGCCCTGGCGCTGCTGCGGTGGAACCACCCCTCGGTGGGCGCGGTCGCGCTCATCGTCTGCCTGGTCCTCGCCGCCCTGATCCTGGCGGCGGTCCTCGCGGCCGCGGCGGGTCCGACCGCCGGCGAGAAGCACCGACCGGCGGCCACGTGAGCCATGGTCAGGAAACCCGGCCCCGTTCCGGCAAACCGTAGACGCATGGCGGTGGAGCGGGTCGCGGCGGGCCTGCGGTCCGGTCAGGCGGCACGGCTGCTGACCCGCCTGTCGGCGCTCAACGTCGTGGAGGGCGCCGTGCGGCTGGCGGCGCAGGCCTTCATCACCGCGCTGCCGCTGCTGATGACCGTCGCGGCGTTCGCCCCCGCGGGCGTGCAGGACCTGCTGGCCGACTCCGTGCGTACGGTTCTCGGAGTGCGCGGCGACACCCTCGACGAGGTGCGTCGCGCCTTCGCCGCCACCGGCACGACACGCGACGCGGTCGGCGCCCTGGGTGTGATCGTCACGCTGGTGTCGGCCACGGCCTTCAGCCGGGCGCTCCAAGCGGTGTGCGAGCGGTGCTGGCACCTGCCACGCGCGCCGATCCGCGCCGCGGTCTGGCGCTGGCTGCTGTGGCTGGTGGTCTGGCTGGCCGTCCTCCTCGTCCAGGCGCCGCTGCGCAGCGGCTTCGGCGGCCGTGCGGTCATCGGGTGGGTGCTGGCGCTGCTGTCGGCGACGCTGCTGTGGTGGTGGTCCCAGCACCTGCTGCTCGGCGGCCGGATCGGCTGGCGGAACCTGCTGCCGGGAGCGCTGCTGGCGGGCACGGGCACCGTGGTGCTGAGCTGGGCCGCCGCCCTGTTCATGCCCACGGCCGTGGAACGCAGCCTGCGGGAGTTCGGCCCGCTGGGGCCCGTCTTCACGGTCCTGTCCTGGCTGATCGCCGTGTTCCTCGTGGCGGTCTCCGGCCTCGCGCTGGGCGAGTACGTGGCCTCCTCGGACTGGTACCGCGCCGCGTCCGCGTCCTGGCACCGTCCCGGCGGTGGGGACGCGGGCCGTCGGGCGCACCCGGAGTCACCCGCGCCGGGTGAGGTCGACAGGCACCCGCCGAGGCCACGCTGAGAACACCACACAGGTCGGCCGGCGGAGGCGCCGGGAACGGAGGGCGAGATGAGCGCGCAGACGTACCTGGCGTACGACTATCCCTTGCTGAGCGTCTTCTGGAGCATGTTCGTGTTCTTCCTGTGGATCATGTGGTTCATCCTGCTGTTCCGCGTGGTCATCGACATCTTCCGTGATGACGCGATGAGCGGATGGGCGAAGACGGGCTGGCTGGTCCTCACCGTCCTGCTGCCCTTCCTGGGCGTCTTCATCTACGTCATCGCACGCGGCAAGAACATGGGCCGTCGCGAGATGGCCCAGGCACGCGCACAGCAGGCCGACTTCGACGCCTACATCAGGCAGGCGGCGGGCACCACGCCCGGGACCGGCAGCGTCGACGAGCTCGCCCGGCTGGCCGAGATCCGCGACCGCGGAGCCATCACGGACGAGGAGTTCCGCAGGGCGAAGGAACTGGTGCTGTCGGGACACGGTCCGTCCCAGCACCCAGGCGGCGCGACAGCCGCAGGCTCCGCACGCTGAGCAGGTGTCCGACGACACGAAAACGAGGCAGCGGTATGAGCGCGACACACACACGGCAGGCCGACCCGAGGAAGCAGGCGTGGGCAGGCGGACTGACGGTCTTCGCGGGCGTCATGCTCATGATCGTCGGAGTGCTCGACATCCTCCGGGGCGTCATGGCCATCGCCGAGGACGACATCTTCCTCACCACACGCAACTACGTCTTCGAGTTCGACCTGACCGGCTGGGGCTGGATCCACCTGGTACTGGGCGCGCTGGCCGTCGTCGTCAGCCTCGGGCTGGTTCGGGCCACGATGTGGGCCCGCGTCGCCGGCGTGGTGATCGCCGGATTCGTCATCATCGCCAACTTCCTCTCCGTGCCGTACTACCCGGTCTGGTCGGTCGTGATGATCGCGATCTCGGGGTTCGTCATCTGGGCCCTGTGCGCGGTACGCGGGGACGACCACCTCGACTCGGCCTGACGGCACGCGCTCGCCGGGCGGCCGCGGACAGGAAGGGCGCGCACGTGGAACGAACGGCACGGTTCCCATGAACAGTCCACGCACGGCCGGGACTTCGCGGCACCGAGGTGCCGGATGGGCTCGCCTCGCACTGCTCGCCCTGCTGGCCGCCGTCCTGGTGCCGCTCGTCACCGCCGGCCTGCGCAGCGTGCTGTGGCTGCTGGTCGGTCTCGCCGGGCTGGCACTCGGTGTCGCCGGTGTGTGGTGGGCCCTCGCCCACACCGGCGTGGCCCGCGTCCTCGGAGTCGCCCTGTCACTGGCCGCGCCCGCCGCCGTGCTCGCTCTGTACGCGGCGGCCGGCATCCTGTGGGCCGCCTTCCTGTCGCTGGGCCTGTGGGCACTCGCCGCCACGGCCGCGCGTGTCGCCCTGGCACCGGGGCGCGACGCGACCGGACACCTGGTGACCGAGCCCGCACGCCATCCCTGGATTCTCATGAACCCGCGCTCGGGCGGCGGCAAGGTGGGCCGCTTCCACCTCGTGGAGAAGGCCCGGGAGGCGGGCTGCCGCGTGACCCTGCTGGAGGGCGTCCAGGACGTGTCCGAGCTGGCGCGGCAGGCCGTCGCCGACGGTGCCGACCTGCTGGCGGTGGCGGGCGGCGACGGCACCCAGGCCCTGGTGGCCGAGGTCGCCGCCCAGCACGATCTGCCGTTCGTGGTGGTGCCCGTGGGTACCCGCAACCACTTCGCCCTCGACCTCGGACTGGACCGCGACGACCCGCCCCGAGCTCTGGAGGCCCTGACCGACGCCGTGGAACTCCGCGTCGACCTCGGTTACGCCGCGGACCGCGTCTTCGTGAACAACGCCTCCTTCGGGACGTACGCGTCCGTGGTCGCCGACCCCGAGTACCGCGACGCGAAGACGCAGACGATCCTGCGCGCCCTGCCCGGTCTCCTCACCGGCGCCGACGCACCCCGGCTGCGGATGCGGGCCGGACGGACACGCTCCGAGGGGCTCCAGGCACTGCTCGTCAGCAACAACCCGTACGGGCGTGCCGTCGACGCGGCCCACCCCGGACGCAGGAAGCGGCTGGACTCGGGACAGCTGGGCGTGGTGTGCGTACGAGTCGACAACGCCGCCCAGGCGGCGACCCTGGTGCGCGGACCGCGCGCCGGCGGCACGGAGGGACTCATCCGCCTCAACGCCGAGGAAGTCGTCGTCGAGTCGGACACCGGCACCCTCTCGGTCGGCATCGACGGCGAGCACACCGTGCTGCCCGCACCGGTCGTGTGCCGCAGCGCCCCCGGAGCACTCAGGGTCCGCGTGCCACGCCATCGCCCCGGCACGCCACGGAGCGCCGCGGAGACCGACTGGCGACGCGTTACGAGGCTGGCCCTGGAACGCCCACTCGGAGACCGCGGCCGGCACGCCGAGACGACGTGAGGGGCGGTGTCCCTCAGCAGCGGTTGAGCACCGACTGCGCCACCCTCCACGCCGCCCCACATTTCAAGCCGCTACCGTCCGGACGCCTACGCGACGCGGCAACAACTCAACCAAGGCGAATGAACGAGCGGCCAACGGTCGTGCCGTTCAACCGAGTTGGGCCGCCCAAGCGCCCAACACGTCGAAATCCTCATCGACGAGGCCGCTTCGGGGGTCCACTCGGTGAAGCAGGGCCGGACCGTCATGGTGGTCCAGCACCCAGGTGCGGTCGGCCTCGGTGATCTCGTCGTCGATCCATGCGAACACCCGGCCTTTCGCCCACGCGACGATCGCGGGCGTCTTCCAGAACACGCCGTCCGCGGGCTCGGGACGTTGTGCGGGCCAGGAGATGAACGGCAGTCGGGGCAGCCCCAGCACCGGCGCGATGAAGTCATTGGCTTCGTCCTCCCACGTCGTCGCCCACACCAGGTCGAAGGGGAGCGCCGTCAGCGCCGGGCCGTGGCGCGGGTCGAGCCACACCCGCAGGGGCTTCACCGCCTTGTCCGGCAACCCGAACTCAGTGAGCCGCCGCCGCTCAGCGGCCTCCCAGTTCGGCGTCAGCAGCCTGTGCGTCTCATACCCCTCGGGTCGCCGGTACGGCTTCGCGGCATACGGATTCAACGGCCCGTCGACATCCACCAACAACACCGGTCGCACCAACTGCCCTCTCCTGAGGTGTGGATGGCACGGGACTGGGCCAGGCTGAAAGGGACACCTGGATTCCGTGAAGGTTGCGTCGCTTATCTGTAGGAGGCAGGCAGCCACGGCCGGCATGTCAATGGGTGCGGGCACACTGACGGCAGGAGCACCCTTTCACCCGCCGCAACCGACGCATCCCGCACCCCATCCACCTGGGTGGAGTCGATGGGTGGGCCCCTGATCGTCATTCCCGTCGGCGCTTTGGCTGCCTGGCGCGGATGTACGGAATCCGGGGTCACGGCCGGAGACGCCAGTGCCCCGGACGATTACGACCGGGCTTGCGCGGTGGCGGATCTGGCTGGCGTGATCACGGCGGGCCCGAATGGTGAACAGGCACTGGTGCTGGCGGACGAGCCTGCCACCACCCGTTATCTGCCTGAACACCGGACGTTCCTGAGATGGCTGGCCGCTGACTCCGAAGCCGGTCTGAGGACTGCGGCGGACGCCGTACTCGCCGACTCAGCGACCAGTTGGGAGGAGTGCGGCACCTGGGTGGCGGACGGGCCGGCCGTGCTCATGGACTCAGCCGAAGCCGGCTCCGAATTGAACATCGAATATCCAGGCGGCGGAATGCCCGCCCAGGCAGCGGTCCCACTACCCACCGGTCGCTGGAGGGTGCGAGCCCCTCACACCGAACATGACGGCTACAGGGTCGGGTTGGTCCAGCTACTGCCCATCGAATCCTGAAGCTTCAGTCGTTTCGTCGGTTGGATCCGAGGGACCAGAACAGAGCCCACACGCGGCGCCCCGGCCCACAAGAGCAGGTCAGGAGCGGCTCCGGCCGGCCGCTTGTGCGGCCGGCCGGGTCACGCCGTTCCGGTCAGGCGTAGGTCTCGAACTCGGCCACCTTGGGCGTCCCGCTCGACGAGGTGATCTCGAACGTGACCTTCTTCAGCGAAGTGGACGCGAAGGAGACGACCCCCGCCCCGCTGCCCGAGGCCAGCACGGACCCGGTGTCGCCGTTGAGTACGCGCCAGGAGCCGATGTTGCCGGTGGCGCCCGAGGCCTCCTTGATGTTGATCTTGGAGATGGTCGTCGCGGAGCCCCACTTGATCGAGATGGAGCCGGTCGAGCCGGCCGGCGACCAGTAGGTGCTGGTGTTTCCGTCACGGACGTTGCCGTAACTGGTCCCGCTCGCCTTGCTGGAGCCGTCGGAGTCGGCGCCGATGCTCAGGTTGGTCCCGATCGGCGTGGGCGTGGGCGTCGGAGTGGGCGTGGGCGTCGGCGACGACGGCGGGGTGGGAGTGGGCGTCGTCGGCGTGCAGTTGCCGTCCGACACCTTCAGGCCGTTGTTGGCGCCCGCCGTCGCGGTCACGATCGACGGTACGCAGGACGCGCCGTCCAGGGTGTAGGCGTAGGGGATGCTCACGGTCGTGTTCGACGTCGGGTTCGGGCCGGCCGGGTTGTTGTCCTCCCCAGGGGCCGACCAGGTCACGTTGTCGAAGATGTTGCCGCTGACCTGCCAGTAGCCGGGCAGGTCCGTGTAGAAGGTGCCAAGGACGTCCTTGGAGTCCTTGAAGTAGTTGTTGTCGACCTTGGCCTTGCCGCCGGCGCGGGGGTTGATGCCGGACGAGTTCAGGCTGACGTAGTAGTTGTTGTAGATGTGCGCGGTGGCGCCGCGCAGCAGGGGCGTACGGGAATCGATGTTCTCGTACCGGTTGTGGTGGAAGGTGACGGGCCCGTTGGCGAGGTCGCTGTCGCTGGAACCGACGAGCCCGCCACGGCCGGAGTTGCGCAGGATGCTGTAGGACAAGGTCACGTACTTGGTGTTGTCCTTCATGTCGAACAGGCCGTCGAAACCCTCCGATTCACCTCCCGAGGCGACCAACGTGGCATGGTCGACCCAGACGTTGTGCACGTCGGTCTCCATGCCGATGGCGTCACCGCCGTTGGACGTGGGCGAGCCGGACTTCTTCACGTTCTGCACGGTCACGTTCTGGACGATGATGTTGCTGGACTGGCGGATGTGGATGCCGATCTGGTCGAACACGGCACCTCCGCCCACTCCCACGAGAGTGACGTTGCTGATGTCCTTCAGCTCGATCACGCCCGCGGCCGTGTTGCAGCTGGCCCCGGACACCTTGGCGGTGTTGCCGACGGTGATGGTCCCCTCGACCTGGATGACCAGCGGGGTGCTGCTGCTGGCCCTGCTGCACAGCGCCTGGTGGATCTGGGTGCCGGTGGTGGCCTTGACCGTCGCTCCGCCGGCGCCGCCGGTCGTCCCACCGTTCTGGGTGGCGAACCCGGTCGCTCCGGCCGCTGCCGCCGAAGCGGTGGGCATCGACAGGACCACGCCTGTCGCCGCCGCCAGGGCCAGCGTGCCGAGTGCCGCGGAGAGTCGCAGTGCGACTGGCTTTCTCATCCTTGCCTCGTCTTTCGTAATCGCGTGCCGGGGGTGCCGCGCACGTCCGAGCCCGGTCGGCAGGCAGGGGGAGATCACCGAAATGCCATGCACATGTCATGTACGCAGGGCACATTCGGATCTGCCGATCCGGTGCGGGTGTTGTTCTCGCCACCAGGCGAGAGGAACGGTGGTGCGGGTGATACAGCTCTGACTTGAAGTGCGGCCGGTGTGCGGATGGGATGCCGGACCCCTGGAGTACACGCCCGCGGCGGAGGCGTACGCCGCCGAGAGGAGCGACCCCGGGGAAGGAAGTGCGTCCCGGTCGGAACCTGAGTGCGGTGCGGGCGCCCGTCGCCGTGGCCACGACGGCGGGCAGGGCGATGCGTCCGTACCCCGGAGCCCATCCCTGACTCCCGGCACGTCGGCACCTCGGCGCGGCCGGCCTTCACGCCACCCCTCGCCGGATCGGTTACGGCTTGCGGGCTGCGACGGCTGTACCGCGGCCACCTTCTCCGGCGCGGTCGACACACACCGGGAAAGCGCTTTCTCTCCGCGAGGATAGGGCGGTCGTCGCCGAGTTGACAAGAATGTGAACAGCGTTCCCTCAGTCGATTTCCGTCGCTGCGCCATCCGCGTTGTGGCGCCACACCTGCACCCGGTCTTCACCTGACTCGGGTCGGCATACCGGAGCACCACCACGTCACACGCTCGTTCACAACAATGAACGTTGTTCTGTGATGAGAACGCCCTCAGAAGGGGTGCCGGAGAGCCGTCACTTCACTCGGACTTGCCTGGCGAGCCGGCAACACCTCTGTCCGAGCCCGGTTTTGCCGGTTCGGCAAGCGGACTGGCCGGGGCGGAGCATCCTGCCCGACCGTGGGTCCGTGAGCGACGACACCGTAGGAGAAACGACCATGGCCGACCTGCCGACGTCTGCCGACACCTACGCCGGAGACCCGGCGGTGCGGGAGGAGTGGGACACGCGCTACGCCGGGCGAGAGCAACTGTGGAGCGGCCGACCCAATGGCGCGCTGGAGGCCGAGGTCGCCGGGCTCACTCCCGGACGGGCACTCGACGTCGGCTGCGGCGAGGGCGCCGACGCCGTCTGGCTGGCCCGCGAGGGCTGGGAGGTGACCGCGATCGAGGTCTCCGGCGTGGCGCTGGAGCGGGCGGCCAGGCACGCGCGGGACGCCGGTGTCACCGTTCGCTGGGTGCACGCCGCACTGACGGAGGCGGCGCTCGCGCCGGGCTCGTTCGACCTGGTCTCCGCGCAGTACCCGGCGCTGCTGCGCACCCCCGATGCGGCTGCCGAGCGCGCACTGCTCGCGGCCGTCGCACCCGGCGGCGTACTGCTGGTCGTGCATCACGCCGGCATGGAGACACGGCAGGCGGACGACGGGGACTTCGATCCCGCCGACTACGTATGGCCCTCGATGATCTCCGCCCTGCTCGACGACGACTGGGAGATCGAAGCCGACGAGCAGCGTCCACGTGTGGCACCCGATGGCGGCGCGGGCGCGCATCACACCGATGACGTGGTGCTGCGTGCTCGCCGACTGCGTTGATGTCCGTGAGCGGCTGACGGATCGTGAAAGACCGGCGGGCAGGGGCGAGACGCACGGCCCCGGTGGGATGATTTGTCCTCCACCGAGGCGGTGACTCCGACGGCGCACCCCTCCCCCGCTGTCGACTCCCGCGCTGCGATGGTGAGTTACCCTCGGCGGCAGCGCTCCACAGGCGCACGCGGAGTCCGCTTCGGGAGACCTCGGCACGGGTGATCTCGTACCCGCGTCGTCAACGGCCGCTGTCTCACAGCCGTTTGCGCAGGACGACCACGGCGGTGACAGCGGCCAGAGCAGCACCCACGCCGATGAGCGCCTTGTCGGGAGCGGAACCGTTGACGCCGAAAGCGTCGCGGGCACGGTCGGAGAGACTGAGGGGTACGCCCAGGAGCGCGTTCCCGGGCGGGCGCCTGGGGATGACGGGGTGCGGGTGGGTGGGGGCGGTCCTCCGTACCGCTTCCCAGGCGGTGCCGAGTCCCCGTAGCCGCGCGTCGTCCATGGCGTCCTGGAGCCGGGGCAACAGCAGGTCCTCCTCGTCTCTGATGTCCTGCCATATCAGATCGAAGGCTCGCCGCACCTTGTCCTCGCGCTCGGGATCTCCCGGGGACAGACGCTCCATGTCGGCCACGAGACCGTTGATCTCCTGGTGTTCCTCCTCGACCCGGGCGGTGAGCTCCTCGCCGCCCGGGACCGAGCGCCGTACGGCGGGCCACAGCACGCTCTCCTCCGCGAAGGCGTGGCTGAAAACCAGTTGGACGAGCTGCCGCAGGATCTGTTCGCGTCGGCGTGTGTCGCCCATGGCCCCGTACCGGTTCATCAGCTCGTCCATCTGCACGTGTTCACGGCGCTGCCGGACAAGGACGCTGCCGTGGCCGCCGAGTTGCAGAACGCTCTGGTCCTTGATGGTCCTCACGATGGTTCACTCCCGTCTTCACACCACCACGAGCCGGGACCCGTGATCCGGCGATCCCCTTCGCCGTTCGTGCGACGCCGGTGCCCGCTGCCGCCCTGTAGGCAGGGCCCGTTCGCGCCGACGGGATGTCCCTGGGCGGGTGCAGTCCGGGGACATCCTGTCGCGATGGGTCGCGGCGTCACTCGTCTCTCCGAAGCGAGCCGCCACCAGCGGGCTCAGCGGATCACAGGCCTCCGCCGGACGGCCGCCGGGCCTCGTCGGCGATGTTCTGGCCCGAGGACCGGGCCTGATCCGTGACGTGCTCGGCCTTGCCCCGTGCCTCTTCCTGTGTGGTGCGCGCCGCGTCCACCGTCGTCTCCTTGACGCTCTGGGCGGCGTCCTGCGCGACTTCGGTCGCGTCCTGCTTGAGCTGCTGGGCCGATTCCACCGCGGCCTGCTTGACCGGTTCGATGACACCGTCGGCGCGGTCGGCGAGCTGCGCGGCCGCCTGCTCCTCGGCCTGCGTGGTCGGGAGGAGGGAAGCCGCGAGCAGCCCCGCTCCGAAGGCGATCAGACCGGCCGCGAGAGGATTGCCCTGGGTCTGGCGCATCGCCTGCTCCGGCATGTTCTGAACGGCTTCACCGGCCTGGCCCACCGCCTGCTTGGCGGTGTCGGTGGCCTGTCCGGCCGATTCCTGGAGGGACTGGGTCGCCTGGCGGGTGCGGTCGGTGGCCTGGCCCGCGGTCGTGGAGGCGCTGCCCATGACACGCTCGCGCAGCCCGGTGACGGCCCCGCGGACGTGCTCGGTGCGGCGGCGTACGACCCGCGAGGGGCTGGTGCGGTCCGCCAGCCGGTCCACGTCCTGAGAGAGCTTCTCCCGCGTCGCTTCGATCTCGGCCCTCACTTGGTCGGGTGACGTGCCCATTCCGCGTCCTCCTTCAACGTCTCGACGGTCTGCTCGGGCTTGGGTGACACCGTCTTCATCTGGGAGCGGCCCTTCGCGTACAGGACGGCCCCGATGACGGCCCACACGGCGGTGACGATGAGTGCCGCCCACGCGGCGTCCATCACGTTGGCGAGGCCGAAGACAGCGGCCAGCGACAGGAAGAGGGCGACCATGTAGCCGGCGAAACCGGCGCCGCCGTACATGCCCGCGGCCTTGCCCGCCTTCGTGGCCTCCTCGCGGACCTCTACCTTGGCCAGCTCCACCTCCTGGCGGAACAGTTGCTGCACGTCGGCGGTGATCGTGGAGAGCAGCGCGCCTACCGACTGGTCCCCGCCCTCCGACCGTCCCTGTCCGTATCCCTGCGACCCCGGCGGGGGGTATGCCGACGCCATCTCACACCCCCGGGTGCGGCGGCACCGGCGGCGTGGTGGGCGGTACGACCGGCGCGGGCGGCACCCCCTGGGACGGTGGCAGCGGCATCTGGGGAGGCGGTTCTATGGACTGCGGGGCGGTGGAGCCCTGCCCCGTCCGTACGCCACCGGTGGAGCCGGACTGGCTCGCCTTCTTCCCGGCCTTCGCGAGCCGGCCGACGAGCAGCCCGGCCGCGACCGCCCCGCCCAGGAACGCGCCGGGGCGGCGCCTGGCGAACTGCTGGAGGTCTTGGAGCGCTCCGTCGACACCGCTCTTGTCCAGGTAGTCGGCGGCCCGGTGGCCGCCGCCCGCCGCCTGGTCGACCAGGGCACGGGCCGGTGAGTCGCCCGGCGCGTTGTCGGCGAGCCCGGTCAGGTCCTGCGCCCACTGCCGCAGCGTTCCGGACAGCCGCTGCACCTGGCCGTCGGCCTCAGCGCGGACCCGGTCCTGAAGGTCCCCGAATGCCGAGCCGACCTGCCGGCGCGCCTCGTCCGTCACGTTCCTGGCCTGATCTACGGCCGTCGACGTGACGTCACTCGCGGCCTGCTTCACCTGCCCAGCGGTCTGGGACACCTCCTCCTTGGATGTCTGCGTCGCCTGTTGCACACGTCCCGTATCGGTCATGAGCCCTCCTCCTCGGTCCAGGCCCAGTCCGCCGTCGACGCCGTGGCGCGGTGGGCGCCACGTCACCGGCAAGGTGAGAACCGGGGTGAAAACGTGTTGTCGGCGCCCCGGGTATCCACCCCGTCGTCGTAGGAAACGAGGTGATGCCCTCCGATTACGGGAGTGAGGTGACATGCCCGGAATTCGCGCACACTCCGCCTTCGTCACCGTTCGGCATATGGGATGCGCGATCGCCCCTCCTCCCTGGTGGGGGCCGCGGAACGGTGGCGAGGGCGGCCCGCACCGCCGAGCGGCTCGTCCGGCAGGAAGCGGTGGAACATGCCGAACGGCGCGGAGGAGTCGTCGGTCTCGTGGACGGCACCGCTCTACGGGTCGACGGCGACCGACTCGTGGGCGAAACGCCCCCGGTGGCTTCGCGCTCCTCGTCTTCGCCGTCGGTCACGGCGGGGGGGTCGTGGCCGTCCTGGACGACCAGCAGGCCTTGCGGATAGCGGCTGCCCAGTGGGGCGTTGAGGACGGCGGCACCGTCGCACTGCTCGGATCCGTCGAACGTGCTGCTCGCGGCCACGATCCGGACGCCGCCTTCGTACTCGTTGTCCTCGTCGGTCCCACGGTCGTAGAGCACGAAGGTGTCGTCGCCCTGGCTGGAGGCCATGAGGTAACCGTCGCCGTCCGGTACTTGGAGCAGGGTGAGGCCCTCGACGTCGGCGGCCAGCCGGGTGCCGTCGTAGCCCGGGTCCGCGCCCGGGGTGCACTCCCCGGTGACGTCGTCATAGGTGCCCGGGACGCCGAACTCCCTGACCTTGTCGACCAGGACGGGTGGGCCGGTGAGCTCGGCGCGCAGCCTCCAGATGCCGACGTCCTCCTGTCCGGCGTAGAGCAGCCGTGCGCCGGGTCCGCCACCGTCCCCTCGCCCTGCGGGCCTCGCCCGGTTCACCGCACGGGGTCCAGGAGGTGCCGGCGGGGAGACGGAAGGCGGACGGCAGGTCGAGGGTGCGGATCTGGCGGTAGCCGACCGTTCCGGCGAAGGCGGGCCGCAACTCCAGGAGCGCGAGGCGGGTTTCGTCGCGGCGGCTGACCAGGGCGTACGCGCGTCCGGTGGCCCGGTCCGTCCAGGTGGCGAGGCCATAAACGGTGGGCTGGTCGCTGATCTCGTCCCGGTTCGAGGAGAAGACGGCGGGAGCGGACGGGTCGGTCACGTCGGTGAGGGGGCGCCGGCACCGGACGGGGCGACGCGGTAGACCCGGAGTCTGTCGTTGCCGCGATCACTGACGACCGCCAGATCCGACCGGCCGTGGCGAGCGGGAAGCGGGATACGAAAGCGTCGGCGGCTACACCCCAGCCAGCCGCGTCACCAACCCGTCCGATCAGCACACCTAGAGCAGGGCGCCTCCTGAGACTTCGAGGCGCTGGGCGGTGACCCAGCGCAGGCTGTCGGAGGCGAGGGCGGCGATGGCGTCGCCGATCTCGGCGGGTTCGCCGACGCGACCCAGAGCGGTCTGCGCCGCCAGCCCCGCTCGCATGTCGGTGTCATCGCGCATGGCGCCGCCGTTGAAGTCGGTGGCGGTCGGCCCCGGGGCGACGGAGTTGACCCGGATGCCGCGCGGCCCCAGTTCCAGGGCAAGGGTGCGGCTGAGTGCCTCGACGGCGGCCTTGGACGCCGAGTAGACGGCGGTGGCGGGGCTGGTGTGGCGGGTCAGGGAGCTGGACACGTTGATGACGCCGGCGGGGTCGGCAAGGAGCGGCAGCAGAGCCTGGATGAGGAAGAACGTGCCGCGAACGTTGGTATCCATCATCGCGTCGAAGTCCGCGACGCTGACCTGCTCCAAGGGGCCGAAGATCCCCACCCCGGCGTTGTTCACCAGGATGTCGAGCCGTATGGCGTCCCAGAGCCGCAGATGGTCGCCGAGCTCTGCCGCGAAGAGAGGGAACGAATCGACGTCACTGATGTCGAGACGCAGCGCGAGGGCGGCGGACCCGGCCGCCCGCACCGCCTCAACGGTCTCCCGCGCCCCCGCCTCGTCGCCCCGGTGCGTGACGATCACCCTGGCCCCGCGCTGCGCCAGCGCCACCGCCGTACCGCGGCCCAGCCCCCGGTTGGCACCGGTCACCAGCGCGATCTTCTTGCTGTCCATGCAACGACTCCTCGGGCGGAAAAAGGAAAGAGCCCGCCGGGCTCACTGCCACGGCGCGGGCTGCGAGTCGACCGACTCGCCTCTTTCACCGTAGGGTCACCCCAGAGGCGAGTCAAGTGACTCGCCTCGCCACCCAGGCATACTGTCCTCATGGCAGAAGGACTCTCCGACCACCACCGTCGGCTGGCTCAGCAGAAGCGGGAAGCGATCACCTCGTCCGCCACCGCACTGTTCCTGGAACGGGGATACGGGGGGACGTCGCTGGCCCGGATCGCCGAGGCGGCCTCCGTGTCGAAGTCGACGCTGTTCAAGCAGTTCCCGACCAAGGCCGCCCTGTTCGAGGCCATCGTGACCGAGTCCTGGCAGCAGGGGTCCGGCGAGGCACCGGCCCGGCCCCCGGCGGGCGACCTGCGTGCGGGGCTGGAGGTCATCGGCCGCCAGTACGCCGAGCTGATGGGCCGGCCCGGCATGACGGCCCTGTTCAGGATCGTGATCGCCGAGCTGCCGCGCCTGCCCGAGCTGGGCACGATGCAGTTCCAGCTGGGCAAGCTGCCCTACTTCGACTCCGTGCGGCTCTACCTACAGGCGGAGGACGAGGCCGGCACCGCCCGCGTGCCCGACGCGGAGAGTGCCGCGAACCAGTTCCTCGGCATGATCGCCAACTTCGTCCTGTGGCCCCGGATGCTGCTCACCGACTGGGACCCCGGCGCGCGGGAGACGGGCTACGCCGTCGACGAGGCCGTGGAGACGATGCTCGCCCGGTACGGCACCGACCGGCAGAATCCGTAGACCCAAGGGCCGCCCGACCGTGCCGCTGCGTGCGTCCGTGCGGCGGGGATGAATCTGGCCTGAGTTCGCGCGCGAACGCCTACCCCCCTCACCACGTCTCCGCGTCCTTCGCCGTGCCGAGGTCCGGTTCCTCGCGGGCCGTGGGTCCGGTGGACGACCGCACCCGCATCGCCAGCAGCGGGAGTACGAGGACCGAGATCATCGCGGCGCCCACCAGCGCCGCGGCGGCGTCCGAGCCGAGCACCTTCTGGTCGACGCCGATGGTCGTGATCGCCGCGACGAGCGGGAGGCACGTCGACGCGAAGAGGGCGAGCGCGGCCCGGTCCGGCCGCGTGAGGTCGCGGGGAGCGAGCAGGTAGACCGGGCCGCCGCGCACCAGCACGACGAGCAGCAGGAACACCGGCACGAGCAGCAGGGCCCCGAGGTCGTGCAGCAGCGCGTGCAGGTCGAACTCGATGCCGGTGACCACGTAGAACAGGGGCACCAGGAAGCCGAATCCCATGGCCTCCACCTTGCCCAGGACCTCTTCGCTGCTCTCGGGCGCGGCTCGGTGCAGGACGAGACGCGTCAGGACACCGGCGGCGAACGCGCCGAGCAGCACGTCGAGACCGAAGACCTCGGCCAGTCCCAGCATGCAGGCCAGCAGCAGCATCACGAAACGGACCGCGAACTGCCCGCTGCTGTGCAGGGTCCGCTCGGTCAGCCGGGCGAACCACGGCGGCCTCGGGCGCAGCGCCCAGAACACGGCGCCGGCCGTGATCACACCGAACGCGGCGAGCAGGGCCGCGGACTCCCCCGGACGGCGGCCGCTGAACAACAGGGCCACGGCGACCACGGGGCCGAACTCCCCCACCGCGCCGAACGACGACATCACGGTGCCGAAGCGGCCCCGCAGCTGGCCGCTGTCGCGGAGCATCGGCAGGACCGTGCCGAGCGCCGTGCTGGTCAGCGCGGTGCCGATGACGAACGCCTCGTAGGCGTCCCCGCCGCTGATCGGGAAGGCCACCCCGATGCCCACCGCGAGCGAGACCAGCCACGCCCACACGGAGCGGCGCAGCGTGTCACCGCGTACCGCCGCGAAGTCGATCTCGTAGCCGGCCAGGAAGATCAGCATGGACAGTCCGAGGTCGGCGAGGGTGTCGACGACCTTGTCGGGCTGGGCCCAGCCGAGGACGTCGGGACCGATCAGAATGCCGAGTCCGATCTCGAAGATGACCAGCGGCACCCTGATGTGGCGGCCCGAGGCGTAGACGAGCAGAGGCGCCAGGACGGACGCCGCGAGGATCAGGACGAGGGTGCCGGGGTGGGTCATCAGCGGCTCGACGGACGCCGGATCACGGCGCGACGACGGCGAACTGGGCCTCCACCGCGCCGAGATGGCGACGACGGAGCGGTCCGGCGAACAACCGCACCGTGACTCCCGTCTCGGCCTCGGGACGCCGATCCAGGCCCTCGGGACCGGACCGCGTGTGCTGTGGCATGGACGTCTTCCTCCCGCGTGGCATGCGCCGGCCGACGACGCCGGGGCTGCGGCGCGCGGCCCTGTGCCACTCTCACCCGGGCCTCGGGAGCGGACCACCGGGTGTACGCCGTCGGAGGGAGACCGGCGGTGGGTGGCGAAAGCGCGAGCTCGGCGCGGGCTAGCGGTGGACCGGCAGACGTGCGCGTGAGCGTGTCATCGGCAGCCCTCGCTCCCGACGGCACGCCGATCACGGTCCGGGTGGCCGGGCGGGGTTACGGTCGGCGGCATGGACAGTGATCGCCGTGGCTGGCTCCCGTGTCTGCTGGGCGGGGCGGTGTTCGCCGTGTGCATGGCCGGCACCACGCTGCCGACTCCCCTCTACGGCCTGTACCAGGAGAAGTTCGACTTCTCCGAGCTGACGGTCACCGTCGTGTACGCCGTGTACGCGTTCGGAGTCATCGCCGTGCTGCTGGCGGCGGGCAACGCCTCGGACGCCATCGGCAGACGGCCCGTCCTGCTGTGGGGTCTGGGCTTCGCGGCGGCGAGCGCCGTGTGCTTCCTGGCCGCCCAGGGGCTGGGCTGGCTGTACGTGGGGCGGCTGCTGTCGGGCCTGTCCGCCGGCCTGTTCACCGGGGCGGCGACGGCGTACGTGATGGACCTGGCGCCGCGGGGTGCCGCGGCACGGGCCACTTTGGTCGCGACGGCCGCCAACATGGGCGGGCTCGGCTGCGGCCCGCTGCTCGCCGGAGTGCTCGCCCAGTACGCGGACTGGCCGCTGTACCTGCCGTTCGTCGTGCACCTCGCCCTGGTGGCCTGCTCGGCCGCCGTCCTGCTGTGGCTCCCGGAGACGGTACGCGAGCGACAGCCGCTGAGGAGCGTACGGCCACAACGACCCAGCCTTCCGCCTCAGGTCAGGTCGGTGTTCGCGCCCGCCGCCATCGCCTCGTTCGTGGGCTTCGCGCTGTTCGGGGTGTTCACCTCGGTCAGTCCCGCGTTCCTGGCGCAGTCGTTGGACGTGCACAACCACGCCGTGAGCGGGCTGGTCGTCGCGCTGGCCTTCTTCGCCTCGACCGGCGGGCAACTGGCCGTCGGCCGGGTCGGGGTGAGCCGGTCCCTGCCACTGGGCTGTGCGCTGCTCTTCGCGGGGCTGGCGCTCCTCGCGGGCGCGCTGCGGTGGGACCTGCTGGTGCTGGTGGTCCTGGCCGCGGTCGTCGGTGGCGTCGGGCAGGGGCTCGCCTTTCGTGGCGCGCTGTCCGCGGTGGCCGGCGCGTCCCCGCCCGAGCACCGTGCTGCCGTGATCTCGACGTTGTTCGTGGTGGCTTACGCGGGCATCTCGGTGCCGGTCATCGGTGTGGGGCTGCTGACGGAACCGCTCGGGCTGGAGGGCGCGGGACTGGTGTTCATCGCGTGCATGGCCGTACTCGTGACGACCGCCGCCGTGTATCTGCTGCGGCGACCGGTGCCGACGGACAAGTAGTGGGGTGAGTGCGGTATCCCGCGTACCGGTGCCCACCGCGCCGGGTTCCGCCCGTCGTTCCGCCGCAGGCCCGACAGCGCCGACCGGACCACACGTACGCCGTGTACGCCCCGCTGATCTCAACACAGCTCACACTCTGTTCACTTGGGCCCTCAGGCGCCCTTGAGCCGGATGAACGCGGGCCGCCGCCGAACACAACGGCCAGGCCCATGTACCGTCGCTCCTCGTGGAGTTCGTACGGATGCGCGGTGTGCGGTGGTGGCCCCGGCGGGACGCGAAGGGATTCTCCGAATCCCAGACGGCGGCCCTCAAAGAGCTCTTGAGTCTCGTCAAAGCGGACAGGTACGAGGAGGTCGAGGTCCGGGCACGTGCCCTCGCGACCGTGCCCCACCGCAACGGAGGCCGGGACGCCATGACCGTGTGGCTGGCCAGGACGTTCGCGGCGTCGGCGGCCGTGCTGCACGGACGCGGGGAGGATGTCCTGCCGGAACTGGACGCGCTCTCGGTCGAGTTGGCGCACACCAGCGGCACCGACCGGACCGTCCTGCTGGTGAACCGGGTGAGCCGTGCCACCGTCCTCATCCGCCTGGAGCGCCACAACGAGGCAGAGGCCGAGGTGTCCGACGTCCTGCGCGCTGTGACCCGGTTGGCGCATCTGACGGACGTGTGGGACGTCGAACTGTCCGCCTTGGCGTGCCTGGCGGAGGTCCTGTGCGCGCAGGGCCGGTACGAGGAGGCCGAGGCCGTGGCACGGGGACATCTGCCGCGCGCGAAGGGCAGCAGGGCCACCTCCCTGCGGTGTCTGCTGGCCCAGAGTCTGAACAGGCAGGGCCGGTACGAGGAGGCCCTGGCCGAGTGCCATATCCCCACCGCGCCCGTCTCCCGGGCCGGAACCGGACACCTGGGTATGGTCACCGCCGACGCCCTGCACGGCCTGGGCCGCCGCGTCGAGGCGGAGACCACGGCGCGGCAGGCGCTCGACGACTGCGAGCGTCTTCTCCATCCGTCCCATCCCCGCATCGGCAAGATCCGCGCCCTGCTGGCCGACATCACCGCCGAGGAGCCCCCGGGCGAGGGTTCCAACTGAGCTCGCCCGCAGGGCCTGACCCCGGCCGGGCACGCCGTCGACGGGGAGACCCGCTCGCGCGACCTCCCGCGATCATGCGTTGCGGCGCCGGGCATCCTGCGCGCACGGACTTCGTCCGCGAGTGTCGCGGGACAGACGTCGGCAGGCCCCGCCCGGAGAGGGCGGGGCCTGCCGAGACGGGTAGGTCAGGCGTGACGGTGCGAACGCCGATTGCCCGTGACGAGTCGGTACAGCACGAGCAGGATCAGGGAACCGACGATCGCCGCCACCCAGGTCGACAGCTCGAAGAAGCCGTCAACGGAGTCGACGTCGAAGAGGACCTTCCCCAGCCAGCCTCCCAGCAGGCCGCCCGCGATACCGATCAGCATGGTGATGATGATTCCGCCCGGGTCTTTACCGGGCAGCAGCAGCTTGGCGATGGCACCGGCCAGCAGGCCGATCAGAATCCAGGCGATGATGCCCACGACTCCTCCTCAGACAATCGGAAGTGCGTTCATCCTCCGACTGCACCCAGAACGTGAACATAAACATTCCATAAGCCAATCCGCTGCCTGGGAATCTTCGAGGGCGGAGGTGCGAGGACGTGCCCGACGGCCCGGACCACCCCGAGGACCGACGCACCCTCCGCCGCACCGCTGTGGGCCGGACCAGCCGGGATGACTCCGCAGAACTCGAGCGGGACCGGAACGATTCTCACCGGCGTGCACCGCCCAGGACCCCCAGACTCCAGACCCGTCTCGCTCGTCCGGGACTGTCAGCCGCGGCGCATCCGCCTCAGCACCACGACCGCCGCGAGCACGCCGGCCGCGGTGAGTCCCGCACCCAGACTCACGTCCCAGACGGACGGACCGGTGTGGACGGCTCCACCCGTACCGCCCTGAACACCACGGGTGGGGGTGAGGGGCACCGGGACAGAGGCTCTGCTCGGCGAGGCGGTAGGGCGGTGCGGCAGGACCTCGCACGCGATGCCGTCGTCCACGCCCCGGTCCTCGTCCAGACGGTTCGGGTCCGCGGGGTTCGCGTCGAAGACGGCCTGCGCGTCCTCCTGGTAGACGAAATTGCGGCAGTCGAGGTCCTGAGCGTGCGCGACGCCGGACAAGGGAGCGACCGATGCGATCGCGGCGACTATGCCGCCCACAACTCCACGGCGACTCATGTAACGCCTCCTTCCAGCCTGGAACGGCTGACGTCCCGACGCTAGAAGCGGCCGCTCGGCACGGCCCGCGAGGCTGGGCCGAACGAGTGCGTCACCGACCGTGCACGCCGTGTGCCGCCCGGGAAGACGCGGTTTTCCACGGACACCGGTGACCACCGAGAAGCAGGCCCGCCCGCGCGCGATCCCCTGCCCGACGCCGGCGATCTCCTGTTCCGGCCGATCGTCTCCCTGTCCGCGTACGTCTTCATGGTGGTGATCTCGGTCCTGAAGCCCTGGGGGCCGACGCGACGGGGTCGCGAACTGCGTACGTCCGCCCCTGACGCGATCCGGGCCGCGCGCAGCCGCCGGACGACGTGAGCAAGCGCGCAATCGCGTGCGGGGCGTCGGGCTGAGCCGAGGGCCGGAACGCTCTGTCGGCGCGGTCGCCGGTCCCGCCCGCGCCGGCACCGGTGATGCCGCCGCGCGCGGGCCGCCGGCGGGCTCCAGCGCCGCCGGAAGCGTCGCCGATCCTCGTCCCGGGGCGTCTGCGAGACCGGTCGCACTCCCCTCCCGGCCTTTAAAGTGGGAGACCTGGGGTATGTGGGCTGTCGTGCCGACAGCACGACAGTGACAAAGCACCACAGATCGACAGGGCGTGTTTACCCATGGTCATCCCGCTTGGGAAGCAGGCGGCGGATGAGCACGGGCCCGACTCGAACGTGACGCCGAACTGGGAGATCTCCTGGGACGGCGGTGCGATGACAAGCGCGCGAGCGCGCCACGCGGCGAGCGCGTTCCTCGAGCGGACCCGGCAGTCCGGCCTGATTTCCCCCACCCCCCACGACATGCAGAACGTCCAACTCGTGGTCAGTGAACTGGTGACGAACGTGTTGCGCCACACGTCCGGTACCGGCAGCCTGCGCATCGAGCTCGCTCCCGACGGCACCCAGGCCCGGATCACCGTCCGGGACACCTCCCCCTGCACACCCCGGGTGCTGGAGCGGGACCCCGGGCGCCTCGGCGGTCACGGCCTGGAGATCGTCGAGGCCGTCAGCCGAAGCCTGAGTGTCGAACCGGGTCCGGACGGCACCGGCAAAATGATCATCGTGGACATCCCCCTCACCCCGGCGGAGCCCGCCAACTGGTCCTCCGGGCAGACGCGGGTCACCGGCGCCGGCCGGCAGACGGCGCGCTCCTCCCAGGACGCCTGAGGCCCGTCGGGCGACAGCTCAAAGGTGCGCTGACCGCCCGCGCCGACGGTTGCGGTCGCCCCGCGTGCGACCCGGCCTCCGCCGCCTCCAGCCCCGGGCCCAGGGCGGCGGCTCCCCGCCCACTCGAACTACGCCGCAGGGGCATGACAGTTACAGTGAGTCTCCAGAGAGGCAACTCACCAGCGAGGTGCGGTCATGGCTCACGCAGTCAGTTCCGAACGCCGACCCTGTGCCGTCTCGGTGCTCGGCGGACCGACCACCGTCATCGACATCGGCGGTCTGCGGCTGGTCTGCGATCCCACATTCGACGACGCCGGTGACCACGGCTACCTGACGAAGACCGCGGGGCCCGCGGCGACCGAGGCGGACCTCGGCGCGGTCGACGCCGTCCTGATCAGTCACGACCTGCATCCCGACAACCTGGACACCCGTGGCCGAGCCTTCGCGCTGGGCTCCCCGCTCGTACTCACCGGCCCTGCCGCCGCCGCACGCCTGGGCTCACCCGCGCAAGGGCTCGCGACCTGGGACATGGCCGCCCTCGACCGGCCCGACGGCGGAACGCTCGAAGTCTGCGCCGTCCCCGCCCAGCACGGGCCCGACGACGGAGAGCGCGATCAGGACGGGCACGTGAACTGCGAGGTGACCGGGTTCGTACTGCGCGGCTCCGGTCTGCCGACCGTGTACGTGAGCGGTGACAACGCCTCCGTCGGAATCGTCGCCAGGATCGCCAGGCGCATGGCGCCGATCGATGTCGCCGTGCTGTTCATGGGCGCGGCGCGGGTGCCGGCCAAGATGGGCGGGCGTCCGCTGACCCTGTCCGCGCAGCGGGCGAGCGCCGCCGCGTCCGTACTGGGCGCGCCCGTCGTGATCCCAGCGCACTGCGACGGTTGGGCGCATTTCAGTGAGGAACGCGGCGACATCCGGCAGGCGTTCGACGACGCGGGACTCGCCGGGTGCCTGCGCACGGCGGACAACGGCACCTGGATCGACCTGCCGTTCTGAGCGTCGGCAACTCCACGTCCCGCAGGTGCTGCTGACGGTGGCGCCGAAGCCCGGAGCGGCCGGAGTCGCCCGGCTTGTGCGTAAAAGTGGCGCCGTCGAAGTCCCGCAGTATCGTGGAGTGGTCTTCAGGCCGCGCCGCCTCCGCGGATCCGGCGTGGCATCGGCGCCTCGGGCGGCTGTCGCACGGCCGCGCTTCCGCACTCGCGGCGCCGGGCAGGACCGTACAGCTTTCTGTGCGCCCCACCGCGGCGCACTCACATCGGCGCCACCCGCGCTGCCGGGACGAGCACCACTTTCCGTCCCGCGGGCGCACTCCTCTTCCCCACGCGGGAACGGGAGTTGCGGCGACCGGCGCGAGTTGCGCGCACGACTGCCGACAGGGCAGGAGGACTCCACCGTGGACATGAGACTCGAAGTCGTGGTCATCCCGGTCGCCGACGTCGACCGCTCGAAGGACTTCTACAAGGCACTGGGGTGGCGGCTGGACGCCGACTTCGACGCCGGTGACGGCTTCCGTGTGGTGCAGCTGACTCCCCCGGGTTCGTCGTGCTCGGTGATCTTCGGAAACAAGGTCAGCTCGGCCGCACCGGGTTCCGCGGAGGGCCTGCACCTCGTGGTCTCGGACATCGAGGCCGCGCGGGAGGAGTTGGCCCGCGGCGGAGTCGAGGTGAGCGAGGTCTTCCACGACGCGGCAGGGGTCTTCCACCGTGCCGGCGGCGAGAACCAGGTGCCGGGGCCGGATCCCGAGCGGCGCAGCTATTCGTCCTTCGTCTCGTTCACCGACCCGGACGGCAACGCCTGGACGGTGCAGGAGATCACGGAGCGCCTTCCCGGACGGTGACGCTCAAGCCCCTCGTGCGCGAGACGGGGCACGTGGGCGGTACGAATGATCGCTCCGGCGGCGTGGCTCCGGCCTGTCACTTACGGTGCCGCGTCGGTGTGACAGGCAGACCGGAGGTTCCGGCGACGAGGGAGAGCACGCATGGCCGCGACCGTGGATCCGGACCGCTCGGAATGGGATGTGATCGTTCTGGGGGGTGCCGCCGCTGGCGAGAACGCCGCACAGTACGCCGGTCAGTTCTCCGGACTGTCCGCGGTGCTCGTGGAGGACGAACTGCTCGGCGGCGAATGCTCCTACTGGGCCTGCATGCCCAGCAAAGCGCTCCTGCGGCCCGTCGAGGTCGTGGACTCCGCGGCCCATCTGCCGGGAGTCTCGGCCCGGTTGGACGCCGCCGAAGTCCTCGCCCAGCGTGACACCGTGATCAACGGCCTGGACGACGGTTCACAGATCTCCTGGGCCCTCTCCGCAGGCATCGACGTCGTTCGCGGCTATGGGCGGCTGGCGGGTGAGCGCACGGTCGTCGTCAGCCGCCCTGACGGTTCGACCAGGACGCTGACGGCCCGCCACGCCGTGGTCCTCGACACCGGTTCCCGTCCCGCCGTACCGGACATTCCCGGGCTGCGCGCGGCGTTGCCATGGACGTCACGTGACGTGACGACGATGCGCGAGGTGCCGCGACGCGTGGTCGTCCTGGGCGGTGGCGTGGTGGCCTGCGAGGCGGCCACCTGGCTGCGCGGCCTCGGCGCCGACGAGGTGTCGGTCGTCTACCGCGGCGACCGCCTCCTGCCCCGGCTGGAGCCTTTCGCGGGCGAACTGGTCGGCGAGGACCTGCGGGACAGCGGGGTACGGCTGTACGCGGGGCGCAATCTCGCCCGCGTGGAGCGGACCGGTCCCAGCGACACCGGCCATGGGCGCGTCCACGGCGGGGAGATCCGCGCGACGCTGGACGACGGCACCGCCCTCGTCGCCGACGAGATCGTCGTGGCCACGGGCCGCGTCCCCAACTCCGAGGACATCGGCCTCGACACCGTCGGGCTGAGCCCCGGCGGATTCGTCGGCGTCGACGACCACCAGTGCGTGCGGGAGGCCGACGGCCACTGGCTGTACGCCATCGGCGACGTGTGCGGCCGGGCACTGCTGACGCACATGGGCAAGTACCAGGCCCGTATCGCGGGCGATGTGATCGCGGCGCGCGCACAGGGCTCCGCCGAACTGCCCTCCTCCGCCGCCGGGCACGTCGGACTGCCCCAAGTGGTGTTCACCCACCCGGAAGTGGGCAGCGCAGGGATGACCGAGCAGCAGGCGCGGGACGCCGGCATCGACGTCGAGGCCGTCGAGTACGACCTCGCCGCGCTCGCCGGTACGTACGTGATGCGCCCCGACTACCGCGGGCTCGCCAAACTGGTCATCGACCGTACGGACGACGTGGTGGTCGGAGCCACCTTCGTGGGAGCCGGGATCGCGGAACTCGTGCACTCGGCGACGACGGCGATCGTGGGGCGGATCCCGGTCTCCACCCTCTGGCACGTCGTCCCGAGCTATCCGACGGCCAGCGAGATCTGGCTCCGGCTCCTGGAAGCCCTGCGCGCCAAACGGCATACGGGCAAACCGAGTTGAGCCGGCACCCAGGCCCTCTGTCTGCGACACCAGAGCCCCCGCACATCCGCGTCACCGGCCCGATGACCGGGAACACACAAAGGATCACGCCCGCACCAATCACGCCACTACCTCGACAGGTGACACGACAGGGCCCCATAAGGCTCGTGGAACTCCTCTGCCCGCCTGGCACCCGACCTGGGCCTGTGACGACGGGCGTCGCCGCTCACCCTCCCTCCCCCACAGGTCGGCAACTCAACGCACCGGCCCGGGAGTTGCCCCGTCGGCACGTCAACTCCCATCACGGGCAGGGGGACGCGAGGACGTCGAAGGGCGCGGCACACACGTGCCGCGCCTGACCGGTTCGCCCCGGCCTACGCCGACTCATGGGCCGCGCGAATCCCGCCGGACCACCGGAGGCACTTGGCGGTTCCGGCAGTCACCTGTCAAAATAGTGATGTGAATCTAGACCACGTCTTCGTGTGCGGAAACCCGGCCCTCGACTTCGCCGCGACCCTCCGGGCGCGACGTTCGACGCGCTTCGAGATGTTCGCGGCGCCGGACAGACTGGACGCCTGGTACCTGGAGTCCGGGATCGTCGACGCCGTCTCCCCCAGCCAAGAGGCCGACGTGGAGCAGGCGAAGACCGTACGGGAGGCCGTCTACCACCTGGTCACCGACCGCCGCCTCGGCGAGGAGTACGCCAACGGGGCGCTGGCCGTGGTGAACGGCGCGGCGCGCAAGCCCTCCGCGGTGCCGCAGCTCACTCCCTCCGGGCGCTGGACGGCGGCCACCCCCGACGAGGCGCTGTCCACGATCGCCCGGCTCGCCATCGAGCTTCTCAACGGGCCCGACGTGCCTCTGCTCAAGGAGTGCGGCAACCCCGAGTGCACCCGCGTCTACATCGACCGCTCACGGGGCATGCGGCGCCAGTGGTGCGGCATGGAGTCCTGCGGCAACAAGTACAAGGCCGCCGCGTACCGCGCCCGCAAGAAGACCGCCGGCGCCGCTCACTGACAGCGACGGCGCACTCGACGGACACACCCCCGGCCGGGGTGGGGCGAGGGGACCATCAGAGGCGCGAGACCTGGTAGTGCGCGATGAACCAGCCGTCGTCCGTGCGCTGAACCAGCAGGCTCAGATTGACGTCGATCGTGGGCCGGTCGGTGAACGAGAAGTCCACGCGGACATAGCCGAGGATGACGCCGTCGGCGAGGCGCCTGGTCTCGAGCAGGCGGTAGTCGGCCTCCAGGCCCAGGGGCTGGGAGTCGTAATAGTCCGCGACCGCCTGGCGGCCGACACCGTAGGGGTGCAGACCCTGGAAGATGGCGTCCTCGGTGAACAGGGACGCGACCTGCTGCGGTTCATGCTGGTCGACGCCGGCCTTCCACTGGTCGATGACGCCGCGCAGGATCTCTTCCGTGTCCGTCGTGCTGTGCATCAGGGTTCTCCTGTCGTTTCGGAACCGTCGCCCGGGCGTCGCTCCCGTCTGCTTCGACGGATGTCTAGGCGACCGGTCTACTAATGGACTCTAAGGCGCTGCGGGAGAAGAGTCAAAGACCCACGGACTGCGACATGGAACCGGTTTCCTCCCGTGTGCGAGGCACCGCCTCTCAGCGACACGCCACTTAGGGCCTGCCGTTTGGATCAGGCCGGCCGGGACGAACCCTCTGTAACCGCCGACCTGATCCAAACGACAGACCCTAGCGCCGGTACGGGTCCCCGACGGGGAGCCAGGCGTCGGGACCGTGGAGGGCGGAGTCCTCCACGCCGTCGCACAGCGCGTCGACCACGGCCAGGACCTCGGCGCGGACGTCGCTGCAGCGCCACACCAACGACCACGTCCAGTAGACCTCAGGTGCGACGACTCGGCGACGCACCAGGTCCGGAGGCAGCGGCGCGGTCTGCCCCTTGGGCGAGTTGACGACCGGGCGGCGGCTGTCGCGGACGTGCTGGAAGAAGGCCGGCCCGGTGACTCCGTTGTCGGAGATGCGTAGCGGCCGGGCGCCGGTGTCCCGGGCGAGTTGTTCGGCATACGCGTTCCAGGACGACCACGAGGTGGTGTCGCCGTCCAGCAGGACCACGGTGTCCCTGGCGGCCACGTCACCGGAGTCGTCCCCGGAGGCGACGGCATGCAGCCGGTCGGCGCCGAGGAACCGGGCGTGCAGGCCGTGCTTGTCGAGGTCTTCGGTGCGCACCCAGCACACGGCGAGGTCGAGGCTGCCGTCGGCCACCCGGGCGGCCTGCGTGTGGGACGGCGCGACCCAGGCGTCGACGTGGAGCTGGGCGACCGCCGAGGTACGGGTGGTCAGGTCCGCCGGAAGCCAGCTGACGTATCCCAGACGTACCGGCTCGGACCCGGACAGCCCTCGCGCGCGCTGCTGAAGGGCGTCGGCCTGCTCCAGCAGGGCGCGGGTATGCGGGAGCAGGGCCGAACCGGCGGCGGTGAGCGAGACCGAGCGGCGGTCGCGGTCGAACAGGCGCACCCCGAGGTCGCGTTCGAGCACCTTGATCTGCTGGGACAGGGATGGTCCCGCGATCAGAAGCCGCTCGGCGGCCCGGCCGAAGTTCAGCTCCTCGGCGACCGCGACGAAGTATCGCAATTGACGCAGCTCCACGGCCGCCATGCTACGGCCGGTGAGAGGCTGCGCCTACCAGCAGCGAGGATGCCGGTCGTAGCGCCCGCCGGGCGGCGAGCGCACCATGAGGGAGTGGAAGCCGTCCGACGACGCCCGACCGCACGGCCCTCCCCCGGACACGGGGCACGGCCGCCGGACCGTGGCGCTCGTGGGGCGCGGTGTCACTCGAACCCGTGCCGGGCCGGTGGCCGCCGTGGTGACGGCCACCGAACGGTCCCACCACGCCGGCGGCTCGGGTGTCGGCCCCGTACTCCAGCCCGGGAACAACGGTCGGGCGTGCCGACGGCCGACAGCTGCGACACCTTCCCAGGCCCGGGCAATCCGTCGGCCGACCAGCCAGTTCCACGACGGAAGGCCACCACCAAGCACGGCGCACGGGTCCTGCCCGGACGCCTCACAGAGCGGAGCAGCACCATGCAGGAGTTCCTGGTCGAGATCACCACCACGGTGCCCGACGGCACGAGCCAGGAGGAGGTCGACCGGCGGCGTGCCGCCGAGGCCGTCCGCGCCCGCGAGCTCGCCTCCACCGGCCATCTCGGGCGGATCTGGCGCCCGGTGGGTGAACTGCGCAGCATCGGAATCTGGCGGGCCGACGACGAGGAAGAGCTGCACGAGAAAGTCCTGGGCACCCTGCCGCTGAGCCCCTGGATGAGCTTCGTCGTCACCCCGCTCGTGCCCCATCCGAACGACCCGGGCCGCACCGACGACAACCGGTGACGGCGCGCTGCCCGGTCCTCTCCCACGCCTTCGGGCGCCGTGGCGGCACCGGCGACAGCGCCCTCACAGTTCCGAAATGACCGTCAGTCCGCACCGCGGCGGCCCACCGAGGTCGCCGCGTGTCTCCGCATGCCCACAAGGACTTCGCCATGACCGTACGGCCTTCGCGCGCTCCCTCCGTTCGAGGAGCCGGATTGGCGTCCTCACCCTGGGGCCACGTCGCCCAGGCGGCCGCCGCCCTCGCCGCCGGAATGGGGGTCGGGCGGTTCGTGTACACGCCGATCCTGCCGCTGATGCACGTCCAGGCGGGCCTGTCGGCGGGGGACGGCGCACACCTGGCCACGGCCAACTATGTGGGCTACCTGGTGGGCGCGTTCGCGGGCATCCTCGCCCCCGCGCTGGTCCGCTCACCGGTCCTGCTCCGCGCGTCCCTGCTCGTACTCATCGCGACCCTTGTGGCGATGCCCCTCACCCACGCCACGGAAGTGTGGGTCGTGCTGCGTCTGCTGGCGGGAGTGGCCAGCGCACTGATCTTCGTGATCGCGGTCAGTTCCCTGCTCAGCCATCTGCGCGAGCATCCCGCCCACCTCCCCGGCTGGGCCTTCGGCGGGGTCGGTGCCGGCATCGCCCTGTCCGGGCTGCTCGTCCTCGCGCTGCGTTCCACCGCCGACTGGCGGGCCGCCTGGTGGGCCGCCTGGTGGGCTTCGGCGGTCCTCGCCGCCGTCCTCGCCGCCGGTGCGTGGAACCTGCGCCCCGAGTCCGCCCCCGCGAGCGTTCCCGAGGCCACCGGCGCGGTGGACCGGCCGGCTCCGCGCCCGCACCGGTGGTTCACCGCCCTGTTCGCCTCCTACACGCTCGAGGGCGTCGGCTACATCGTCGCCGGCACCTTCCTGGTCGCCGCGATCGAACAGGGCTCGCCGGGCCGGGCGGGCAGCGGGGCGTGGGTGCTGGTGGGCGTGGCGGCCGTACCGTCCTCGGCCCTGTGGTCCTGGCTCGGGCGGCGCTGGTCCCGGCCCGGCCTCCTGCTCGTCGCCCTCACCGTGCAGGCCGTCGGCATCGCCCTGCCCGCGCTGGTCGGCGGGGTGGCGCCCGCACTGGTCTCGGCGGTCCTGTTCGGCGCGACCTTCATCGGCATCAGCACGCTCGCGCTCGCCACGGGCGCGCACCTGCAATTCCCGCGTTCCGTGGCGCTGTTGACCGCCGGGTACTCCGTCGGCCAGATCGCCGGACCCCTCGTCGTCGCACCACTGCTCCGCCACGGCTACCACCAGGCGCTGCTCGTGGCGGCCGCCGTGGTCCTGGTCGCCGCCGGAGCCGCCGCCGTGCTGCGCGTCGGCTTCCCGGGCCTCGGCGCGTCAGCACGGACCCCGGTCGTCGTACGTCGATCGACACCGGAGGCGCCCTCCGGGGACCGGACGGGCGCCTGAGGGACGTGCGTTTCGCGCTTCATGTGACGGATTCACCGACGGCCTACCCCGCAGGTGTGCAGCTGGGCCCCCGCGGGGCAGGCCGGCAATGGCAGGGCCCGCCCGGATGCGTGCCGCGGCCCTGCGTCGCGTGGCTCCCGCGCCCGCTCGACGCGGGAGACACGTTCATGACGGCTCCCCGGTCGGGCGGAGAAACGACGCCGATGTGGTCATGCCAGTGCTTGGGCCCGACCGCCCCGAGGCACGTGATCGGCCCGCCACAAGCATGCTTGCCCGGGCAAATAGAATCCCAGTTTGTTTGACTTGTCAAGGAGTACAGTGGGGGCATGCCGTCGCCCGCGTCTCAGGACCTCCGCCCGCAGCCCCTCAATCCGAAGGAGGAGGCACTCATGCGCGCGCTGGGACGCGTCATGTTCGCCCTGCCCCGGCTGATCGACGCGGACATGGGCGGTGAGGGACAGTTGCCGCTGTCCGGGTACACCCCGCTGATGCACCTGTCCGAGGCTCCCGGACGGCGGATGCGCATGAGCGAACTGGCCTACGCCTGCGACGTCTCGCTCAGTGGCATGACCCGTGTGGTGACACGACTGGAGAAGCGGGGGCTGGTGCTGCGGGCCAAGTGCCATGAGGACGCGCGCGGCTGGAACGCCGTACTGACCGAGCCTGGTCTCGCCTGTCTGGAGGAGGCATGGCCGGCGCATTTGTTCAGCGTGCGGCGGCACGTCTTCGACCACTTGGAGGGTCACGACCTCGTAGAACTCGCCGCCGCGCTCAGGAAGATCGCGAACTGAGGAAACCCGTCACGGAACGGGGTGCGTTACGCAACGGCCGGACCAGGGACTGCTCCGCACGGGGACGCGCCAGCCGTCCGGGTCCCCCGAGGAGCCGCCGGACGACCGGGGCCTCGGAGGGGAAGGCGTCAGGCGGCCAGTGCCGCGCCGTCTGCGGCCGTCGAGAGGCGGGAGGCGCGCTGCTTCCGGACGTGCCGGTCGAGGATGTCGTCGGCCTTGGAGACCGCGTCGGCGATTGAACGCGCGCCGGTCAGCGCGCACAAGGCACGAGTCACGTCGTCCAGTTCCCGCTGCCACGCCGGGGTGCTCTTCTCCGCGAGAGCGATGCGCGCGCTCGCGTACCGGGCGAGCAGCGTCCTCACGTGGCGGGGATCCGGCATCGACACAGTGACACCCTTTCGGTGATCTGCCTGAGCTGTTGATGTGCGTCTGCCCCGGCTCACCGATCCCATGCCCCTCTCCTGTCCCCCGGTTCGACGAACACCCCGATGGCACGCCTCCAGGGCCCGTCAGGCCGTGCCGACAGACGCAGGTTCCGGGGGCGACGGGTGCCCTCGCGCGCGGAGAGGTGAACGGGTCCCGCCCCGAGCGGATGGTGGGCGGGACCCGTTCACCTGCCATTCTCGGCGCGATGGGCGGCGCACGGCAGGGCGTGAGACCGCCGGGGCCGACAGAGGGAAGGACTCGAGGGGTGAACGGCACACCTCCCGTGTGAAGTGCGCCGTGTCCGGCGGCCGGCACGCTGCTCGGTCTTGTGGCCGTAGGCAGTCTTCTTCAACCGCACGCGTTCGGCGACACTCGGGGCTGTCGGACGAGGGGTGTGGACGGGCAGGCCTGCCGAACCGATCGGAGGAAGGGGATCACCGGTATCCGCAGCCGGCCCCTCCGGTCACCTCCCCAAGACCTCGCGATGACCGGTTCCGGAGGCCACTTTGACAGGAAAAGCGCAACTTCGACAGGGCGCGCGGAGGCAGCTACCTTCACCTGGTCTTCAGCAATCGCCCACGGTGGCAGGGGAGTTCCCTCAGGCTGAGCCGCCCGCTACAGCAGGGTCGGTCACGCCCCATGAACCCTCGCGCCCCATGCGTAAGCCACCGAACCGGGTCCACTCCAGGCACCCCCGATCAGGGAGAGACGCATGCCCCCACTCGCGCTGTACACGTTCGGCGTCCTGAAGTCCCCTCTCGCCGATCCCGCACCTCTCACACGCGAGTTCTACGACATCGGCGAGGCCGTCTACGAGAAGATCAGTCAGCACCCCGGACACCTCGCGCATGCTCAAGCGGCGGACGGTGAGCGGGGCTCGCACTTCGAGACGGACTGGGGAGCCTGGGGAGAGTTCGTCGTGCCGACCTGGTACGACAAGGGCCGTACGGTGGAAACCACCGCCCTGGCCGCGACGCTCTCGCTCTGGACCGGCCTGCGCCCCGCCTTCGACGCCATCTACACCGGACAGCACCGCGAGGCGCTGAACAGGCGTTACGACTGGTTCGAGAGGAGGGGGCACCCGGGCTACGTGTTCTGGTGGGTCCCCGACGGCGTGACACCCACCTGGCAGGACGGGGTGACCAGGCTGGAGCACCTCCACTCCCACGGCTCCACGCCGCGCGCCTTCACCTTCCACGACTCGTTCGCCCCTGACGGAACTCCGGCCAGGAAGAGTGGTGTTGGACCGAACAGCGACCGGGTCTACTGAACTGGCCACTAAGCTCCCGCCGTGAACGACGGCACGCATGACCTGCGGATCAGACCGGGCGGCCCCGCCGACGCACCAGCGGTCCTGGACATGCTCGACGCGGCCGTGGCCTGGATGAACTCCCGTGGCAACACCGAGCAGTGGGGCACGACTCCGTATTCGCAGACGCCGGGGGGTGTCGCACGCGTCGAGCGGTACACGACGGAGAACGACCCGTGGATCGCCGAACTGGACGGGGTTGTCGTCGGCGCCCTGGTCCTGGACTCCGGACCCAGCCCGCAGATGCCGATCGCACCGGCCGGGGAACCCGAGAGGTACGTCCGACTCCTTGTCTCCGACCGTCGGTACGCCGGCCTGGGCGTCGGAGCGGCCCTGCTGGCCCATGCCGCCGACGAGACCCGGCGGGCCGGCGTGGACCTGCTGCGGGTCGACTGCTGGGCCGGGGGCGGGGGTCGACTGGTCGCGTATTACCGGCGCAACGGCTTCACTCCCACCGAGCGGTTCCTGTCCGGGGCGTGGCCGGGTCAGGTGCTGGCCAGACGGGTGGCCTGACCCGCATGCGCCCGGCCACCGTCCTGACCTGGCAGGAACCGCCCCGTTCGGATACCGGGGGGATGGGAGAGGTGACGGTCACGCTCTCATCTCCGGAAGGCCCCCGTCGTCCTCAGCGACATGGTCCGCGCGTCCCGCGCCGCCGGGTGGGCCCGGTCTCGCGTGCGGTTGCGGTCGCGGCCGATGAGACCGAGCAGGAAGCCCGCGGGGATGGTCACCAACCCCGGGGTCTGGAGCGGGAACCAGTGGAAGTCACGCTCGGGGAAGAGCGCGATGGGCGTGCCCGAGACGGCGGGTGAGCCCGCCATCAGCAGCAAGACCAGCGGCAGCGTCCCGTACACGGTCCACCGCGCCCCGGTGGCGGTGTGGCCGGGCAGGAAGAGCGCGTACAGCAGGACGGGAGCGAGCACCGAGGCCGCGACGGTGAACGACAGTGAGATCAGGGTCAGCCTGCCGCGGTCCTCGAGGAGCACCGCCAGGACGACGGCGACGAGGCCGACCAGGACGATGCCCACGCGGGCCCTGCGGATCTCGCCGCCGGGCGAGCGGGGCGCCGCCCGGTCCGCGGGCCGGCCGCCGAAGTCCCGGGCGAGACTGGTCGCGGCGGCCAGCGTGATGCCGGCGACGGCCGCGAGGGTGGTGACGAACACGGCACAGGCGACGATCGCGAACAGCATGCTGTGCCGGACTCCCCCGGCGGCGGGGTCGAGTACGCCGGTCACCATCAGCAGGGCGGTCGCCCCGCCCGGATCCGCGGCACGGATGGGATCGCGGCCGATCATGGCGCACGCGCCCAGCCCGGCGATCACGACGCCCGCGCAGACCACGGCGACGGGTCCCACCGCCCAGCCGACCGCCCGACGGGCGGTCCGCGCGTCGCGCAGGGGGTGCAGCCGCATCGTGAGGTGCGGCAGACAGGCCGCGCCGATCAGGAGGGTGGCCTCGAAGCTGATCAGATCCAGGCGCCCGCCGAAGGAGTGACCGAAGTGCAGCCCGGGGAACGCGTAGTCGGAGCCCGCCCCCGACCGCTCGCGCGCGGCGTCGAAGAGGGCGGGCGGCGACCAACCGAACCGGGCGAGAACCAGTCCGGCGAGCAGCAGGACGGCGGTCAGGGTCACACCGACCTTGAGGATCTGCACGTAGCCGATGCCGCGCATACCGCCGAAGGCGGCGTAACAGACCATCAGGGCGCCACCGGCCACGGTGCACCCGGTGAGCGCGCCCTCCGGGAGGCCGAACATGGCCGCCATGATGTGCCCCGCGGTCGACAGCTGCACAAGCAGCAGCGGAGTCAGTACGACGAGGGTCGCGACGCCGAGAGCACGGCGTACGGAGAGGTCCTTGAGCCGGTCGGAGAGGAAGTCGCCCATCGT
This sequence comes from Streptomyces sp. NPDC028308, assembly GCF_055565855.1. Classification (NCBI taxonomy): domain Bacteria; kingdom Bacillati; phylum Actinomycetota; class Actinomycetes; order Kitasatosporales; family Streptomycetaceae; genus Streptomyces; species Streptomyces sp. NPDC028308. The sequence continues at coordinate 382,917 of NZ_JBVHTO010000008.1, forward strand.
GAACACGCCCCGGCGGCGCAGGGGTTCGCCCAGGATCCGCATGACGAGGAAGAGCGAGACGACCGTGGCGCAGGCGAAGAGCACGCCGTCGGTCCCGTCCAGGGCGACGGAGCCGGTGGTACTGAGCAGGGTGGCCGCCGAGATGTAGTCACCGGCGATCGCGAGCCCGCTGCCGACCGGTCCGAAGGCGGCACTGCCGCCCGCGTAGAAGTGCTCGGGGTCGTCGAGGTCGGCCGCGGCCAGCCCGCACAGCAGCAGCGACACCGCGACGAAGGCGAGGAAGACCATGGCGGCGAGCGACTGTCCGTCGCCGGTACTCACGGGCGGCGCTCCGGTGCCGTCGTCGCGTGCGGGTCTGTCGGCGCGCCCGGGCCCGACGTTGCAGGGGAAGCAGGAAGCATGCCGGTCATGGCACCAGCGCCCGGGTGCCTCGTACAGGGGTTGTGGCGGGTGAGAGGCCTGTGCACAGTGCGGGCCGGGTCGCGTTGTGCCGGGGCACAGGGGCGCCGCGGGCCGACCGGGACGAGGGCTGCGGTGGGCGGCCCCGGCTGCGGTCCGGCCGTGGCTTCGGCGGTGTCGCCACCTGGAGGAGCCTCCGCGGCGGGGGCTTTACGGGGCCGTCGGACACGCAGCCCGGCCTGGTCCGGTGACGCGTTCCTCGGTCGCACACGCCCGAGGCGCTGCTCGCGCGCCCCACGACGTGCGGCAGGATGGAGCCATGAGCGTAGTCAAGATCAACGTACTGTCCGTCCCCGCCGAGCAGCGCGAGACCCTGGAGAAGCGCTTCGCCTCCCGGGCCCACGCCGTGGAGAACTCGGACGGGTTCGAGTGGTTCGAACTTCTCCGCCCCGTCGAGGGCACCGACAGCTACCTCGTGTACACCCGGTGGCGGGACGAGGAGTCCTTCCAGGCCTGGATGGAGGGCCCCATGAAGGCCGCTCACCAGGGTGGCGACGCGGGCGGCGCCGAGCGCCCGAAGCCCGCGGCCAGTGGCTCCACCCTGTGGTCGTTCGACGTCGTACAGCAGGCGGCTCCGAAGGGCGCCTAGGCACCTCTTTCCCGGCCGCGTGAGCGGCGGGGCGGCGGGAGGCGCGGGCGGCGCCCGGGGTGTCGGAACCCGGGCGCCGCCCGCGTTCCGTCGCGTGCCGGCCGCCCGTCGGGGAGGGGCCGCGGTCGTGGTGACCCAGCTCACATCCATCCCGTGTCACGTCCTGTCGAGTCCGATCCGTCAATGCGGTGTAACCCGACAACGGCACTGGAGTTCAAAGTGGACGCTCGCCTGAACCTCTTCGGCAACTCGGTCGCGCCCAAGGTCCTGCGGCACATCAAATCGGCAGGCAAGGTCATCTCGGACTCGACGCTCCCCGCCGAGACGCAGGAGCTGGTGAAGATCCGTGCCAGCCAGATCAACGGCTGCGGCTTCTGCACGGACATGCACACCAAGGACGCCATCCACGCGGGCGAGACCCAGCTGCGCCTCAACCTGATCGCCGCCTGGCGGGAGGCAACGGTGTTCACCGACGCCGAGCGCGCCGCCCTGGAGCTGACGGAGCAGGGCACCCGGATCGCCGACGCGGCCGGTGGCGTGAGCGACGAGGCCTGGGCGGCCGCCGCCAAGCACTACGACGAGGACCAGCTCGCCGCCCTGATCTCCCTGATCGCTCTGATCAACGCCTACAACCGCGTCAACGTCATCGTGCGGCAGCCGGCCGGCGACTACCAGCCGGGCATGTTCGGATGACGACCGCCGGCGCGCCGTCACCGATCGTGCGGTGACGGCGACGCCGCCGGTGTCCGACCGAGGCGCCGCAGCCGAACACCGTTGCAAGGAAGGTCATTTGAGCCCGCAGCTCACCGAACGCCCCCGCCGCGCTGCTCCTCGCGGGGCTGACGACAGCCTCACGGGCCGGTCACCCTCCACGTCGGCGACGACGACATCATGGGTGGCCGGCCGTGCTCGGCGACTTGCGTGCGGCCGAGCGGCCCGACGTCTACCGGAACTCGTGGACCACTTCGATCTCACCGACGATGTGGTCGTTGAACGCGTCGAGTTCCTCGGCCGGCACCCACAGTTCGAGGATCGTGCGTCCACCCGCCTGCTGTACGGGATACCGGGCGAGGAACCGGGTGTCGACCTCGAAGCGCGTGACGAACCCGGCGCCGTCGTGCTTCACGTTCCAGTCCCTCGCGATGCGGACCGCGTACTCCTCGTTGAGGACCGGATAGAAGATCGGCTGCTCGGGCAGTCGCGGCGGCCAGGCACGCCAGTTCAGCTCACGGACCAGGTCCAGCTCCGCGGGGCCCGTCGGCCGCCAGAGCGTCGTCGTCCGCCCGCCGGTCATGCGCGTCCCTTTCCACACGTCGAAGACCGCCGGAACCGCCGGTCAGGCAAGGGACGTTACCCGTGACGGCATTCGCATGGCGACAGTGTTTCCCGCCCACCGGCCACGCCCGCACGGCACCGTGGGAGCACGGCGGATCCGTGACGGGCGTGGTCGCGGTGCTGAGCGGACCGGGTCACCAGGTGTGGGCGACGTCCACCACGATCCGATCGGCCAATTGCGTCACGCGGAACGGCAGCCGGGCCCGCACGCCGAGGCCGATCTGCGTGTCGCCCTCGAAACTGCCGGCGAAACGCGTGTCCCTGAACGTCTTGTAGCCGGTGACGTCGACGCCGGGGAGCGGCTGTGCCACCTTCCCGGGATACGTCGGCGAGCCGGTCTCCGGGTCGTAGCTCGGCGCGCCCGCGCGTACCTCGATCACGGCGCCACCGGCGACGGGGATGTACTGGCCCGAGCCGTCCTGGTAGAGGCGGTCCACGTACTGGACGTGGTAGCCGAGGCCCGAGGTGCCGCCGCCGGGGATGTCGAGGACCATCCGGTCGTAGCAGTCGTGCCGTCCCGTCCTGACGCCCACCAGCGATGCCGAGGTCGTCGCCGTGGCGCTCTTCGGGCCGCTTCCCCAGGCCGTCGCACACGCCGTCGCCTGCGTCGAGGCCGCCGCGGCCGGAACGGCCGTCGCCCCCAGTCCCCCGGCCGCCAGCACGAGCGCCAGCACTGCCACTCCGCTCCTGCGCATGACATCCCCCTGTCTGTTCGGTGCCGCCCCGCCCCGTGCGGGCAGCTACCGGTTGAGACAGTCCGACGGCGCGGAAGGTTGTGCCCGCGCCGCGCCCGGCCCGGCCACCTCCCGCTTTTCCCCGGCCGAGGTGTCCCGGACGGGAACAGCGGTCCGGACGGGGACATCGGAATCGCTTCTGCGTGCGCACGCGTGAACACCGCCCGTCCGGTCGCCATGCCACGGCCGCGACGGGGTAGAAAGCCGCCATCAGCACAACCACCCCCCGTGAGGAACCGACAATGACTGACGACGCCTATCTCGTCCTGCTGGACGGCACCGCCGCGAACCTGGGGGTCCCCCCGTCGGCCGTGGGAGAACTGGCGTGCATGGACACCCCCGCCGTCCAGGCGTGGCTCGGCGCCCAGGGCATCACGACGGCGTCCCCGCGGCTGCGCCTCCTGCCCCCGGAGGAGACTTCGGCGGTGCCCGAGGAAGCGGAGCGTCTGCCCGTGCCCCTCAGCGACGATGAGCTGAGCCGTGTGCGGAACGGCTCGGCGCCGCAGGACATCGCCCGGCTGGAGAAGGAACTGCTGGCCTATCGCTCCTGCGCCGACGGTCGCGACGCACTGCTCACGCGTGCTCTCGCGGCGGGCGTCCCGGCCCACCGCATCGCGGAACTCACCGGCGAGGACCTCACGGCGGTGAAGGCGGCCGGCAGCCGCTAGCAGGAGGACGGGCCAGCCCCGGGCCCTCACGGTCGCGGGCCACCGCGAAATGAGTGGACGGAGATCACGTCGTGGGCAGACTTGCCGCATGACCGCATCGGATCCCAAGGACGACCTCCACTTCTACCTGCAGTCGGCCCGCGACGCCTTGCTGTGGAAGCTGGAAGGGCTGTCGGAGTACGACGTACGGCGCCCCCTGACGCCGACCGGCACGAACCTCCTCGGTCTGGTCAAACACGCGACGAGCGTCGAACTGGGCTATCTGGGCGACACCTTCGGACGGCCGTCCGGTGAGCCGCTCCCCTGGCTCGACGACGGCGCCGAGCCCAACGCCGACATGTGGGTCCCCGCCGACGAGTCGCGGAAACAGATCGTGGAGCTCTACCGACGGGCCTGGGCCCACGCGGACGCGACGATCGACGCCCTGCCACTGGAAACGGTCGGCCGGGTCCCGTGGTGGCCGACCGGCAGGGACGAGGTGACGCTGCACCATGCCGTGGTGCGGGTGATCTCCGATACGCACCGCCACGCCGGGCACGCCGACATCCTCCGGGAGCTCATGGACGGCGCCGTGGGCATGAACGAGGGCAACACCAGCATGCCGACGGACGATTCGGCGTGGTGGGCGGACTACCGGGACCGGCTGGAGCGCGCGGCCAGGGACGCGGACTCCGCGGGGTGATCCCTTGACCGCGGGTGACTGCGCGGCGGGCGCACCGCTCCCGGCGGGACTCAGTGTCCCGTTCGGCGAGACCCGTCGAGTGCTTCGGGCTCGGCGGGCCTCCGGCCGAGCAGATGTTCCCTGCCCCAGGCGCCGAGCGGGACCAACGCCGTGTTCAGGGAGACGCCGAGGTCCCCGTCGGCGAGTTCGAGGAGGTCTCCGGTCGTGAGCGCTCGGCCGGGGACCAGGAGAGCTCCCACGGTCTGTCCTCGACCTGGCCCCGCCACAGGAGCACTCGCCGCTTCCTCTCAAAGCGGGCGGCGACGCAGCCGCGGAACAGACAGTCCAGCGCCATCGACATCGGGGTCAGTGACAGCCACGGATTCCAGGCCAGTCCCATGGCCAGCGCCGGAACCACCGGGACGGCGACCAGACTCCCCCGCACGGGCACGTGGCGCGTCGTGTGGTCCGCCGGCAGGACTTCGGGATTTTCCAGCGGCAACGCATGCTCGAAATCGCGATTCTCCGTCAGCCGTACGAGCGTGAACAGCAGCGGCAACGTTGACATCGTGATGAGGGTGACCGCACCGGCCGAGTCACTCGGGACGGACGGCGCTCCGCGAACGGCGAGGCACACCGGAACCGCCACTGCGCAGGCGGCGACCGCCGCGGCGAACCCCGCCAGCCGCGCCCCAGCGGGTTCTCGACGGCCGGGTCCGACGGTTCGGTGTGGCCGCTGCCGGGGACCTCTTCGACGCCGCCGACTTTCCGCGCGCGCTCGACCCCGAGCACCTCACCTTCACCGGACCCGACGAGCGACCAGGCTGAGCAACCGTCAAAGACTCCGCCGGGTACGTGATGCGGCCGACCGAGTGAGAGGCGGTGCGCCGGTCGGTGCCTGTGGCCGACCCGTTCGCGGCGTCGCTCGTGTGAAGCGCGGGAACCGGCCCCCTGGCTCGTACGCTGACGCTTCGAGCAAAGGAGCACGGCGCATGAGTCATCACCTGAAGGCGATCGACCGCGAGGAACACCTGGCCTTCGTCACGGCTCGGCCCTCGGTGAGCCACATGCAGGTCCCGTCCTGGGGGGACGTGAAGCCGGACTGGCGGGCGGAGAGCCTCGGCTGGTTCTCCGAGGACGGCACCCTCGTCGGCGCGGGCCTCGTACTGCTGCGGCCGCTGCCGAAGCTGAAGCGGTACTTCGCGTATCTCCCCGAGGGGCCGGTCATCGACTGGGCCTCGGGCGACCTCGGGGCGTGGCTGGAGCCCATGCTCGCGCACCTCAGAAGGCGCGGCGCCTTCTCGGTGCGGATGGGCCCGCCCGTGGTGACCCGGCGCTGGAGCGCCGACGCGCTCAAGGCCGCGATCGCCGACCCGGGCGCCAGGCGTCTGGGTGACGTGGAAGCCACCGTGCACGAGCCGGGGGCCCGCGACGTCGCCGATCAGCTTCACCGGTTGGGCTGGCGGCGGACGGCGGCGGGCGAGGAGGACGGGTTCGCCGTCGGCCAGCCGCGTCACGTGTTCCAGGTCCCCTTCTCCGGACGGTCCCTGGAGGAGGTCCAGCAAGGCTTCAACCAGCAGTGGCGCCGCAACATCAAGAAGGCCGAGAACGCCGGTGTGAAGGTCGTCCAGGGCACGTACGAGGATCTGCCGGTCTTCTACGCCCTGTACACCGAGACCGCCGAGCGGGACCGCTTCATCCCGCGCCCGCTGCCGTACTTCCAGCGGATGTGGACCGCGCTGCGGGCCGAGCACCCGGACCGGATGCGTCTCTACCTCGCCCACCACGACGGCGAAGTCCTGGCGGCCGCAACCATGCTGACGGTCGGTCAGCACGTCTGGTACTCGTACGGTGCCTCGACCGGTCGCAAGCGCGAAGTCCAGCCGAACAACGCCATCCAGTGGCGCATGATGTCCGACGCCCACGAACTCGGCGCGGCCGTCTACGACTTCCGCGGCATCACGGACACCCTGGACGAGGGAAACCACCTGCTGGGACTGCTCCGGTTCAAGGCCGGTTCCGGCGGCGAGGCCGTCGAGTACCTCGGCGAGTGGGACCATCCGCTCAACAAGGTCCTGCACAAGGCCTTCCACCTCTACATGTCCCGGCGCTGAGACCGGGGCACCTCCAGGAGTCGATGCCGGTGACGCCCGCTCCGCGGTCCCGCAGCGACGCGGACAGGGGGCCCGAGCCGCGCCCGGCGTCCAGGACGCGGCGGCCGGACACGTCTCCGGCGAGGTCCAGCATCGCGGGCCGCTCGTAGTACGCGTTCACTAGACTGTTCTCGGTCTCCGCCGCGTACGCCTCGGCCATGCCGGCGTAGTCGTTCACGGGCGGGTCCACGGGCCGGGCGGGACTCCCGCTCACCTCGGTTGCGCGCTCCATCGCCGCAGCCTGGTAGGTGCATGATCCACCGAACAGCCCTATGTCCCGAGGTCCGGGCTGCCGCGCCCGCCCGCCGAACTGCACGGGTGCACACTCCCGCGTCCGGACACGATGAAGGCCGCGCCGCCGGTGATGGGGGGACAGGACCGATGCGGCGCGGCCGTACTCACCGGGTGCCCGGGTCCTCGGGCCCTACACCTGTGCGGCGAACAAAAAGTTTGGCTCCCGCTTCCTCTCGCGGCCCTCGTTCGCGCGAAGTCCGCCAGGCGTCGGCGGCACCGCCGCGAGAGGTCCTCCCGTCCGGCGTACGCTCCCAAAGCGTCCGTTCCGGCGGCGCGCCCACGATCCGGCACGACAGCCAGGGAGTCCTCATGATCTTCATCACCGCCCGGTTCAGCGTCCGGCCCGAGTACGCGGACCAGTGGCCGCAGATCGCCGGTGAATTCACCGCGGCCACCCGCGCGGAACCCGGCTGCCTGTTCTTCGACTGGTCCAGGAGCGTCGAGGAGCCCACCGAGTACGTCCTGGTCGAGGGGTTCCGTGACGACGAGGCCGGAGCCGCGCACGTGCAGTCCGCCCACTTCAAGGCAGCCCAGCAGGTGCTGCCGCGCCATCTGGCGGCGACCCCCCGCATCCTCAACATGACGATTCCCCAGGACGACTGGTCCCTGCTCGGCGAGATGGCCGTCGACGGGGAGTCCTGACGGGCCACTGCGGGCGGCGCGGCCACGTCCGCCGGCCGCCTCGGAACCCTTCCAGGACGGCACCCTCCGTACCGCTCACCTCACCCCATGCAACATAAGGGGCGAAACTCGTGAAACGGTGGAAAGTATAGTTTTGAAAGGGTTTCACGGATCACACCGGAGAGACGAGCCGGTGAGGGCCGTCAGGAGGCGGTCACGATCCGGATCGGTTCCGCACGAGCGGCAACCCTGGCCCCGAGCGGACGGACTGCCATGGCACAGCTTCTCTTCTCCCCGCACACGACCGCAGAGGAAGCGCTCCTGCCGGAGGTGGACCTCACCCCCGCCGATCCCTGGCTGCTCGGGGACACGATCGGCTCCGAGCGTGCGGCGGGCCTGGACGCCGCGATCAGGGGCCTGCGGGCGGCACTCGGGGCCCGCCGGGTCGTCGACGTGAACTCGACACCGGCCGGGGGCGGGGTCGCCGAGATGCTCTACCGGATCCTGCGCTACACCCGCGGCGCCGGCGTCGACGCGCGGTGGTTCACGATCGAGGCCGACCCGGCGTTCTTCGCCCTCACCAAGCGGCTCCACCACCTCCTGCACGGCCAGGACGCCGCCGGTCCCTCCCTCGACGCGCACACCGCCGCCCACTACGCGGCGGTCGGGGAGGCCAACGCGCGGGCACTGCTGCGGTCCGTGCGGCCGGGAGACCTGGTGACGCTGCACGACCCGCAGACGGCGGGCCTGGCGCCCGCGCTGCACCGGGCGGGAGTGCGGGTGGTGTGGCGCTCGCACATCGGCACCGACGCCCACGACGAGTCCACCGACCGGGCGTGGGCGTTCCTGCGGCCCTTTCTGGAGACGGTCGACGCGTTCGTCTTCTCGCGCACCCAGTACGTCCCCACCTGGCTCACGGAGCGGCACGTCGCCGTGATCCAGCCGTCGATCGACCCCCTGTCGGCGAAGAACCGGCCGCTGGACGACGACGCCGCCGCCGCGATCGTGCGCCGGATGGGCCTGCGTGCCGGTCGCCGCCCCCGCGAGCGGGCGCTGTACCGGCGCGGGGACGGGAGCGTCGGTGTCGTGCACCGCGAGCCTGTCAGCCTGCACAGCCTCGCGCCTCCCCCGGCCGAGGCCCCGCTGATCCTGCAGATCTCGCGGTGGGACCCGCTCAAGGACATGGCCGGGGTGATGTCCTCCTTCGCCGCGGACACCACCTCGCTCGACGGGGCGCACCTCGCCCTCGTGGGCCCCGACGTCACCGGTGTCACCGACGATCCCGAGGGCAGCCGGGTGTTCGCCGGGTGCGTCGAGCTGTGGCACCGTCTGCCGCCGCGCAGCCGCGCCCGTATCCACCTCGCCTGCCTGCCCATGGCCGACGCGGAGGAGAACGCGGTGATGGTCAGCGCCCTCCAGCGTCAGGCCACCGTCATCGCGCAGAAGAGCCTGGCTGAGGGATTCGGTCTGACGGTGACCGAGGCCATGTGGAAGAGCCGGCCGGTCGTGGCGAGTGCCGTCGGCGGCATCCGCGACCAGATTCAGCACGGTGTGCACGGCCTTCTCCTGGAGGACCCGCACGACCGGGCGGCCTTTGCCGCGGAGGCCGGTGGGCTGCTCCGGGACGACGGCCTGGCCGCCTCGCTCGGCGCCGGGGCCCGGAGCCGAGCGCTCGAACAGTTCCTGGACGACCGCCAGCTGTGCCAGCAGTCCGCCCTCTACCAGGTTCTCGCCGCCGCCTGAGACCGCGCGCTCGGGTGTGCCGGTGGCCACCCAGAGGGACCGTGACGGCCGGTTTCCGGCACCGGCTATGTTCGCTCTGGACATCGGACAGGCGGAGCGGACATGCAGACGACAGACGTACCGGCCGGCGGGGTCGAGCCGGCCGTCGCGGTGGCGGACGAGGCCCCGCCGCGCCGCTTGCCCCGGTTCTGGCTGCTCGAACTCCTCGGAGCGATCCTGCTGCCGCCCGCGCTGGCCTACGTCGCCGTGCGGTGGAACGAGCCGGCCGTACAGGCCTGGCGGACCGTGTGCATCGCGATCACGATGCAGGCGCTGCCGTTCCTGCTCCTCGGCACGGCACTGTCCGGCGCCATCAACGCCTTCGTGCCCGCGCGCGTGTTCGGCCGGCTGCTGCCCCGGCGGCCCGCTCTCGCCGTACCCGTCGCCGGGGTCGCCGGAGTCGTCCTGCCGGGCTGCGAGTGCGCGTCCGTGCCCGTCGCGAACAGTCTGATCGGCCGGGGTGTCACCCCGGCCGCCGCCTTCGCGTTCCTGCTGTCGGCGCCGGCCGTCAATCCCGTGGTGCTGACCGCGACCGCCGTCGCCTTCCCCGGCAGTCCGGGCATGGTGCTGGCGCGGCTGCTGGCCTCGCTCGCCACCGCCGCGGCGATGGGGTGGCTGTGGCTCTGGTTGGGCCGCGAGGAGTGGCTCAAGCCCACGGTCCGTCATACCGGGCACGTGCCGGGAGGCAGCCGCTGGAGGGAGTTCCGGCGCGGTTTCCAGCACGACTTCCTGCACGCGGGCGGGTTCCTGGTCCTGGGCGCGATGGCCGCCGCCACCTTCAACGTGGCGGTTCCACGCTCCGTCCTCGACACGTTCTCCGGCTCGCCGTGGCTCTCGGTGCTGTTCCTGGCCGCGCTCGCCATCGTGCTCGCGGTGTGCTCCGAAGCGGACGCGTTCCTGGCGGCGTCCCTCACCGGCTTCTCGCCGCTCGCCCGGCTGACGTTCATGGTCGTGGGGCCGATGGTCGACCTGAAGCTGATCGCTCTTCAGGCAGGCACCTTCGGACGTGCCTTCGCGATCCGCTTCTCCGCCGCGACCGCGGTCGTCGCGGTCGTGTGCAGCGCTCTGATCGGAGGAGTACTGCTGTGAAACGACCGCTCCAGGTCCTGCTGCTCGTCCTGAGCGGGCTCGGTCTGCTGCACGCCTCGCTCTTCACCGACCTGTGTCTGCGGTACGTGAAGCCGGGGATGCGTCCGATCCTGATCGCCTCGGGCGTGCTGCTGCTCCTGCTCGGAGTGGCGGAGGCGTGGTCGCGGCGCGGTCCCGCGGCAGACGACGGGCACGGCCCAGAGGGCGACCGGGACGGGGGCGGGGGCCATGGTCACGACCACTCCTCTGTGCCGCGTGTGGCCTGGCTGCTGTTCTTCCCCGCGCTGAGTCTGCTGTTCCTCGCCCCGCCCGCGCTCGGCGCGTACACGGCCTCGCGTCAGCCGCCCAAGGCCGTCGCCGAGCAACGGGAGTTCGACCCGCTGCCCGCGACGTCACCGGTCCCGATGACCCTCACCGACTTCACCAGCCGCGTACGGCAGGACCGCGAGCGGGCCGTCGAGGGCCGCACCGTCCGGCTGACGGGCTTCGTCACGCCGGGCGGGCGGGGCGACGGCTGGAACCTGACCCGGATCATCATCTCGTGCTGCGCCGCGGACGCGCAGTCCGTGCAGGTGCGGGTCCACGGGGCCGCGCCGCTGCCCGCCAACACCTGGGTGACCGTCACGGGCACCTGGCACCCCGCCGGGACCCTGGGCACCGAGTCCGCCGCGATCGCCCTCGACGCCCGGACGGTGAAGAAGGTGGCCAAACCGATGAACGCGTACAAGGACGCCTTGCCGCTCACCCTCTCCCGCTGACCGCCCCGGCGCGGCCGTCCCCGTCGGGCCGGTCAGCCGTCGGGGCGCAGCAGGCCGCGCTCGTACGCCTTCGCGAGGCGCTGCGGCACCAGGTGCGGGACTCCGTCCACGACGACCGGGGTCAGCCGGGGCACAGTCGCCTTCCACTGGGCGCGGCGGTGGCGGGTGTTGCTGCGGGACATCTTCCGTTTGGGTACGGCCATGGTGATCTCCTCGTGTACGACGGGGAGCCCACGCTATATGAAAATGACTGCCATTATCAACGTGGTCCTGCGGTGCCCCGCGGCGTCGGTCACACCGGCAGCAGGCGGCCGACCAGGGCACTGAGCTGCTGCGCGTTGCGGCACTCGTACATGTCGACGAGTTCCGCGTAGGCCGGCGCGGCGGAGTCGCCGGTGCCCCACTGCGAGCGCTGCTCCGGGTTCAACCAGTAGACGCGGCGGGCCCGTTCGGACAGCAGGCGCACCGCCGGGAGATTCGGGTCGCCCATGTTGGTACGGGCGTCCCCGAGTACGAAGACGGTCGTGCGGGGACCCACCGCGCCCTCGTACCGCTCGGTGAACTCACCGAACGCGGCACCGTAGTCGCTGCTGCCGTGCCAGCTGGTGAGCGTCGCCTCCGCACGGATGCGGCCGCCGAGCCCTGCCGGGTCCGCGGCGCCGTGCACGAGCAGGCCGGTCACCTCGTCGATCCGGTTGACGAAGGCGAACACCCGCAGCTTGCTGAACTGGTCGTGCAGCGCCTGCGTCAGCAGCATCGTGAAGTCCGAGAAGCCCGCCACGGAACCCGACACGTCGCACAGCAGCACGAGTTCGGGGCGGGCGGGGCGGCGGCGCCGCAGCACGGGCCGCATCGGCACTCCACCGGTCGACAGGGACCCGCGCAGGGTCCGCCGCAGGTCGATGGTGCCGCGCGAGGCGCGCCTGCGCCGTGCGGCGAGGCGAGTGGCCAGCTTGCGCGCCAGGGGCTGCACCACCCGCCGCAGCTCGGCGAGTTGGTCCCGTCCGGCGAAGAGGAAGTCGACCCGGTCGGCGGTGGTGACCACCGCGCGCCGTGCGATGAGGTCCCTGCCGCGCCGCTCCGCCACGCGGCGCCGCGCCTCGGTGACGACCTGGGCTCGGAAGGCCTGGATACGCCGACGGATCTCGTCCTCCAGCAGCCGGTCGGCGAACCCCGCTCCCCCGCCCTGCGCCCTGACGCCGTCACGCACGCGTGCCAGCAGCGTCTGCGGGCGCAGCCGGTCCAGCGTCTGGTACGACGACCAGCCGTCGGAGCCGGGCGAGGAACCGTACCCGCCGAAACCGTCCACCGCCTCGACGGCCAGCCGGGCCAGAGCCGCCAGGTCGTCCGCCGTGAGCGCGGCGACCAGCCGGTCCCTCAAGTCCTCCCGGTCGGCGGGGGTTTCGGTGTCCGCCGTCACGCCGACGCGGCGCGGGAAGTACACGTCGAAGACCGGATCGAAGACCTGGCGCTGCCCCGTGCTGTGGAGCAGGGTGGCGGCCAGCCCTTCGCGCAGCAGTTCCCGGTCGTCGAGACCGAGTGCCTCCAACGCCCGGGCGGCGTCCACGGTTTTGCCGGTGCCGATGCGGACGCCGTGCGAGCGCAGCGCGGCGACGAGTCCTGTCAGCCGGTCCGCGACACCGGACGGGGCGTTCACACGGCGTCCAGGTCGAGTTTGGCGGACGCCTTGAGGACATCGTCCTGGTGCTTGAGAAGGACGCCGAGGCTGTCGCGCACGACGGCCTCCTCCAGGGTGTCGGCGCCCAGGGCGAGCAGCGTGCGCGCCCAGTCGATGGTCTCGGCGACGGACGGGACCTTGCGCAGGTCCATCTCGCGGAGGGCGCCGACGACCCGCACCACGGATTCCGCGAGCGCCTCGTCGAGGTCCGGCACCTTCAGCCGTACGATCCGGCGCTCCAACTCCTCGTCGGGGAAACCGATGTGGAGGAAGAGGCAGCGGCGGCGCAGCGCCTCGGACAGTTCACGGCTCGCGTTCGAGGTGAGCACCACGAAGGGGCGGCTCGTCGCGGTGATCGTGCCGAGCTCGGGGACGGTGACCTGGAAGTCGCTGAGCACTTCGAGGAGCAGCCCCTCGACCTCGACGTCCGCCTTGTCGGTCTCGTCGATCAGCAGGACCTTCGGCTCGTCGCCGCGGATGGCGGTGAGCAGCGGCCGGGGCAGCAGGAACTCCTCGCTGAAGATGTCCGTACGCGCCTCGTCCCAGCTCTCGTCACGGCCCGCGCTGATGCGCAGCAGCTGTTTGGCGTGGTTCCACTCGTACAGGGCGCGTGACTCGTCGACGCCTTCGTAGCATTGGAGACGCACCAGCCGTGCTCCCGCCACCTGGGCGACGGCCTTGGCGAGTTCCGTCTTGCCGACGCCCGCCGGGCCCTCGACCAGGAGGGGCTTGCCGAGGCGGTCGGCCAGGAAGACCGTCGTGGCGACCGCCGGGGAGGCGAGGTACCCGGTATCGGCCAGGCGTGCGGAGACGTCGTCGACAGATGTGAACAGCAACGGGGCCTCCAGCGCGGCGCGGGCTAGTCGGTGTCGAAGCGAGTCACTATCTAAGCGCTTGTTCAGTGCCGCTGTCACGTGTGACGGCCCCCACGGGAGCGACCGGGGCTTCCGTGTCCGGCCGGCGGGACCGACGCCGCTCGCCCACCGGTGGAGGAGGGAAATCGCACCGCAGACGGCGGCTGTTTCCTTCCGGGGGCGGCGGGCAGTCGGTCAGTGAGTGCCTACGAAAGGACCGACATGAGCGCCGGAGAGAAGGCCAAGGCCAAGACCGAGCAGGTCGTCGGTAAGGCCGTGAGGAAGGCGGCCCACGCGATGGGCAACGAGACCACCGCCGCCAAGGGCGCCGCGCTGGAGGCCCGGGGCAAGGCCCGGGACACCAAGGAGAAGGCGAAGGGCGGCTTCAAGCGCTGATCACCTCGTCGCACGGACGCATCCGTGGGCTGAGCCGGCGCGAGGCTCGGCCGTGGACCGCGTCGGACGGACGGCGCGCACCGGAAACCTCCGGCTGCGCGCCGTCGTCGTCTCCGCGCCCAGCCGCCCGTATGCCGGCCACCTGAGCTCCGATGTCAGGCGCTGCCCGCACACTCGACGGCAGCCGCGCCGGACCCGCGTCACGAGGACACGGTGCACCGATCAGGTGGCCGACAGGAGCGAAGACCCGCGCCGTCTCCAGGGAGACGGCGCGTCTGTGTGCCGGTGGGTCCGCTTCTCAGCGGGCCGGGCTTCTGCCCCACCCCAGGTCTTGATCCATGGGCTTCCCTCGATCCGGTCCTGCGCCGACGCCTTTCGCGTCCTACGGCGCTCAGGAGCACCACGCTCGCAGACCGGGCCCGTGCTCGCCGTCGCTTCGAGGGCCGTCGAATCGATGGCCACGGGGTACTACGTCGACCGCTGCCGAGGAGGCCGCCGTCGCGTCGTGGACTCCGGCTCGGCCGGGCGCTTCACTCGTCCGGCGCAGTATGTGAAAGCGGCGCCGGGGCAGACGCCCCGCTGCCGGGGTGTTTCCTTCCTGCTGCGCCCCGCGGTGGGATGTGCCGCAGTCGATCCCCGAGTCGACTGCGGCACGGACTACCTGAAGTCCATCTCTGTTGGCCACGGCGGTACTTGGCATTGCCGGCGAGGGCCGCGTGACGGCGCGTCCGGTTTGCGTGATCTCGATGGTCCGGAGGCCGCGTGCCGGAGCCGGGCCGGGACCCCCGTGCCCGGCCCGCCCCAGGACGCTCCCGCGCCGCCCCCGCGGTGATCACCAGGATGCCCGGGCAGGGGCCGGCTGTCGTTGGCCGACAGTCCACATCTCCTTGGCACTGCGTCTACTGCTCGGCGTCGGGTCCGCCGCCCTGCCCGGAGGACGCGTGGCGCACCTCGCTCGGCGGGACGCCGTAGGCCGTGCGGAAGGCCCGCGTGAACTCGGCGGCGCGCGGGAAGCCCCAGCGGGCGGCGATGACGTGGATGGGCTCCGTCCGCAGTGCCGGGTCCGTGAGGTCGCGCCGGGCGTTTCGCAACCGCTGCTCGCGGACGTAGCCGGCGACGGTGATGCCCTCGGCCTGGAAGAGGCGGTGCAGATAGCTGCGGGAGATGTGGTGCGCGGCGGCGATCGTGGCGGGTGTCAGTTCCGGGTCCGCCAGATGGCGGCGTACGAACGCCTTGACGCGCAGGGTAAGGGCGCGGCCGTGGGCCTCGGGCGGAAGCCGGACGTCGGACTCCAGCACGTGTGCGGCGACCGCCGTGACGAGATCGGCCGCGACCGTGCCCAGGCGGGGCGCGTCCGCCGGCTGGTAGGAGTCGGTGTCCGAGGCCAACTGGACGAGGAACTGGGCCAGTAGCGCGCCGAAGCCCTCACGGCCCGATATCCGGCGTCCGATGACCTTGTCGGTCTGGTGCGCGGGCAGCGCGATGAGCGATCGCGGGATCTCGACTCCGATGGTGGTGACCGGGTCGGGGCCGGTGAAGATCTCGTACGACCAGGAGGAGCAGTTGACGTGGAAGTCGTCGACGCCGTAGGCGACTTCGCGTCCCGCCCAGGTCGCCGCTCCCTCGCCGCGCTGGAGCAGGGAGAGGTGGAGGACTTCGGGGTCGGACCGGCGGATCAGTTTGGGTGTCCGGCGGAAGACCAGCGGATCGAACGTCGACGGCCACAGGGTCACGTCCCCCAGCTGGATCAGCCGCAGCCGGGCGCGGTAGTCCGCACTGCGGTCGCTGGCCAGCTCCATGGGTGCGTGGGTGCGTCCCAGCCGCTCCGTCCAGGCGTCGAACCGGTCCCCCACCGGGAGGTCGGCGGTCCGGAAGAGCGACTCGTGCAACACGGCCGTAGTCAACCACACGCTCCAGGGCGGGCGGTGGGCACCTGACGCGGGAGCCCGGGTTGCCGGATCCCACGGGTGGGTGCCGCACGACCGGGCCCTCACGCTAGGGTCAGCGGGCGAAAACAGGCCATGGCCGGACGCGAGGGTGACGCTCGGGTCACGCCGTTGTCCGTTGAACGACCGGTGAGGCGGGAACAACTCGCGCGGACGTGCAACTGACGGCGGCCGAAAGTCGTCCTCTGCGACGAGCCGTCGAGGCACACGAAGAACCGGGACAACAGGGGGGACGCATCATGAATATGACGTCGAGGACGAGCCGGCGCAGACCGGGCGCTGTCCGGGCGGCCGTACTGGGAGCCTGCCTGGCGGGGGCGTTGGTCCTCACCGGGTGCAACGGCGACGGCGGCGCGACGGGTTCGGGCGGCGGCACGAGTCCGACGAAGGCGGACGGCAGCGGCGGCAAGGGGAAGGGCACCGGCGCGGCGAGCAAGAAGCCGGGCGCCAAGGCGTCCTCGGGCTCGGGCAGCGCCGCGAAGTCCCCCGGAGCCGCCCCGGCAGCGTCCAAGTCCCCCGCGCCCACGGCGTCGAGTGCCGGTGGCGCCGACGACGACGGCTGCGACCACAAGATGCCGATCTCCCCCGACGAGATCGCGGTCTACCGCTACACCCCGGAAGGCGGATTCCTCAGCCTGATCGTCAAGCACGGCAACTGGGGCTGCGGATCGCCGGACTCCGACGGTGCGCCCTTCGAGACGGTGGGCAAGGAGACCTTCATCCCGATGGACCAGGCCGCGGACGTCACCGTGACCAACCCCATCGTGGAGAGCACCGAGAACCAGCCCATCGGCGTGCAGGAGTTCCTCGACTGGCTGGAGGCGCACCCGAACTCGGGCCTCGTCTTCAAGTACCACCTGGGTGCCGACGGCGCCATCGACCGCCTCGACGAGGTCTTCACCCCGTAGTCACGCCCCTGCGGCAGGGCGCCCGTACGACGCGGCCTCGTCGTCGCGCGGGCGCCCTGCCGCGACATCGCGGCGCCCGCCCCGATCACCTGTCGTGGAGGCGGGCCCGCAGGGACCGGGCCAGGTCATCGGCCAGGTCGTCGGGCACCTGCTCCTGTTCGGGGCGCCGCAGGAGGGCGAAGACACCCGGTCCGCGGTGCTCGGGCGGCAGCTCCGCCCCGCGCGGCACGATGTGGAAGTGCACGTGCGCGAAGCCCTCGGCCTCCGCGAACTGCACGACGTAGGTCTTCACGCAGCCGGTCACGTCACGGAGGGCACGCGACAGCCGGACCTGCCACGTCCCGAGGGCGGCGGCCTCGGCGTCGGTGAGCTGGTGGACAGCCGTGACGTGGCGCCGGGGCAGCAGTACCAGCCACCCGGGCAGCGCGGTGCCGAAGCAGTGGGCCACCCGCCAGTACGCGTCCCCCGCGATGCGCTCCCGCGGGGGCAGTTCCTCGAACCGGGCTTCCTTGCCGCACGCGTAGCACTCGCCGGTCGTCATGCACCGAGAGCGTAGAAGCTCATGCGGCCGGCAGCCGCGTCTTTCGGCCGTCCGGTCACGGGCGCGGCCAGGGGCGTCCGCCCAGCCGCTCGATGTCCGTGTTGAAGCGCCGCAGATAGGCGGCGAACGCGGCCACGTCCTCGTCGGCCCAGTCGGCCATGACCTGGTCGAGCGCGTGGACGATGCCCTCGCGTTCCTCGTCCAGCAGGCGCGCGCCCTCGTCGGTGAGGCGGAACTTGCGGGCCATGCCCCCCTCGGGGTCGGGGATGCGCTCGACGAGACCTTCCCGCATCGCGGCGGCCGTCTGCCGGTTGAGCGTGGAGGCGTCGAGCCCGAAGGCGTCGCTGAGTTCACCGATCGACATCGGTCCCTGCACCCGGATGCGGCTGAGCAGGATGTAGGCACTGCGCTCCAGCAGCGAGCCCTTGCGGCGTCCGCTTCTGTGATGCATGAGTCCGTGGCGGCTCAGCAGCATCTGCTCGTACTCGACTTCGTGCGTGGGCTTGACCACGTGCCTGTGCCTCCTGCGTCCGCCGGGCCGGTGACACGCCACCTCTCGCCGTGCGCGGCCCGGAGCCCATCCTCTCACGGGTGTGTGCGCCGTACATGTGACGTGCTGGATGCACACGACATGTACGATGCACATCCTTGTCCGACAGAGCACCTCAGGAGTCCCGATATGGGCGCCCCCCAGCCGCCGGCCCGAGCAGGAGGCGTGGTCGCCACGCTCGCGTTCGCCGGGATCGTGGCAGCGATCACCCAGACCCTCGTCACCCCGCTCATCGCGGAACTGCCGAAGATCCTGGACACCTCGGCATCGAACTCGGCCTGGGTGATCACCGTCACCCTGCTCGTGGCCGCCGTATGCGTGCCGGTCTCCGGCCGCCTGGGAGATCTGGTCGGCAAGCGCCGGATGCTCCTGGCGTGTTCCATACCGCTCATCGCCGGCTCGGTGGTGTGCGCGCTCGCCTCCTCCGTCGTCCCGATGATCGTCGGCCGGGGTCTGCAGGGCATGGGCATGGGCATGGTGCCCCTGGGCATCGCCCTGCTGCGTGACGTGGTGCCCGCCGAGAAGCTCAGCTCCTCGATCGCCCTGGTCAGCGCCTCGATGGGAATCGGCGGCGGTCTCGGTCTGCCGATCGCCGCGGCGGTGGCGCAGTACGCGAGCTGGCGGGTCCTCTTCTGGGCCTGCGCCGCCCTGGCCATGGTCATCGCCGTGCTGATCTGGTTCCTGATCCCCGACGTGCCCGCGGGCGCCAAGGGGCAGCGCTTCGACGCCCCCGGCGCCGCAGGTCTCGCGGTCGGCCTCGTCTGCCTGCTGCTCGCCGTGTCCAAGGGCGCCGACTGGGGCTGGGGTTCGGCGACCACGCTCGGCCTGTTCGTCGCCGCCGTCGTCGTGCTGGCCGCCTGGGGCGTGTGGGAGCTGCGCACCCGGGACCCGCTGGTCGACCTGCGCACCACCGCTCGGCCCCGGGTGCTGTTCACCAACGTCGCCTCGGTCTTCGTCGGCTTCGGGATGTACGCGAGCATGCTGGTGATTCCGCAGCTGCTGCAGTTCCCCGAGGCCACCGGCTACGGTCTGGGCCAGTCGATGCTCGCGGCGGGCCTGTGGATGGCGCCCGGCGGAGTCATGATGATGTTCGTCTCGCCGCTGGGCGGCAAGCTCACGGACGCCCGGGGTCCCAAGTTCACGCTGATCTGCGGAGTTCTGGTGATCGCGGCCGGGTACGGCCTGTCGCTGGCCCTGATGGGCTCCGCCTGGGGCCTGATGGTGGTGTGCATGGTCATCAACAGCGGCGTCGGCCTCGCCTACGGGTCGATGCCGGCCCTGATCATGAGCTCGGTCCCGCTCTCGGAGACCGCCGCCGCGAACGGCTTCAACACCCTCATGCGCTCACTGGGCACGTCCATCGGCGCGGCCGTGATCGGCGTCGTCCTCGCCCAGTCGACGACCACCATGGGCGGCTACAGCTTCACGTCGGAGAACGGGTTCCGTACCGGTCTGCTGATCGGCGGCGGCGTCGCGCTGGTCGCCGCGGTGATCGCCGCCCTCATCCCGGCCGTCCGCACTTCCGCGGACACCGGGAGCAAGACCGGCTCCTCGGCCGCTCCGCACCAGGCCACCGTCGAGGCCTGACGGCGGCCGGAAGAGGGACTCCGCCGGCCGGTGACGGCCGGCGGAGTCCCGCACGCGGCTGCCCGCTGACGGTGCGCCGCCGATCGGTGGCCGATCAGCCGACGGGGGCCGTGCGGATCGCGGCGATGTCGAACTGCAGGCGCACCTTCTCACTCACCATGGCGCCGCCCTCCGCGAGCCTCGTGTCGTACGTCAGCCCCCAGTCGGAGCGGTTGATGGTGGTGGTGCCGTCGAAGCCGACCCGCTCGTAGCCGAACGGGTCGACGACATTGCCGATGTAGGTGAGTTCGAGCACCACGGGCCGCGTCACGTTCTTGATGGTGAGGTCCCCGGTCATGCGGTAGACGTCGGGGCCCGCCAACTCCACGGACGTACTGGTGAATCCCATACGCGGATAGCTCCTCGCGTCCAGGAAGTCGCGGCCGACCAGGTGCGCGTCGCGCTGCTCCACCCCGGTCTCGACGGACGCGGTGAACAGCACGATCTCGGCGCTGGAGCGCGAGGGGTCGCGGCCGTCGAAGTACAGACGGCTCTGGTACTCGGCGAAGGAGCCCCGCACCGTGGTCACCATGGCGTGGCGGACCGAGAAGCCGATCCTGCTGTGCGCGGGGTCGATGACCCACTCCCCCGTCAGAGCGGCCAGGCGGGGGTCCGGACGGACGGCCGAGGCCACGTCCGGCGAGCCGAACGCGGGCTCGGACACGGTGGGTGAGGTCGTGCGGCGCGACGATGCGCCGCGGGTGAACAGATTCATAAGTCACCTAGTTACTTCACCCGCGGTAATTGCGCAAGCATTCGCCGACGGGTGGAGATTTTCCGGCGCCGCATCCAGCGGCACGCACACCCTTTCCCGGACCGGGATATTCACGCTTTCCACACATCGGTCGTGACATCGGAATCGAGATCGGGGGAACGGCCCGAATCGGCCCGGGCCATGGGGTCAGCACGGGCGCACCTACGTGGCGAGACTTTCGGCCATCCCTCTTTCCCGCAACGGCCTGATTCCGCAGCGACATCCGCCACCTGGCTGAAACGAACAGTCGGGTTTCGTCGCGCGGGAGACTTCACACCGCCTTCGACCACCGAAATGCGCGCCCTTTCCGTTTTCAGCGGGATCAGCCTCTCCCTGTAAAAGAAATGTGCGATCGGGGCATCCAGTGGCCACCCGCACTTTCCGACCCAAGCCGTACCGGATACGACGGGTCGTCACCGTGTGTCACGGAGCAGCGCGTGGGGAGCGAAGGCATTGACGGTCCTGGGGCTCCCGGCGGTCCTGCACTCGGACCGCACCCCGTCCGGTCGTCCGCCCGCGGTTGGGGTCGGACTCAGCGGAGTCCGTGGCGGTCCGCCCACGCGGCGATCGACGCGGCGATCTCCTCAGGTCGGTCCTCCGGGGCGTGGTGCCCGGCCCTGCCGCAGTGGACCGTCTCCAGTGAGGCCATGTGGCGGGCGCACCAGTCGGCCGTCTCCGCGCCGACCAGCAGGGTGGGCGTGCCCTCGAAGGTCATGAGCAGCTTGGGCACGTGCGTGCTGGCCGCGAGCCACGGCTGGTACCCCTCAAGACGGGCCACCAGTTCCGGCGGTTCACCTCCGAGCGGGAGCTGGCGGGCCCAGGCGAGGAGGGGCCGGCGGCTCCCCGGCGTCGGGAACGGCTCCAGGTACGCCTTGAGGTCCTCGTCGCTCACCGGGGTGAGCACGGCTCCGGAGTACGCGGCGCGCACCAGCAGGTCCTGTTCGAGCACCATGTCCTCGCCGGTGCCGGGAGTGCGGATCGACTCGATGCGCTTCCGCGCCTGGGGTGACACGTCGTCCCAGGACAGGGGCTTGATGACGCTCTCCAGGAAGGCGACACCCCGCACTCGCTCCGGGTGACGGGCCGCCCAGTCGAAGGCGAGTGCGCCGCCCCAGTCGTGGCCCACCAGCACGACGCCGTCCAGGCCCAGGGCGTCGAACCAGGCGTCGAGGTAGCGGGCATGGTCGGCGAACAGGTAGGGGATGTCGGGCTTGCCGGAGCGGCCCATGCCGATGAGGTCGGGGGCGAGCAGCCGTCCGGTCCCGAGGCGGGGAAAGACGTTCCGCCAGGTGTGCGAGGAGGCGGGGTTGCCGTGGAGGAGGACCACGGGCGTCCCGCTGCCCAGGTCCTCGTAGTACATGGTCGAGTCGAGTACGTCGATCGTCGGCATGCCGGTGCCCTCTCGTGTGTGCGGTTGGTGCTTCGCGATCTGTCGGTAGTGCGCGTGCGGCGGGTCGGCGCCGCTGTGGGTGCGGGCGCCAGGACGTGCGGGTCGGCGTGCCGCGCCGGCCGGTCGGCAGGACGTGCGGTTCGACCGGGCCGCCGCCCAGCCGTCGACGACGCTCTCCCACTCGCGCTCGGAAACCGGGAGCCGTCGTAACGTTTGAGCAACTAACGTTAGCGCCACGAACGAAAGTATATCGTTAGGGTGACTAACGCAACGGGTAGGCTGGATGGCATGGACAGCGCGGCCGAGAAGGCTCTCCCCATGGACGACGACGGCGGGAACGCGACGCCCGCACGGCTTCGCGGCATGCCCAGCCGGCTCCTCTCGCACGCGGCGCTGCACGCGGAGCGGCTGGTGAACCAGGGGCTGGCGGAGGCGGACGCGCGCAAGTGGCACTACGCCGTGCTCGTGGCCCTGCACGACTCCGGTCCCGCCAGTCAGTCGGTCCTCAGCCGTCGCACCCGCATCTACCGCAGCGACCTGGTCGCCGTGCTCAACGAACTCGCCGAGGGCGGCCACGTCGAGCGCGCTCCCGACCCGGCCGACCGCCGCCGCAACGTCATCACGATCACCGAGTCCGGCCGCCGCCGGCTGGACCGGCTCGACGCGCTGCTCACCGGCATCCAGGACCAGGTCCTCACGCCGCTGACATCGCCGGAGCGCGAACAGCTCGTCCGGCTGCTGACCCGCCTCGTGGACCACCACACGCAGGGGGCGCCGAGCGCCGCCGACCGACCGGCCGGGCCGGCCCAGGAGTAGCGCCGAGCCGCCTGAGAGCCGCCTCCACCCGCGACACCGGCCCGCCTTCGCGCTCCCCCGGGCACCGCACGATGTCCGCCGACGCCAACGGGCCCTGAGTGGAGGGGCGCTTACTCGCCGTCAGCGGGGTACACGGGCTGTGCAGGCAACCGCTGCACCGACCTCGTCACAGGAGGAAAGCCGTGCCAGGCATGATGAACAAGATCAAGGAGTTCGCGAAGAGCCCGCAGGGCCGGCGCACCATCGAGCAGGTCCGCCGCACCTCCGCCGACCCCCGGCGTCGTGCCCAGGCGCAGCGTCTCCTGGGCAAGCTGCGCGGGCGCCACTGACATCGGCCGGAGCGCACGTGCCGCCGGCCGCGACCGGCGGCGGCACGGGAGCAGGACGGGGCCGGGCACGTGCCTGAGCGTGTGCGCGGGACGTGCCGCCCCGCCGGTCGCGCCTCGCCCGTGGATACGGTCGCACAGGCGTCACCCGCTCAGCGTCCCCGCAGTCTCGGCGCCAGATAGCGCGCGGTGGCGCTGCGTTTGACTCCGGCCACCTTGGCAGGTGTTCCGGTGGCCACCACCCGGCCGCCCGCGTCCCCTCCGCCCGGACCGAGGTCGATGACCCAGTCCGCGGTGGCGATCGTGTCCAGGTCGTGCTCGACCAGGACGACCGTGTTGCCCGCGTCGACCAGACGGTGCAACTGCTCCAGGAGCAGCGCGACGTCCGCGGGATGCAGACCCGACGTCGGCTCGTCGAGCAGGTAGAGGGCGTGGCCCCGGCGGGCCCGCTGGAGTTCCGTCGCGAGCTTGATGCGCTGGGCCTCACCGCCGCTCAGCTCCGTCGCCGGCTGGCCGAGCCTCAGGTAGCCGAGCCCCACCTCCCGGAGCGTCTCCAGACTCCGGTGGGCCGCGGGGACGTCGGCGAGGAACCCGGCGGCCTCGTCGACGGGCATCGCCAGGACGTCCGCGACGGTCCTGCCCCGGTAGGTCACCTCCAGCGTCTCGGCGTTGTACCGGGAGCCCCCGCAGTCCGGGCACGGCGCGTACGTCCCCGGCAGGAAGAGCAGTTCGACCGCGACGAAGCCCTCGCCCCGGCAGGTCTCGCACCGCCCCTCCGCGACGTTGAAGGAGAAGCGCCCCGCCGTGTAGCCCCGCGCCCGCGCCTCGTCCGTCGCCGCGTACAGCCTGCGCACCGCGTCGAACATCCCGGTGTACGTCGCCAAATTGGAGCGCGGGGTGCGACCGATCGGCCGCTGGTCCACCCGTACCAGCCGGTCGAAGGACTCGACACCCGAGGCCTCCCGCACCTCGACCTCGACCTCCGTGTCCTCCGGGTCCTCGGGCGTCACGCCGAGATGACCTCGTACGACCTCCGCGAGCACCTGGGTGACCAGTGTCGACTTGCCCGAGCCCGACACCCCGGTGACGGCCGTCAGTACGCACAGGGGCACCTCGACGGACACATCACGCAGGTTGTGACGGGAGATGCCGGCCAGCCGCAGCCAGCCCCCCGGCGTACGCGGACGCCGGTCCGTCCGCTCGGCCCGGCCGAACAGGTGGCGGGCGGTCGCCGACTCCTCCACCGCTTCGAGGCCGGGCACCGGACCGCTGTACAGCACCCGGCCGCCGCCCTCGCCCGCGCCGGGGCCGATGTCGACCACCCAGTCCGCACGGCGTACGACGTCCATGTCGTGCTCCACGACGAACAGTGAGTTGCCCGCCGCCTTCAGGCGATCCAGCACGTCCAGCAGGGGTTCGGCGTCCGCCGGGTGCAGGCCCGCGGACGGCTCGTCGAGCACGTACACGACACCGAAGAGGCCCGACCGCAGCTGGGTGGCGATCCGCAGCCGCTGCGCCTCGCCGGGCGAGAGCGTCGTGGAGCGGCGCCCGAGACCGAGGTATCCCAGGCCGAGGTCGAGCAGGACTTCGAGGCGGGCGACCACGTCGGCGCAGATCCGCACCGCCACTTCGGTCCTCTCCCCCGAACTGGCGGTCTCCGTGGCGGCCTCGGCTTTCCGCAGCCGCGCGACGGGCCGCAGCAGCGCCACGACGGCGGTGAGCGGCAGCGCGTTGAGCTCGGCCAGGGTGTGGCCGGCGAAGGTGACCGCGAGCGCCTCCGGGCGCAGGCCGCTGCCGTCGCACTCGGGACACCGCACGCTGCGGACGAACCGCAGGGCCCGCTCCCGCGACCGCTCGCTGCGGGAGTCGGCGAGGACGTGCATGACGTGTTCGCGAGCGCTCCAGAACTTCCCCTGATAGCCGTAGTCGACGCGGCCGGGTTCCGGCTCGATCAGTACGGAGGGCTGTTCGTCGGTGTAGAGCAGCCAGTCCCGGTCCTTCTTCCTCAGCTTGCGCCACGGCTTGTCGATGTCGATGCCCAGTCCGCTCACGACGCTGCGCAGGTTGGCGCCCTGCCAGGCGCCGGGCCAGGCCGCGATCGCCCCCTCGCGGATGGTCAGCGACGGGTCCGGTACGAGCAGGTCCTCGGCGACGTCGTGCACGGAGCCGAGCCCGTGGCAGCGCGGGCAGGCGCCGGTGGCGGTGTTGGGCGAGAACGCCTCGGCGGGCAGCCTCGGGGCGCCCGGCGGATAGGTGCCGGCGCGCGAGTACAGCATGCGCAGCAGGTTGGACAGCGTGGTGAGGGTGCCGACGGTGGAGCGGGAGCCGGGTGTCCCACGGCGCTGCTGGAGCGCCACGGCAGGCGGCAGCCCGGTGATCTCCTGGACGTGCGGGACGCCGGCTTGCTGGAGCAGTCGGCGGGCGTAGGGCGCGACGGACTCGAAGTAGCGGCGCTGGGCCTCGGCGTAGAGGGTGCCGAACGCGAGGGACGACTTGCCCGAGCCGGATACGCCGGTGAAGGCGACCAGCGCGTCCCGGGGAACGCTGACGTCCACGTTCCGCAGGTTGTGCTCGGACGCGCCCCGTACGTGGACGAAGGAGTCGCTCGTGTCGCTCTTCACCCCTCCTGCCTACCGGATGCGGCCGGAAACCGCGCGAGGGACGGCGTGGCGCGAGGCGGGAGGGGCGGCGAATCCGCACGCCCGGTCCGTTTCGGGGTACCGGCCGACGCCCGGTGGTCCGACCGGTACGGGCGAGGTCAGACCGCGGCCCGGACCGGCCCCGGCTCCGCCCGCTCCTCGGCTCGGTCCTCGGCATCCTCGGCGGCGAGCGCTCCGGCGGCGCCGAGTTCGGCGGCGCGTTCGGCCGTGATGACGAGCCGGCCGAGCACCGCGGGCACGGCGATCGCGGGCAACAGGTGCTCGAACAGCGTCACCACGCGCACTTCGAGGTCCTCGCGCGCGGCGAGGATCTGCGAGTACACCTGCACTCCCGTCCACGCCGCCGAGAACAGCCAGGCACTCTCGGCCGGGTCGACGTGGGGCAGCAACTCGCCCTGCTCCTTGGCCTCCTGGAGCAGCCATCTCGACGCGTCGATCCACTGCGTCAGCGCCGCCGTGCCGAACTGCGCCCGCATGTCCTGCTCCAGCGAGAGCCGGGCCACGGCGCTCACCATCGGGTCACGGCGCATCTGGTAGGCCACCAGCAGGCCCGTGTCCACGAACTCCTGCAGCCGGGAGGCCTGCCGGCCGACCGTCACCGTGGCGAACTGCTGACCCAACACCCCTTCCGCCAACGCCTGTTTGGACGGGAAGTGGAAGTACAGGGCACCCTTCGTCACGCCTGCCCGCGCCAGCACCTCGCCGATCGTGGCGGCCTCGTAGCCGCGCTCGTCGAACACCGCCGCAGCGGCGTTGAGAATCGCCAGCTTCGTACGGACCGCACGCTCCTGACGCGCCACCAGACCTCCCGAAGTTCACGTGCACTCGACCACCCGGGGCGCCGCATCTGGCACGTCCCCGTATGACCACATGGGTGTTCCTTTGCCATCGCCCTCTAGAAACAAAACCAGGTAGTCCGTATTTTCACAAGCCACTACACCATTCAGCACCCGATGGACAGGAACAGAAGGCCCGCCTCCGGACCGCCGGCGGCACCCTCCGCACCCCGGCAGACACGTTGAGCAACCCGTTCCCCATCGTCAGGGAGTCCCGATGCCGCCCACTCTGCTCGTCACCGGACCTCGCGGTTTCATCGGGCGGCACATCACCGCAGCCGCCCGCAGAAAACCGGACGTCCGGCTTCAGCTCCTCACCCGGACCCCCGGCGGTCCGCCCGCCGACGACCGGACCGGCACCGTGACCGCCGATCTGGGCGATCCGCCTTCCCTGCGGGGAGTCTGCGAGGGCGTCGACACGGTCGTGCACTGCGCCTCCGGCATCGGCGCCGAGGAAGCCGCGCTGCACGCCGTCAACGACCTCGGCACCCGGGCCCTCGTCGAGGACGCCCGGCGCCACGGTGTGCGCCGCCTCGTCTACGTCAGCACCGCCGCCGTGTACGGCCACGGCCCCTTCCACCGGGCCGGCGTCGAGGACCTGGTGCCGGCTCCGGAGTCGGCCACCAGCCGCTCCCGCGCGGCCGCGGAGCGCCATGTCCTGGACGCCGGCGGCACCGTCCTGCGCCCCCACCTCGTCTACGGCAGCGGGGACCGCTGGGTCGTGCCGGGCCTGGCCGGGCTACTGCGCCATCTCGGAGCGGGCGTGGACACCCCTGCCCTGCACTCCGCCGTCAACGCCGCCGACCTGGCGCGCCTGGTGCTCGCCGCCGCCCTCACGGAAGGCGATGTCGCGGGCGCGCACCACGCCAACCACCCCGTGCCGCTGGCCGCGGCGGACCTCATCGGTTTGCTCCTCGACCGGCTCGGCACCCCCTCGCGCCCCGCGCTCACGCCGGAGCAGGCTCTCGCCCGGGTACGGGGGAACGCGCAGGCACATCACCACCTGACGATGCTGACCGGCCACCACTGGTTCATCGGCGACGAGCTGTGGCACCGGCTCGGCGTGGACCCGGGCGCGCCGCCCGTCCTCCAGCTTCCCGAGCACGTCCCGGCCGGGGTGGGGCAGCCCGCGGGCCGGTGACCCGTCGGCGCGCGGCTATCCGTGCCGGTCGCCGGTCACCGGGGGCGGGCGGCGGCGCAGCCCACGCAGGTGCGCGCCGCCGGGCGCACCTCGAGCCGCTCGGGCGGGATCGGCGCACCGCACGCGTCGCACCATCCGTAGGTGCCCCGCTCGCGCCGCTCCCGCGCGCTGTCCAGGTCGGTCAGGTGCTCGCGGGCCCGGGCCAGCAGGGCGGCGACGTGCGCGCGCTCGAAGGCCGTGCTCGACCCCTCGGGATCGTGCTCGTCGTCGACCGCCACCAGCGCGTTCGCCTGCACGATGCCCTCGAAGTCGCGCTCCAAGGCCGCGATCTGCTCATAGGTGTCCCGGCGCTCGGCGGCGAGCCGTTCGCGGACCGGGTCCGCGGGCCCGCCGGGGGACGCGGCGCCCTCGGGTGGGGTGCTCATTCCTACCTAAACGGTCGCGGACCCGTACCTATTCCGGTCCCGTGCGGGGTGTCCCGGCGGGGGCGGTCAGTCGTCCGGCAGGACCTTGCCGAGTGCCTCGTCCAACTGCCTGGCGAGCCGGCCGTCGCTCGGCGGGTCGGCCGTGAAGAGTCTGCCGAGCTCGGTGGTGAAGGTCTGCGTGAAGGCGCCGTAGAACGGGGTGCGGGGACGCTGCACGGCCCGCGTGAGCGCCGGCAGCAGGACGGCGCGGGCGTAGGCGGGTCTGCCGTGGTCGTCGCGTGGCATCCGGTCGGCGCTCTCGCCGGACGGCGAACCGGTGGCGTCGGGCGTCTCGGCGGCGGACGGCCCGGCCGAGCGGCACGCCACGGTGTCGTCCTCGTACGCCGACACCCGGGTGGCGGCGAAGCCCGCGTCGAGCAGGCAGCGTTCACTCTCCTCGCTGGTCAGGAACCTGATCAGGTCGGTGGCCGCGTCCCGCTGTCCGGAGGACCGGGTCACGGCGAGGTTCTGGCCGCCCAGCACCGCTCTGCCCGGCAGCGTGGTCACGCCGAGCTGCGACCCGCGCAGGGACTGGTGGAGGCTCTGGTAGGCGTAGGGCCAGTGCCGCAGGAACGCCGTACGGCCGTTCGCGAAGTCGGTGAGTGAGCCGGCCTCGTCGGAACGCAGGGCGTCCTTGAGGAGGTACGAGGCCTGCGTGCGGTTGCGCAGTTCAGCGAGGCCCCTCTCCAGGGCGGCCACCGAAGCGGTGTAGTGGCCGTCCTTGTCGGTGAGGGCGACACCGCCGGGAGCGGACGCGAACGCCTCGATGCCGTTGACCGTACGGCCCTCGTAGGCACCGAACTGCGCGGTCCAGCCCTTCTCGTAGTCGCGGGGCCGGTCCTTTCCGGTCTGCTCGCCGAGGGTCTCCATCAGTTCCTGCAGCTTGCCCCGGTCGAGCCCTTTGCTCAGGTCGGTGTTGCGGACCCCGGCCTTCTTCAGGTAGTCGCGGCGGTAGTAGAGCAGGCCGACATCGCTGTTGAACGGCACGGCGTACACCTCGCCGTCCCAACGGGCCGTGCTGGCTACGGACTTGATGACGTCGTGGTCGTCGACCAGTTCCGCGGGGAGCGGGCGGATCAGCCGCGCTTCGGCGAACTCCGGCACCCAGGTGACGTCGAGGTTGACCACGTCGTACTGCGCGCTGTCGGACTGGAGGGCGCCCAGGAGCTGGCTGCGCTGCTCGTCGGCGGAGCCCGGGAGTTCCACCAGCCGGGCGCGGCGACCGGTGTTCCGGCGGTCCTGCTCCGCGTTCCAGGCGTCGATGAGCCGCTGGCGGATGCCGCCCCGGCCGGTGACGTCCCGCCCGCTGGCCACGACGATGTCGCCCGCGGCGCCCGGGGTGACGGTGGCTCCCGGCTGCCCCGAGGTGCCGCCGCCGGTGCAGGCGGCGCACGCCGTGAGGAGGGCGGCGAGCCAGAGCCGTCCCCCGTACCTGCCCGGTCCTCTCATTCGTCCCCCGTCCCGGTCCGCGCCACCTCGTCGCGCAGGCCCGCGACGAGGTCGGTCCTGGTGTCGAGGCAGCGTCCGCCGCTCGCCTCGGAGATGCGGGCGTCGGGCTTGTCCCGGTCGCAGCCGCCGCCGTCGAGGGCCGCCATCACCACCGGAACACCCCGCTTCTCCGCCGACGCGAGGAGTCCGCCGAGGGCGTCGCCGCCGGTCAGGCGGTTGTTGTCCTCGTCGTCGGTGACGTAGACGATCAGTTGGGGGCGCTCGTCGTCCCTGCCCCGCCCGGCCATGTAGTCCAGGGCCGCGGTGAGCGCGCCGTCCGGGTCTGCCTCGGCGTCCCGGACCACTGCCTTTTGGTCGATGGTCCGCTCCGCGTCGGCGCGCCGGTGGCGGTCGAAGGGCAGCAGGACCTCGTAAGGGCTGCCGTCCCGTGAGGCGACCGCCCAGATGCCGTACTCGTCGCGGTCGCCGAGCCCGCCGAGCG
Organism: Streptomyces sp. NPDC028308; assembly: GCF_055565855.1. NCBI lineage: Bacteria > Bacillati > Actinomycetota > Actinomycetes > Kitasatosporales > Streptomycetaceae > Streptomyces > Streptomyces sp. NPDC028308. Next base: position 412,876 of record NZ_JBVHTO010000008.1, read on the forward strand.
ACTGCTTGAGGATGCCCGGGGCGCCGCCCGCCCCCTCCCACAGGTCCCCCATCGAGCCGGAGCTGTCGAGGAGGAACAGGACGCGGCCCGGGCCGTTGGCGTTGCGGTACCGCTCCAGAGCGGTCGTCATCGCGTCGCCCGTGGCGGGGCCCGGGAGGTGGCCGGGGCGGCTCAGCGTGCCGGTGTCGGTCCGCGGTGCGGCGAGGAAGGCGTGGCCCCCGGACACGGCACGGAAGCCGTCCTGCGCGAACACGTCGAGTCCGCCCCGCTCCTCGCCCCCGCCGCTCACCAGCCAGTCGTGGAAGCGCCCGACGGCCTCGTCCCGCGCGTCCCGGTCGCGGTCGGCGCCGTCCCAGCGCACGCGGACGAAGGTGGGGACCAGGGGCGGTACGTCCGTGGGGTACTCGGCGAGCCTCGGCGTGCGGGTCGGGCCGTCGCAGCCGAGCCCGCTGACCATCAGGAACTCGGGGACGAGCGCGGCGGTGCGCTCGTCGATCTCACGGTGGTCCGGCAGGGTGCACAGCAGGTCTGAGCCGGTCAGCGAGGGCGGTCCCGGCTGGGCCACGATCCCCTCGGGCCGGCCGACGCTCGTACCGGAGCCGTAGAGGCCGACGCTGGCCAGCAGCGCGGAGTCCGTGTACTCGGGGTCGGTGCGCCGCACGTCGGCGTCGTCCTGGCGGCGCAGGAGCTTGTCCCGGAGCGTGGCGAAGGTGGAGCCGGTGCGGTGGCGCACCGACTCCTCGGCGAGGTTCTGCGGGACGGACAGCACCATCGGGGAGTACGCGAAGGGGTGGGCGTCCGGTTCCAGCGTCACGTACTTGCGGGGCGGCTCGACCGGCTGGGCCCGCGCCGCGCTCGCGGACGTCGCGGGGATCCAGACGTCGGGCTGGGGACCGATGTCGCGCTGCGGGTCGAGTTCGTCGCTGACCGGGCGCTGCCAGGGGTCGGACCGGTCGTGGAAGCCTGTGACGGCGTCGGCCGCACCCGCGCTGTAGACGGTGATTCCGACGCGCCGGCAGCCGCCGGACGTCGTGTTGGCCGGCGAGGTGAGGAAGGCGTCCTTCGCCTTGCGCACGGTGCTCTCGATGTCGGGGTCGGTGAGCAGGCGCAGTTCGAGGGGCGGACCGCAGGGCGAGGCGTCGGGGCCCGGGCCCCAGGCGGCGTAACCGCCGATGCCCGCGGCGCTCAGGACCGTCACCGCGACCACCGTCCGGCGGGGCCGGGAGCGCAGCCAGTGCAGCGGCCGGCCGACCGCTGCCACCGTCAGCACGGCCCGGACCAGGGAGACGAGCCGTGCCAGGGCGCGCCGCCGCCACCGCGGAGCCTCCCGGGCCTCCCCGTCCCGACGCCGGGTGGACGACCTCGGTGCGGGGCCGTCGTGCGAGCGGCGCCCGTGGGGCTTCCCGTCCGGCGGGGTGACGGCCGTCGGCACGGGTACGACGTCGGGCGGCACGGACGCCGGGGCGGGGCCCGCGAGGACGATGTCGGTGTCGCCCCACCGCTGTGGCTCCCACGGCTCGTTGCGCAGTGTCGTGTAGTGCGCGGACATGTGGGCGGTGAGCGCCTCCGCGAGTTCCTGGAACGTGACCTCGCCGCCGGGCTCGTCGGCACCGCCCTCCAGGAGCCGCACCAGTTCGGCCGTGAACGGGGTCGGGGTCGCGTCGTCGCCCGCGTCGATGCGGTTGTTGGCCTGCGTGCTCATCAGCACGGAGAAGCGCCGCCGGTCCGCGAGCGCCTCGCAGACCTGGGCGGCGTTGCCAGCGTTGCAGCAGTCGAGGACGACGACCACGTGCCGGGCCCGGCTGGTGGCCAGCACGGTCAGCACGCTGGAGAAGGGGTCGGCGCCCGGGAACACGGCCCGGCTGCCCGGCACGACGCGTGCGTTGCGCATCTGCAGCCAGAGCTCGTCGCCCGCGCTGGGCACGGCGCCGTGACCGGCGAAGTAGAAGAGGAGCAGCCCCTCGGCCTCGTCGGCGGCGGTGCGCAGCGCCTCGCTGAACGCGTCCAGGTACGGCGACCCGGACACGGTGATCTCGCCCTTGCGGAACACCTCGCCCCGCAGCAGCGCTCCTTCCAGCAGGGCGAGGTTGTGCTCGACGGCGGCGAGATCGCCGGGGACGCCGTGCGGGTCCTTCGGCCGCGTGGAGTCGTAGGCGGACACACCGACGAGCAGTGCCCGGTTCACCTCTCCGCGCGGGTCGAAGCGGTGCACCTGCCTACCTCTCGTCGAGGTCCACCGGGTCGACGTCGTAGTCGGGCGGATCGCCGCTCTCGACGGAACGGCGGTTCTCGTACCAGGCCTTGACGCCTCTCCTCACCTGCTTGAACACGATGTCGAACGTGGACTGGGCGGCCGCTCCCGCGAGCAGCAGCAGGATCTCGATCCCGGCGCCCATGGGTCTGCCGTGCTCGTCGGTCCCCTGGTCGTCCGTCCCGGCGCGCTCCTGGATCCTGAGATCGCCGTTCCGGGCCAGTTCCTCCAGCGGCTTCTCCCGCTCCAACCACTTCTTGAGCGCGCCGATGTCGCCCTGGCTCGCCGTTCCGTCCAGGCGGACCCGGATCGCACGGGTCGCCACACCCTCCCCGTCAGTCATAACTCATCATGATGGCACGGGTGTTGATGCCGGGCGAGGGTTCTACCCGGACGGTACCCGGCCGGTGGGGCCCGGTCGGCGGTGTCGCGGCCCCCGGGGTAAGCCGCGTGAAGTGCCCGTGTATCACTTGTGCATCCCCCTTCCCAAGCGGAACACGCGGCGTGCGAAGATGCCCTGCCCCGGTAGGCGTCCGGGGTAGAGGGGAAACTCAGTGAAGTCAAGGAAATTGAGCAGAACGCGGCGTCGCGCCACCATAGTGACGGCGGCGGCCGCTTCGGTCGTCGCCGGCGCGGCCATGCTGCCCAACTGGAGTGCCGGCGCGAGCAGCGCCGGAGCCGGTGAGCCCGCGGTGGACGCGGCCACCAAGGCCACCTTCCAGAGGCTGGCGGACGCGGTCTTCACCGACCGCACCGACGCTCTGGTGGACCACAAGCAGAACAAGGGGCGCTCCCCGCTGACGTCCCGCTTCTCCGGCGACGTGGAGCTGTCCTCCTCGCTGGAGAACAAGGAGGACTCCGCACGGTCCTCGCTGCGCGGCCGCAAGTCCCGCCTCGCCGACCTCGGTGAGCGGTACAGCTCGGCCAAGACCAGCGTCACCCTGGACAAGACGCGCGTGCGGGACCGGCACGCCACCGTCCAGGTCACCGAGACCACGACGCTGACGTACGAGAAGGTGCAGGGGGACGAGCCGAAGACCACCGGCTTCCAGGCCCACCACAAGCTGACGTTCACCGCGGACCGGTCGGGTGTCTGGCAGCTGACGAACGTCCGCACCACGGACGACGGCTACCTGGCGGTGAACCAGCCGGCCAAGACGACGTTCACGGCCACGGTCGCCGCCGACGACATGCCCGCCGCCACCCGCTCGGCCACCACCTGGCCCGCACCGGCCAAGGCCAAGAACTTCTCCGCCACCGGCTACGACTACAAGGCCATGGCCGCGTACGCGGAGAAGTACTGGAAGACCTACAACACGGCGTACCCCGACTTCAACGGGGCCGGAGCCGGCGGCGACTGCACGAACTTCGTGAGCCAGTCGCTGAAGGCGGGCGGCTGGAAGCACGTCCCCGGCTACGTCTACGACTACACCAAGTGGTTCGGCAACGCCGACATCCAGTCGGACTCCTTCGTCGGCGTCAACGAGTTCTCCTGGTTCTCGCTGAACTCGAAGCGGGCCACCAGCCTCGCCAACGTCTACCAGATGGACATCGGTGACGTGCTCCAGGTGGACTTCGACAAGGACGGGTCCAAGGACCACACGATGATCGTCTCGTACCGCAGCTCGCAGGGCGTGCCGTACGTGACGTACCACTCCACGAACACCTACCGCAGGTCGGTGGCGAGCATCATCGCCTCGTACCCGAACTCGGCGTTCTACGCGTACCGCACCTGATCCACCGGCTGGGCCCCGCGGCCGGCACCACCGAACGGGATTCTCCGGGCGGGCCGGACGCGGGGCTCTTCCGTTTTCCCGGCGGCGGGGCGACGTGTGGGACGCGGCCCGTGCCCGGGGTCACTGCCGGTCGGCGGCGACCTCCAGGCCGCGGATCACATAGCCCCCTATCTCGTCCTGGAACGAGACCTCGGGCGGCGTGACCATACGGAGGCCCGGCAGTGCGAAGAGGCGACTGAGGAAGACGTCGGTCTCCGTCATCGCGAGATCGGCGCCCGGGCAGCGGTGCGGGCCGTCGCCGAAGGACAGCGCCATCGCCTTGCCGCTCGTCGTGGGGCGCCCCGGGCACACCAGCAGGGGATCGGCGCCCACCTCCTCCCGGTCGGTGTTGGCGTCGTCCACGAAGATGTCGACGCGTTCACCGGCGGGCACGGTGTACGGTCCCTGCTCACCGGGGACTTCGAGGTCGGCGGTGGCCCTGCGGCCGAGGCGGGCGACCACCGGTTCCAGGCGCAGGACCTCGTGGAGCACCGCGAGCCGCTCCTGCCGGTCCCCGGTTCGGAACCGGTCGCGGAGCCCGGCGTCGGTGAACAGGTGCCAGGCCGCGACGCAGATGAACTCGCGGGTGGTGACCATGCCGGCGGCCGCGTAGGTGAGGCACTCCCCCAGGATCTCGGCGTCCTTGCAGCCTTCCGCGATCAGGTGCGAGATGAGGTCGTCGGCGGGCCGCGCGCGGTGGGCGCGGATCGCGGGGCGCACGTCGGCGAGGTAGATGCGCAGCCAGTTGGTGTTCTGGCGGAACAGCCAGTAGATGCCGTGCGGGCTGGTCAGCCCCGGCTTGCCGAACTTCTCGGGGAAGAAGCGCTCCAGCCGCCGCTGGATGCCGGGCCTGCTGCGGGTGAGGCCGATGACGCCGCACGCCACGTCGATTGCGACGCCGAAGCTGAGGTCCTCCAGGCGGGCCGCGCCGGCCGTGCGCAGGGGCGCCAGGTGCTTCTCGGTGACGCGTTCCGCCAGTTCGCGGTAGTGCTCGTCCACCCGTCGGGGCGTGAAATAGCGCGCGGTCTGGCGGCGGTGCTCGCGGTGCTCGGGGCCGTCCCGGTACAGGACGGGACGCCGGATACGGGCGGGCAGCTTCTCGACGGTCTCGACCCCCAGGCCCGCCTGGACGGTGTCGGGGCTGCGCAGCACGGCGCGTGCCGCCGCGTACCCGCGCACCTGCCAGGTTCCGTCGTCGGCACGGTGGACCGGGCAGCTCTGCCGGGGGTCACCTCGGTCGATCTTCCGTGCGTCGTCGTCGGTTCTGCTCATCGGCCGGTGTCCTCCGTCGTCGCCGTCGGCCGCCACCGCGGTGGCCGTCAGTGTGCTCCGACAGACTTCAGGACAGCCGTCCGGTCCACCAGTACCCGTACCGCCGGGGCACGCCGGACCTGCGTACCCCGGCGGTACGCAGGTCCGGCGGAAGCTTGCCGACCGCTTCAGGCCGCCGAGGGCTGCCACGCTTCCTGGAACCGGCGGCGGGCGCGGTGCAGGCGGGAGCGCACCGTCCCGACCGGCAGGGACAGGGTCTTGGCCATCTCCTCCTCGTTGAGTCCGTAGACCCGCAGGGTGAGCACTTCGCGGTGCTGTGTCGACAGGCGTTCCAGGACGTCGTTGATGTGGACGGCGTCCAGGGGGTTGGCCTCGTGCCGGGCCTCGACGGGTGAGCACGTCATCGTGTCGTCGAGGCGTTTGACCGTGCGGACCGCCTCGCGGATGGTGACCGAGCGCACCCATCCGTAGAAGGCGGCGGGTTCCTTGAGGGTGGCCAGGCCCCGGTAGATGGCGAGGAGCGCCTCCTGTGTCGCGTCGGAGCCGTTGTCGTGGGCGATCGAGTAGCAGACCCGGGCGACGTACGGCGTGATGTGGGTGAGCAGGTCGTTCATCGCCTGTTCGTCGCCCGCCTGCGCGCGTGGCAGCAACCGGGCCAGGGGGGTGGGCAGTTCGTGCGCGGTCTTCATCGCGGAGAGGTGCTCCTTGGGGGAAGCCGGTGGGGGCGCTGCGGCGCGGCGGAGGGGGTGACCCTCAGGCCGTGACCGCGGGAAGGGTGGGTGCGTCGCCGGTCGTGGCGAAGGTCAGGAGCGTGGTCCGGACGTCGTCGCGGAAGGCGCGCATGAACGCCGGGGTGAAGCACGCGGTGAAGTGGGGGAACTCGATGCCCAGCCGGCCGTCGAAGGAGACCACGCAGGCCATCACGGGGCTGCGGCCGGCCTGGGGGAAGTACTGCTCGCGGGCGGGCACCAGCCGGACGTCCGTGACCTCGGCGCCCTCGGGGAGCCGGGGGCCGGGTGTGGAGCCCATGTTGGTCACGATGACGGTGCCGGTCTGCAGGGCGGGGTGCCGGGGGAGGTGCGGCATGAGGCGCATGTCCTGGAAGTGGTCGCCCCGTGCGATGGACTCACGCAGGTGGGTACCGATCTCGCGGGCCAGGGACAGCGGTTCGGCGTCCGCGTCGACGGCGAGTGCCTGGAGGTGCATGGTGACGGCGGGGACCATCACCTCGGGCTCCAGCGGCGGCGTCAGGCGGGAGCGCAGGTCGACGGGCGAGAGGCAGCCGAGGACGCGCGGGCCGTCGCCGCCGAGCCGCTTGCGGGCGGCGGTGAGCACCGCGGCGCTGACGAGGCCGTGTACGGACACCCCGGTGTAGCGGGCCAGCCGGCGCAGGCGGGCGGTCTGGTCGGCGTCGAGGAGGAGGCGCCGGATCTCGATGCCGTGGCCGCTCAGGTCCGCGTCCGCCGGCTGCCGCGGGGTGTCGTAGGCGACCAGCTCGACGGGCATGCGTCCGGTCTCGGCGAGGCGGCGCTCCAGGTACCCGGTGGTCTCCGCCTCGTCGCAAGGGGGCAGCAGTGTGCTGACGGGCGCGGGCCAGGCCGGGTCCTCGGCGCCTTCTCCCGTCGGCTGTACGGGAGTCGACGCGGGCTCCTTGCCTTCGACGAGGGCGCGGTAGCGGTCCCACAGGGTGTTGTGGAACGCGATGGCGCTGTGTCCGTCGGTGATGGTGTGGTCCACCGTCAGGACGAGGAGGTGACGGTCCTCGGCGGGTTCCTGGACGAGGACCGCTCGCAGCAGCGGACCGCCCACCGGCAGCGGGGTGTTGAGCTCCTCGGTGTACGCCTCGGCGGTGTCCCCGGTGCGTATCGCGAGCCGTGGGCGCTCGTCCTCACCGAGGAGTCGCAGGGCGTAGCCCGGCCCGTCCTGGACGATACGCGTCCGCAGCGTCGGCTGTTCGGCCGTCAAGGTGTCGAGCGCTCTCGACAGGGCGGCCGTGTCCAGTTGTCCGCGTACGGCGCAGGAAAGCACCGCCCTGCTTCTCTGGGCCACGTAGAGGGTCTCGACGGGACACAGCGCGCGCATGTGTTCAGCCTTTCTCGCCGCCTCCGTTCCGGGCAGGGGGAACGGGCGGTTCGTCGTACAGGGTTTCTGGATTGTTCACGCAGTCGGATCGTGGGGAGCCGGGCAATTCGGCATCACGACAGGAAAACAAAGCAAGAAGGGTTTCCGGTATCCGCCGGAGGCAGAGTCCGGGACCGTGGCCGGCACCTCCGCGGTGCCTGGACGACGTTCCCGATTCACTCTTCGCTTACATGCTGTCCATGGAGGAGGTACTGGCCTCGCCGGACTTTCTCGCACACACCATTGAGCACCTCCCCGAATCGGGCCGAAGGCCGTCGAGTCCGGCGGGCCCCGGGTGGGCGCGGTCCGGCGCGGTGCTCGCGCGGTCCGTGTCCGACGCCGGGAATGGGCCACCGCTCCGCGCCGCGCCGGTGCCGTGGAGGCGCCGGCTCCTCGAAGGCCTTCGCATGCGTCCGTGGCGACCGCGGCCTCGCACTGGCGCTCGACCGTGCCGCCCCAACGGAGCGGAGTCTTCCACAGACCCTTCACGAATGAGCCGCCGGATTCGCGAAGTTGGCCGATTTACCCCCTCGACAACACGCCACCGCCCTCGCGGAACGAGATGTTCCGTCCGGTCCGAGGGGCTCGCGCCCCACCCGTCATGACAACGCGGTCCTGTCCGCGGAGCCCGCGAGAGCGGCTCCGGAACGGTCACGCCGACCACGATCGATCAAACCGGGCGACGCTCACCGTGCCCGTTTCGCGGCCCACGGGGTGGCCTCCGTGCCCGTTCGGGCACACCCGAGGACTCGGCGGGCGGCCTTTCGCCGCCCTGCGCAACAGGGTCCTCCGAAAGGATGACCGAAATGCAGCCGCCGCCCCGGAGAGTGCTTTCGTGAGCACCCCTGGTATTCACCGGTAATTCCCCTGAAGCAATTCCCCTCCGCCCGACCGGTCTTGACTCCCGACAAGGCGTCATGCAAGGTGTTGCGGCGGCAGGTGATCGCACCCGACCACGCGATTCCTGCACCTGAGCGTGCGACCCAGTCCCCCGTCGTATTCGCCCCCGCTTTCAGTGGCGCCCGTTGCGTCGGCTGGCCGGGACGACGGGCGGCGGTGGCACCCTTTGCGGCTCGCCCGGCCATGCCGGGCTTCTCCTTACATTCGACTGAAGACAACTCGCCACGAGGGTTGGTGCCATGTCAGTCCATGAGGACGACCGTCGACCGCTGTCCGGAGCACAGGAGGGCCTCTGGTTCGCCCAGCGCCTCGCTCCCGGAAGTGCCGCCTACAACACCGGCGAGTACGTGGAGATCCACGGGCCGCTCGACACCCGCCTGTTCGAGACCGCGCTGCGCCGGACCGTCGCAGAGGCCGACACGTTCGCACTGCGTTTCCCGGACACCCCCGACGGCCCCAGGTGCGTGACCGCGGAGGCACCCGACGCCTGGCCGCTGCACCGCGTCGACGTGAGCGGAGCCGCCGACCCCGCCGCCGCGGCGGAGGAGTGGATCCGGCGCGACCTCGCCACCCCGGTGGACATCGAGGCGGGCCCGCTGTTCTCCCACGCCCTGCTCACCCTCGCCCCCGACCGGCACTACTGGTTCCTGCGCGCCCACCACATCCTGCTCGACGGCTACAGCTACAAGCTCGTCGCGCGCCGCCTCGCCGACACCTACACCGCGCTGGCCGCCGGCGAGGAGCCCGGCCCCACCAGCTTCGAATCCTTCGCACGCCTGCGCACCGAGGAGGAGGCCTACCTCGCCTCCGACCGCCACACACGCGACCGCGAGCACTGGGCGAAGCGGCTGGCCGGACTGCCCGAGCCCGTGCGGCTCACCCCGCGCACCGCCGCCCCCACCGCCCCCTTCCTGCGCCGCACTGCCGACCTCACGCCCGCCGAGACTCAGGACCTCACCACCGCCGCGTCCCGGCTGGGCGTCTCCCGCACCGACCTGCTGGTCGCGGCGGTCGCCGCCTACCTGCACCGCATGACCGGCGCGGACGACCTGGTCCTCGGCCTGGCCACCATGAGCCGGCTCGGCAGCGCGGCACTGCGCACCCCGGGAACGGCCTCCGACATCCTGCCGCTGCGCGTCCCCGCCGCCCCGGACACCCCGGCCGGCGAGTTCGTGCGGGCCGTCGCCGGTGAACTGCGGACGCTGCGCCGCCACCAGCAGTACCGCGGGGAGTCCGTCCGCCGCGATCTGGGACTGCTGGGCAGCGACCGGCGCGTGCACGGACCCGTGGTGAACATCGTCCCCTTCACCGAGGACCTGGTGTTCGCCGGCAGCCCCTCCACCTCCCACCACCTGTCCGGCGGCGCCGTCGAGGACCTTCAGATCTCCGTGCGCCCCGGAGCCGACCCCCGCGGGCTGTGGCTCGCTTTCGACGCCAATCCCGCCCTGTACGACGAGCGCGAACTCGGCCTCCACCTGGAGCGGTTCCTCCTCGTGCTGCGGCAACTCGCGGGCGCGGACGCGGATATGCCGCTCTCGGAGACCTCGATCCTCCTCCCCGGCGAGCATCCGCGGGACAGCGCCGCCCCCGAGCACACGGTCACCACGACCCTCACCCGCTGCTTCGAGGCACAGGCGGCCCGCGTCCCCGACCGGACGGCCGTCTCCTGCGGGGGCGCCTCGCTCAGCTACGCCCAGCTGAACGAGGACGCCAACCGGCTGGCGCGCCTGCTCCTGGAGCGCGGCGCCGGGCCCGGCCGCGTCGTGGCGCTGGCCCTCCCCCGCGGACTGCGGCTCGTCTCGGCCCTGATCGCCGTACTCAAGACGGGCGCCGCCTACCTGCCGCTCGACACCGGACATCCCGCCGAACGGCTGCGGCTGGTCATGGAGGACGTCGGTCCCGCCGTCCTGGTCACGGACGACACGCACGCCCCGCAGCTGCCCGCCTCGGCCACGCCGTCCGTCGTCCTGGGCGAACCGGACCTCGAGAAGGATCTGGCCTCCCGCCCGAGCGACAACCTCACGGCGGCCGAACTCACCACGGAGACCGGCCCCTCGGACATCGCGTACATCATCCACACCTCGGGCTCCACGGGACGGCCCAAGGGCGTGCCCGTGCCCCATGCCAACGTTGTCCGGCTCTTCGAGGCCGCCTCCGAGCACTTCGACTTCGGTGAGGACGACGTGTGGACCCTGTTCCACTCGTACGCCTTCGACTTCTCCGTGTGGGAGATCTGGGGCCCCCTGCTGCACGGCGGGCGGCTCGTCGTGGTGCCGTACGCCGTGAGCCGCTCGCCTCGGGACTTCCTGCGGTTGCTGCACACCGAGGGCGTCACCGTCCTCAACCAGACACCGTCGGCCTTCGAACAGCTGATACAGGCCGACTCCGAGGCCGCGCCGGCGCCGACGGCGGGCGCGCTCCGCTACGTGATCTTCGGCGGGGAGGCCCTGCGCGCGGAGCGGCTGCGGCCGTGGGCCGACCGCCACGGGCTGGACTCGCCAGAGCTGGTCAACATGTACGGGATCACCGAGACCACCGTGCACGTCACCCATCACCGCGTCACCCGGGCGGACCTGGACGACCCCCGCCGGGCCAGCGTCATCGGCCGGCCGCTCGCCGACCTGCGCGTGCACGTCCTCGACGCGGCGCTGCGGCCGGTGCCGCCCGGCGTGACCGGCGAGATGTACGTCTCCGGACCGGGCGTCGCCCCCGGCTACCTGAACCGCCCCGAGCTCACCGAGGAGCGCTTCGTGCGCGACCCGTTCGGCCGGCCCGGTTCACGCATGTACCGCACCGGTGACCTGGCCCTGCGCCGCGCCGACGGCACCCTGGAGTACCTGGGCCGGGCCGACCAGCAGGTCAAGATCCGCGGTTTCCGTATCGAGCCCGCCGAGATCGAGGCGGTGCTGGCCCGGCACCCCGGTGTCGCCCGGGCGGCCGTCGTGGCCCGCGGCACCGACGGCACGGACCCCCGCAGCAGCGGTGACGCACGGCTCGTCGCCTACGCCGTCCCCGCCAGCGGCACCCGCCCCGACCCCGCCGAACTGCGCCGCCACGTCGCCGAGCAGCTGCCCGAGCACATGGTCCCTGCGGCCTGCGTACTCGTCGACGAGCTGCCCCTCACCGCCAACGGGAAGCTCGACACCAAGGCGCTGCCCGCACCGGACTTCGCCGCGTCCGCCGGTGGCGCCCGCCCCACCACACCCCAACAGGCCCTCACCTGTCGCCTGTTCGAGGACGTCCTGCGCCTCGACGGGGACACCGTCGGACCGGACGACAACTTCTTCGACCTCGGCGGGCACTCCCTCCTCGCCACCCGACTGCTGGGACGGCTGCGTTCCGAAACGGGCGTCGACATCCCCATCACCGTCCTCTTCGACACCCCGACACCGGGCGCCCTGGCGGCCCGGCTCGCCGACGGACACCAGGGGCCGCGGCTGCCCGAACTCCGCGCCGGCGTACGCCCCGAACGCGTACCGCTCTCCTTCGCCCAGGAACGCATGTGGTTCCTCGACCGGCTGGGCGAGACGTCCGCGACCTACAACATCCCGCTGGTGGTCCCGCTGCGGCAGCCGCTCGACACGTCGGCGCTGCGCGCCGCCCTCGACGACGTCGCGGAGCGGCACGAGAGCCTGCGCACGGTCTTCGCGCAGGACGGTGACACCACGTACCAGCGGATCCTCCCGCCCGGTGGACTGCGGCCCGCCCTGCGGCTCGTGGACTGCCCCGCCGAGGAAGTGGCCGCCCACGTCGCCACGGCACTGCGCCACCGCTTCGACCTGACCCGCGAAAGCGCCCTGCGCGCCGACGTGTTCGGCACCGGGACCGACCGCACGCTGCTTCTGCTCCTGCACCACAGCGCGGCCGACGGCTGGTCGCTGCGCCCCCTCGCCGACGACCTGGGCCGCGCCTACCGGGCACGGCTCGCGAGCCAGGCACCGGGCTGGGAGCCACTGCCGGTTCAGTACGCGGACCACGCCCTGTGGCAGCGGCGGCTGCTGACGCCCGCGCCCGAGGGGCCGGGCCGGCTCGAACAGCTCACGGGCTTCTGGCGTGCGGCACTGGCCGGGCTGCCCGCGGAGAGCTCGCCGCCCTCCGACCGGCCGCGGCCGGAAACCTCCGGCGGCGAGGGCGCGAGCGTGACGGCCACCGTCGACGCGGACCTGCACCGCAGGCTGCTGCGACTGGCGGACAGCCGGGACGTCAGCCTGTTCATGGTGCTCCACACCGCGCTGGCCGCCCTGCTCACCCGCTGGGGCGCCGGTGAGGACGTGGCCGTCGGCACGCCGGTCGCCGGCCGCTCCGACCCCGCGCTCGACGACGTGATCGGCCTGCTCACCAACACACTGGTCCTGCGCACCGACACCTCCGGCAACCCCCGTTTCAGCGAACTGCTGGCGTCGGTACGGGAGTTCGACCTGAAGGCGCTGGACCACCAGGAGCTGCCCGTGGACCGCCTGGTGGACGAGCTCAACCCGCCGCGCCATCCCGCGCGCCACCCGCTGTTCCAGGTGATGCTGGCCCTGCAGAACAACGAACGGGCCGTGCTGCGGCTCGGGGACGACCACGTACCGCTGCGGCCCACCGCGACCGGCACCGCCAAGTTCGACCTGTTCGTAGACGTCCTCGAACGCCACGACGCACAGGACGCGCCCGACGGGCTTGAGCTGCACGTCGAGTACGCCACGGACCTCTACGAGGCGGGCACCGCAGAGGCGTTCGCCCACGACCTGCGGGCGTTCCTGGACGCCGTGTGCGCCGACCCGGACGTCCGCGTCGCGGAACTCCCCGCGCCGTCCCGCCGTGCCGCCCGGCCGGACGGCACGGACCTGTCGGCGTCCACCGCGGCGGCACTCGAACGAGAGGCGCTGTCCGTCGCCGGTGTCCGCGACGCGGTGGTGCTGTCCGAGCCGGACGGAATGCCGCCCACGGCCTACGTGGTGCCGCACCGGGCAGGCGCCGCCGACCGGGTGGAGCAGACCCTCGACGGCGCCGCCGAGGTCCGGGTCACCGCGGTGAGCGACCTGCCGCGCACCGGCGACGGCGACCTGGACACCGACGCCCTGCGCGCCCTGGCCCCGATCGACCGGCACACCGCGCGATCCTGGCGCCGCCGGCTCGCGGACGTCCCCGGCGTCCTGCGGGCGGACGTCGCCGTCGAGGACGTCCCCGAGGAACTCGACCGCCGCCACGCCGGTGCCGGACGCGCCCCGGCCGCGTGCTCGCCCGCGACGCACGGCGCGGACCCGCGGACCTCCGCCGTGCCCGCGCTCAGCGAGGGCCCGGACCTGCCGGAACCGTCGGTGTCCGACTGGGCCGCCGCCCTCACCCGTGCGGCCGGCCGGCCGCACGGCGAGATCGTCCACGTGCAAGCCGACGGCCGCGAGGTCCGGCGCAGCTACGCCTCGCTCGTCGAGGACGCCTCCCGCGTCCTGGCCGGGCTGCGCCGGGCCGGGCTGCGGCCGGGCGACCGGGTGATCCTGCAGTGCGGTGACAGCGAGGACTTCGTCGCGGTGCTGTGGGGCTGCATCCTCGGCGGTTTCGTCGCGGTGCCCCTGACCGTGCCGCCCTCCTACGCCACCGCGTCGGCCGCGGTCACCAAGCTGGAGGGCATCTGGCGGATGCTGGACCGTCCCTGGATCGTGGCCTCGCCGGGCAGCGAGGCCGGCCTGCGGGACCTCGCGGCGCGTCAGCAGTGGCCCGGCCTGCGCCTGACCACGGCCGACGTGCTGAGGGACGCCCCGGAGGACCGCGACTGGCACGCCGCGCGGCCGGACGACCTGATCCTGATGCTGATGACGTCCGGCAGCACCGGCCTGCCGAAGGCCGTGTGCCTCACGCACCGCAACGTGCTGACCCGCTCCGCGGCCACTGAGGCCATGAACTCCCTCGGCGAGCAGGACGTCACCCTCAACTGGATCCCGCTGGACCACGTCACCGGCGTGGTGATGTTCCACCTGAGGGATGTCTACCTGGGGTGCCGCCAGGTCCACGCGCCGACACCCTGGATCCTGGAGGACCCGACGCGCTGGGCCGACCTCGCCCACCGCCACCGCGTCACCGTCACGTGGGCGCCCAACTTCGCCTTCGGGCTCCTCGCCGAACAGGAGCACCGCTTCGCCGACCGCGACTGGGACCTGTCCCCTATGCGGCTGGTGATGAACGCGGGCGAGGTCGTGGTGGCGTCGGCGGCCCGGCGGTTCCTGCACGCGCTGCGGCCCTTCGGTCTGCCGCAGGACGTCATGCACCCCGGCTGGGGCATGTCCGAGACCTGTTCGGTGGTCACCGACTGCGTACTGCCGGGTGAACCGCCCGCTCACGACGAGCCGTTCGTCAGCTGCGGCCTGCCCTACCCCGGGTTCGCCATGCGGATCGTCGACGACCAGGAGCGCCTGCTCAGCGAGGGCGATGTCGGCCGGCTCCAGGTGCGGGGCACCTCCGTGACCCGGGGCTACCACGACAACGCGCGCGCGAACGCCCAGTCGTTCACCGACGACGGCTGGTTCGACACCGGCGACCTGGCGTTCCTGCGGGCCGGCGAGCTGTACATCACCGGGCGCGCGAAGGACGTCATCATCGTCAACGGCGTCAACCACTACAGCCACGAGATCGAGGCGTGCGTCGAGGAACTGCCCTCCGTCGTACGGAGTTTCACCGCCGCCTGCGCCGTGCGCTCCGACCCCGACGCCACCACCGACGAACTGGCCCTGTTCTTCCACCTCGCCCCCGGACAGGACCCGGCGGCCGCGCTGCGGGAGATCGGCGGCAAGGTGACCCGTGAGATCGGCGTCAGTCCCGCCTTCCTCGTCCCCGTCCCGGCCGAGGCGATACCCAAGACGGAGATCGGCAAAATCCAGCGCACGAAGCTGCGCAAGAGCTTCGAGGCCGGGGAGTTCGACGAGGCCGTACGCGAGTCCCAACTGCTGCTCGGGACGGCCGAGACACTGCCCGACTGGTTCCTGCGCCCGGTGTGGCAGCGGGCCCGGTCACCGCGCCCGGTGTCCCGCCCAGCCGGACACCACACCCTCGTCCTGGCGGGCGGCGACGCGCGCGCCCTCGCCACGGCCGACCTCGTCGCGGCCCGGCTGCGCGCCGAGGCCGGACTGTGCACGGTGGTCACGCACGGGCAGGCGTACGAGCGGCTGGACGCCGCCCGCTACCGCGTCCGCCCCGGAGACGAGGGCGACCACGCGGCGCTGCTGGCCGGCCTCGACGCGGACGGACGCGCCGTGGACACCGTCCTGCACCTGGAAGCCCTCCACGACGCCGGTCACGAGGCTGGGCCGCTCGACGGACTGGACGGGGCCGAGTCCCTGCTGGTGCTGGCCCGCGCCCTCGCGGAACGGCCGCGTCCGCGCCCGCTGGACCTTCTGTTCGTGACCGCCTCGGCCCAGGCCGTCACGGCCGGCGAGCTCCCCTCGCCCGCCCACGCCACCGCGGCGGCCCTGCTCAAGTCCCTGCGGGAGGAACTCGCCTGGCTGCGGGGCGTCCACCTCGACCTGGCGTCCGCCGACGAGGAGGAGACGGCCGCCGCCGTCCTCGCCGAGGCCGGGAGCCACTCCGCCGACGCCGAGGTGGCCTGGCGCGACGGGCACCGCCACGTCCGCCGGCTGGCTCCCCTGCCCGATCCGCTCCCCCGTACGGCCCCGCCCGGGAACGACGGCTTCCATCTCGTCAGCGGAGGACTCGGCGGAGTGGGCGCCGAGATCGCCGCCCACCTGCTCAGGACACCGGGCACCCGGGTACTGCTCCTCGGCCGCACCCGGCTGCCCGACGAGTCGGCCTGGCAGCGGCACCTCGACGAAGCGGGACCCGCCGCCGGCCGGGTCGAGGCGCTCCAGCGGCTGCGCCGGCTCGGCGAGGTCCGCTACGCCTGCGCGGACGTCACCGACGCCGGGCAGGTGCGGCGAGCGGTCCGTGACGCCGAGGAGGCGTGGGGCACCCCGCTGACCTCGGTGCTGCACCTGGCCGGGACCTTCGACGAACGGCCGCTGCGGGACCTGACACCCGACGGCTGGCGGGAGGTCCTGCACGCGAAGGTGCGGGGCGCCTGGACGCTGCACGAGGTCGCCGCCGAGCACCCGGTCACGTCCTTCGTCACCTTCTCGTCCGTCAACGGCTGGTTCGGCGGGGCGATGAACGCCGCCTACTCCGCCGCCAACGCCTTCCTCGACGGCCTGGCCGGGTACCGGCGCGGACTGAGCCTGCCCGGGCAGAGCCTGGCGTGGAGCATGTGGCGCGAGCGCGGGATGAGCCTCGGCTACCAGCTGGTCTCGCTCACCGAGGCGCGTGGATACCGCGTCCTGGACGCCGCCGCCGCGCTGCGTTCCTTCGACCTCGCCCGCACCGTCGACGCCCCGCACGTCCTCATCGGCGCCGACCGCACCGCGCCCTGGGTCCGCGCTCATGTCCTGGCCCCCGTAAGGCAGTTGCGGCGGCTGGGCGCACGGGTCGCCCTCGACGACGGCACCGACCTGGGCGCCCTGCACGCCGCCGCGTCGGGCGCCGCCGAAGCGAGCGGCATCGGTGACGCCTGGGTGCTGCGTACGGCCGGCACCATCGCGCAGCCGGCGGACGGCGACGCGGGTTCCGGAGAGGAACTGCGCCGGCTGGAGAGCGAACTGGCCGCGCTCTGGTCGTCGGTCCTCGGCCGCGACCGGGTCGCCCGCGACGAGAACTTCTTCGACCTCGGCGGCAACTCCCTGCTCCTGGTCACCGCCCAGACCACCCTCAACAAGGCACTGGGCTGCGATCTGAGCGTCGTCGACCTGTTCGCGCACCCCACCGTGCGGGCCCTGGCGCGCCACCTGAACAAACGCGGCGTCACCGCCTCCTCGGCACCGGACCCGGCTCAGCGGCCGGCGCCCACGCCGCCCCCATCCGCTCCGGCAGGCCTGGAGCGCGCCAAGGAACTCGCACAACGGCAGCGCGCCGCCCGCACGGCACGCCGCTCCGCACGGGAACGGAAGGACCGAGGCCATGCATGAGACGACCAGCCCGCGGGACGGTGACGCCGGGACGACGGACCCGCACGAGGACGCCCCGCCCGCCGTCGCCGTGATCGGCATGGCGGCCCGCTTCCCCGGCGCCGACGACGTGGACGCCTTCTGGGACAACCTCGCCAACGGCCGCGAGTCCATACGCCCGGTGAGCGACGAGGAGTTCCTTGCCGCGGGCGGCGACCCCCGCGACCTCGACGACCACACCCTCGTCCGCATGGCGTCGGTCGTGGACGGCATCGACCTCTTCGACTCCGGCTTCTTCGGCTACAGCCCGGCGGAGGCCGCCGTCGTCGACCCGCAGCAGCGGCTCCTGCTGGAGACGGCGTACCACGCCCTGGAGGACGCGGGCTGTCCCCCGGGGACGGACTCGGGGACGACGGGTGTGTACGCGGGCGGCGGTGACAGCCGCTACTACCCCGCACACGTGTACCCGCAGTTCGCCGGGCAGCCCGGCACGGTGGACCTCGTGCACGCGGCCACCGCGAACTCGCTGGGCACGCTCGCCACCCGGATCTCCTACGAGTTGGGGCTGACCGGCCCGAGCGTGTCCCTGCAGACCGCGTGCTCCACCGCGCTCGTCGCGCTGCACACCGCCTGCCAGGACCTGATCGAGTACCGCTGCGACACCGCTCTCGCGGGCGCCGTCTCCCTCAACCCCTCGGCGCTCCTCGGCTACCGGCACGTCCCCGACGGGCCGTTCTCGCCCGACGGGCACTGCCGGGCCTTCGCTGCCGACGCGCGCGGCACCTCCTCCGGCGACGGCGTGGGGGTGGTGGTCCTCAAGCGGTTGGAGGACGCCCTCGCCGACGGCGACCGCATCCGCGCGGTCATCCGTGGGACGGCCGTCAACAACGACGGCCGCCGCAAGGTCGGCTTCACCGCCCCGAGCACCGCGGGACAGACCGAGGTCGTCCTCGCGGCGCAGGCCCAGGCCGAGGTCGACGCGGACACCATCGGGCTCGTCGAGGCCCACGGCACCGCCACCCGCATCGGCGACCCCATCGAAGTGGCCGCGCTCACCGAGGCGTTCCGGCAGAGCACCGACCGGCGCGGGTTCTGCGCCCTCGGGTCGGTGAAGACCAACATCGGCCACCTCGGCGCCGCCGCCGGGATGGCCGGGCTGATCAAGGCGGTCCTCGCACTGGAGCACCGCAGCATCCCGCCGAACCTGCACTTCGACCGGCCCAACCCGCTCATCGACTTCGCCTCCGGGCCGTTCCGGGTGCCCACCACGCTGGAGGACTGGCCTGCCGACGGCCACCCGCGGCGGGCCGCGGTCAGCGCACTCGGCGTGGGCGGCACCAACGCCCACGTCATCCTGGAGGAGGCTCCCGCCACCGGACAGGACTCGCCGCGGGCGCCTGAGGACGGCCGCCGGCACGTCCTGCCGCTGTCGGCGCGCACCCCCGGCGCGTTGCGCGGCCAGGCCGAGGCCCTCGCCAGGCATCTGCGGACCCGGCCGGAGCTGCGCCTGGACGACGTCGCCCACTCCCTGCGCGCCCACCGTCCCGTCCTGCGCCACCGGCTGACCGTCACCGCCGCGTCCGTCGAGGAGGCCGTCGCCGCGCTGGAGGCCGCCCCTCCGGCCGGCCCGCCGGTACCGGACGAGGCTCCGAAGGTCGCGTTCCTCATGCCGGGCGGCGGCACGCAGTACGTGGGGATGGGCAGGGAGCTCTACCGCGACAACGCCGTCTACCGCGACGTCGTCGACCACTGCGCCGGGATCCTGCGCCGGGTGACCGGGGAGGACCTGCGCACGGCGCTGTTCGACCGTGCCGAGCCCGGCAGCGCGTCCGCGCTCCTGTCCCTCGTCGTGACCGAGTACGCCCTCGCCCGCACCCTGATGGAGTCGGGCGTGCGCCCCGACGCGCTCATCGGGCATTCGCTCGGCGAGTACACCGCGGCCTGTCTCGCCGGGGTCATGGACCTGGAGGAGATGCTCCCGCTGGTCGAGGAGCGCATCCGCCTCATCACCTCGGCGGGCGGCGCGACGGTCGGCGTGGCGGCGTCCGCCGAGACGCTGCTGCCGTTGCTCGGCGACGACCTGTCCCTCGCCGCGGTCAACGGGCCCGCCGCCTGCACCGTCGCGGGGCGGACCGACGCGGTGGCCCGGCTGGAGGCCGAACTGACGCGCCGCGAGGTGCCGTTCCGCCGGCTGCGGGTGCCCGCCGCCGCCCACTCCCACGTCCTGGACCCGATCCTGGAGACTTTCGCGGGCCACCTGCGCTCCCTGACCCTGCGCCCGCCCCGCATCCCGTACGTCACCAACGTCACGGGCGACTGGGCCACCGACGCGCAGGCCAC
Organism: Streptomyces sp. NPDC028308; assembly: GCF_055565855.1. Classification (NCBI taxonomy): domain Bacteria; kingdom Bacillati; phylum Actinomycetota; class Actinomycetes; order Kitasatosporales; family Streptomycetaceae; genus Streptomyces; species Streptomyces sp. NPDC028308. The sequence continues at coordinate 432,501 of NZ_JBVHTO010000008.1, forward strand.
CGACGTCGGGCACTGGATCGACCACACCCGGCGCACGGTGCGCTTCGCGGACGGCATCACCGCGCTGTGGCGGCGCCACCGTCCCGTCCTGGTCGAGATCGGCCCCGGTGACGCCCTCTCCAAACTGGCCCGCGCCCAGCTCGCCGAGGACGACCCGGTCACGGTCACGACGATGCGGCACGCCAAGGCCGACAGCCCCGACGGGTTCGTCCTCGCCGAGGCCCTGGGCCGGCTGTGGAGCGCCGGCATCGACGCGGCGCTGCCCGACAGCACCGGCCCCGACGGCCCGCCCCGGCGCGTCCCGCTGCCGGGTTACGCCTTCGAGCGGCACCGGCACTGGATCGACGCGCCCGGCGCCCGCACCGGCGACCGGCCGGACGCCACGGACGGCGCCGCCACGGACCCCGGCACGTCCCTGGCCCCCCGTCCCCGGCTCACCACCGAGTACGTCGCTCCCCGCACCGAACGCGAACGCGCGGTGACCCGGCTGTGGGAGGAGACGCTTGGCATCGGCGGCGTCGGGGTGCACGACAACCTCTTCGATCTCGGCGGCGACTCCATGCGCGCCGTGCTGCTCGCGGGCCGGCTGCGTGCCGCCGGGGTACTGGACGTGCCCGCCGCCTCGCTGCTGGCCACCCCCACCGTCGCCGGACTGCTCGCAGCCGCCGAAGACGCCACCTCCTCCGACCCGATGCGGCCTCTGCTCCCGCTGCGCGCCGACGGCACCCGCACGCCGCTGTTCTGCGTGCACCCCGGCGCGGGCGTCTCCTGGCGGTACACCGGGCTGCTGCCCCATCTGGGCGCGGACCAGCCGGTGTTCGGCATCCAGGCCGCCGGGCTGGACGGGAAGCGGCCGCCCGCCCCGGACGCCGCGTCCATGGTGGCCTCGTACCTGGACCTGGTCCGCGAGGTGCAGCCCCACGGCCCGTACCGGCTCCTCGGCTGGTCCTACGGCGGTTTCGTGGCGCACGCCATGGCCTGCGCGCTCCAGGAGCGGGGCGAGGAGGTCGAGCTGCTCGCCCTGCTGGACGCGCCCCTGCCCGCGGGCGTCCACTACACCCCCGAGGCCGCCGAACGGCAGGTGGCCGGCCTGCTGATGCGGGTGGCCGGTCTGCCCGTCGACCCGCGGGGTGACATACCGGACGTCGAGTCCGTCCTGGACCTCATCGGCGCGGGTGCGGCCCCCGGGACGGCGGACACCGGGCAGGCGACGGTTCCGGTGACCCGTGAGGAGGCCGCCGCGATCGCCGCCGTCATGCGCAACAACCTGCGGATCGCACCGGAGTTCACCCCCGGCGTGTTCCACGGGGACGTGCTGTTCTTCAGCGCGCTGGAGGATCCGTCCGCGGCGCCGTCCGAGGCCGACCTCGCCCTCGCCCCCGGGAAGGCGGACCAGTGGCGCCCGCACGTCGACGGACGGCTCGACGACCACGCCGTGCCGTGCGGTCACTACGAGATGACCGAACCCGAACCGATCGCCCGGATCGGCGCGGTCGTCGCCAAGGCGCTCCGCCCGGTGTCCGACTGAAGCACCGCACTCCCCCCTCCCCCACCCCGGCCGCCGGACGCACCCCCGGCGGCCGGCCGGTCCCACGACCGGTGACGACCCCACCGCTCAGGAGATCACCCGTGCCCCAGGACCTCTACGAACTCGGAGACGCACCCGAGCTCGGCACCGCGCCGAGACGGATGTACGCCTCACTCATCCGGCGTGAGCGCTACGGACAGCCGCGCGACGCCTTCCGCACCGAGGTGGTGGACGTGCCGCCCGTCCGCCGCGGCCAGGTCCTCGTCAAGGTGATGGCGGCGGGCGTCAACTACAACAACGTCTGGGCCGCGCTCGGTTCACCGCTGGACGTGATCGCCGCGCGGCAGAAGGCGGGCGCCACGGAGGACTTCCACATCGGCGGCTCCGACCTGTCGGGAATCGTCTGGGCCGTCGGCGAGGACGTACGCGGTGTGCGGCCGGGTGACGAGGTGGTCGTGCTGGCCAGCCGGTGGGACGAGTCGGCGCAGGACATCCGGCTGGGCCGCGACCCCGCCGCGTCCACCTCGCAGCGCGTATGGGGCTACGAGGAGAACTACGGCTCCTTCGCCCAGTTCGCGGTCGTCGACGACTACATGTGCCATCCCAAGCCGGCCCGGCTCTCCTGGGCGGAGGCCGCCTGTTACATGGCGACGGCGGCCACCGCCTACCGGCAGTTGTTCGGCTGGCCCCCGCACACCGTCAGGCCCGGCGACCCGGTGCTGGTCTGGGGCGGGGCGGGCGGCCTGGGCTGCATCGCCATCCAGCTCGTCCGGCACGTAGGCGGTATCCCGGTCGCCGTGGTCTCCAGCGAGGAGCGCGGCGAGTTCTGCGTGAAGCTGGGCGCCGAGGGGTACATCGACCGGCGCGAGTTCGACCACTGGGGGCGCCTGCCGGACGCCACGGACGAGGCCGCCATGGGGCGCTGGCTGGCCGGGGCGCGTGCCTTCGGGCGGCGTTTCTGGGAGGTGCTCGGGGAGCGCCGGGCACCCCGGATCGTGCTGGAGCACTCGGGCACGGACACCATCCCGACCTCGATGTACCTGTGCGACAACGCGGGCATGGTCGTCATCTGCGGCGGCACGACCGGCTACAACGGGGACGTGGACCTGCGCTTCCTGTGGATGCGGCAGAAGCGCCTCCAGGGTTCGCACGTCGCCGACGCCCGCGAGGCACGTGAGGTGACCCGGCTGATCGACCAGGGCGTCATCGACCCCTGCCTGTCGCGGACCTTCGGCTTCGAGGAGATCGGCCTGGCCCACCAGCTCATCCACGACAACCGGCACCCCGCCGGGAACATGGCGGTACTGGTGAACGCGAGCGAGTGAAGCGGGAGTCGGATCACGCCGAGGGGCCGGTGACGTGAAGTCACCGGCCCCTCGGCGTGATCCGGACGTCCGCCCCCAGGCGGGGGACGACGTCAGACGCACACCCAGCTGAACACGCCCGCCCCCAGGGCGTGGACGCGGACCTCGACGGCGTCGCGGGAGGAGCTTCGGACCCGCACCGAGAAGCCGGCCGGGGCGGGTACGGCGCGCAGATCACGCAGGGTTCCCGCGGAAGGTGCCGTGCGGGCCTCGGAGTCCGCCGCGCGGTGCGGCGGGGCACCGTGGAACGCCTTCCAGGCGGCCTCCTTGGCGGAGAAGAGGGCGAGCATCCGGGCGGACACGTGGTCCGGGCCCGCCGCGTGCAGCCAGTCCTCCTCGTCCGCACGCAGCACGAACCGCTCGGCCCCCGGAGGGAGGGGGCCCAGCTCCAGGTCGCAGCCGGGCACACCGGAGTGCCCGGGCGCGCGGGCCACGGACACCGCGACGCCGGCACTGTGCGTGATCGACGCCGCCTGGCCGGGCGGGAAGACGGGCAGCCGCCCGGCCCGGGGGATGTCGCCGCACCGCAGTCCCACCGCACGCAGGGCCCGCCGGGCGGCGAGCCGCCCGGCGAGGAACTCCCGTCTGCGGCTCGGGATCATCGCCGCGGCGGCTGCCGCCTCGGCGCGTCCGGCGGGACGCGCCCGCGCCTCCGATTCCAGCGCAACGCCCAGGCCCAGCCCGGCGGCGGCGAGCGGCGCCCGCAACAGTTCCAACTCGGCTGTCACGTCCGGCGATTGCACCGCACCGGCCGGTGTCCGCGGGCACGCGTGCACGGCGTCAGTCCCGCAGCAGTTTCTTGATGATCTTCCCGGCCGGGTTGCGCGGCACCTGCTCGATGAACTCGATCCACCGGGGCCGCTTGTAGGGCGCGAGGTTCTCCGCGACGTGCCGCAGCAGGGCGGGCGCGGTCGTGCCCTCCTCGGCGACGACGTACGCCAGCGGCATCTCGCCGTAGTCCTCGTCGGGGACGCCGACGACCGCCGCGTCCCGGACGCCGGGGTGCGTCATGAGCACGCGCTCGATCTCCGACGGGTACACGTTCTGGCCGGCCCGGATGATCACGTCCTTGCTGCGGTCGACGAGGTGGATGCGTCCGCGCTCGTCCATGTAGCCGAGGTCGCCCGTGAGGACCCAGCCGTCCCGGGTGACCTCGCGGGTGGCCTCGGGGTCGTTCCAGTAGCCCTGCATGACGCCCGGGCCGCGGACGACGATCTCGCCCATCTCCCCGCGCGGGACCTCCCGGCCCCGCTCGTCCACCGCGCGCGCCGACATGCCGGGGATGACGCGTCCGCACGGGATGCGGGCGCTCACGTCACCGGGTCCGGGGTGCTCGTCGGGGCCGAGGGTGACGAAGGGGCCGCCCACCTCCGTCATGCCGTACACCTGGCGGAAGCCGCAGCCCAGGCGCTCCACGGCGTCGGCGTACACGTCGAGAGGCATCGGGGCGGCGCCGTAGAGGATCTCGCGCAGGGAGGACAGGTCGGTGCGGTGCGAGGCCTTCGCCTGGAGCATGAAGCGCAGCATCTGCGGGACCAGCCACATGTGCGTGGCCCGGTGCCGTTCGACGGCGGCCAGGGCGCGCTGGGGGGTGAAGCCGGGCATCAGCACGACGGTGGCGCCCGCGGCCAGGTAGGTGAGGGACACCACCATGCTGCCGTGGTACAGCGGGCAGCAGTTGACCATCACGATGTCGTCGGTGGGGCGGGCCGACACCAGCCAGCCGAGGGCGATGGCGCGGAACGATGCCTCGTCCACGGTGACACCCTTGGCCTGGCCCGTGGTCGCCGAGGTGTGCAGCACGGCGATCGGGGCGGTGTCGGGAACGTCGGGCAGGTCCCTCTCGTCGGCCATGGTGCCGAGGGCCTCGAAGGCGGGTTTGTCGAACGCCATCCGGATCCGCACCGTCGTCGGCAGGGAGGCGTGCCGGTCCAGCAGATCGGACTCACCGAGCACCGCGCCCGCGCCGACCCGTTCGATGATGCCGGCCACCTCCGGCACGGCCAGACTGTGGTTCAGCGGCACGAACAGCGCGCCGAGCCGGGCGAGCGCGAAGTAGCTCTCCAGCACCTCGATCCGGTCCTGGGAGAGCACCGCGACGCGGTCACCGGCCTCGATGCCCAACTCGGCCAGGCCGCGCGCGAGTTCGGCCGTACGGTCGTCGAACTGCGCCCAGGTGACACTGCGGTGCTCATCGACGAGCGCGGTGCGGTCGGGGAAGCACTGGCGGTTGCGTTCCACCAGCTGCGTCAGCCACATCACGCACCGCCGGGGGTTCCGGCGACGGCGTGCTCGGCGACGAAGCGTTCGTAGTCGGCGATCGTGTGCAGCTTCTCCATGTCCTCCGCGGTGATCTCCACGCCCGTCCGCTGTTCGACGAGCAGGACCAGGCGCACCAGGTCACCGGAGTCGATGCCACTGCCGGCGAGGTCGACGTCGTCACCGATGGCGTCGGCGTACTCGGCCGTGCCGGTGAGTTCGACCAGCAACGTCCTGATGGTGCTCATGGCGTCCCCTTCTCGCTGTGCCGCGGCCGGCCGCCGTCGCGGCCGCGCCCCTGTGTCGCAAGAAGAAGAGGCGTCGGGGCCCGCGAGCACTCCCCTCGCTCCCGGGTGACGTTCGTCACGCGCGCGGGCGCGACGGCCGGGGATAGCGCGGCTGCCGTCCGTCCTCTCTTGTCGGTGAAAGGTTCCGCTCGGGCCATGAGGCACGCAGCGGGCGGGTGATCGCGGTCGAGGGAGTGATGCCGATGCCTAGGGAGTGTGTGCGGGTCGGTGCGGTGAGCGGGACCGGACCCGCTCACCGGAGCGGCACCGCGACCCGGACCACCGGCGGGCGTGGCACCGCGACCCGGACCACGGACCGTGGTGTGCGCACCCACGCGGGCGCCACCGCGGACGGCGTCGCGCTCACGCGCCCGGCCGGCTCCGCGACACCCACCGGAGCGACGGACGCCGGCAGCACCGGGGACGGGCCGACATGAGCACGGCACCCGGCGCGGCGGACACGGCAGTCCCCACCACGGAGGCGGAACTCACCGCGCACTTCGAGGCGTTGCTGGACGCCGGTCAGACGGTGGAGCCCCGGGACTGGATGCCCGACGGCTACCGCCGGATGCTGATCCGGCAGATCGCCCAGCACGCCCACTCCGAGATCATCGGCATGCAGCCCGAGGGCGCCTGGCTGACCCGCGCGCCCTCCCTGCACCGCAAGTCGGTGCTGATCGCGAAGGTCCAGGACGAGGCCGGCCACGGCATGTACCTGTACTCGGCCGCCGAGACCCTCGGGGTGGACCGCGACGACCTGCTCGACGCCCTGCACCGCGGGCAGCAGCGCTACGCGGCCACCTTCAACCATCCGGCTCTCACCTGGGCCGACACCGGGGCCATCGCCTGGCTCACGGACGGCGCCGCGGTGATCAACCAGGCGCCGCTGTGCCACACGTCGTACGGGCCCTACGCGCGGGCGATGCGCCGGGTCTGCCAGGAGGAGGCGTTCCACGTGCGGCAGGGCTACGACCTGCTGCGGTCGCTGTGCGAGGGCACGCCCGCGCAGCGGGAGATGGCCCAGGACGCCGTGAACCGCTGGTGGCTGCCGGCCGTGGCCCTCATGTTCGGGCCGCCCGACACCGTCGCCGGGGGTGCCGACGAGCGCACGGCGGCGCTGGGCGCGGCGGTGTCGCGGCGGGCCATCGCCTGGGGCATCAAGCGGCACACCAACGACGAGCTGCGTCAGCGCTTCGTCGACCACTGCGTGCCGCAGGCCGAGCGCCTGGGTCTGACCCTCCCCGACCCGAACATCCGCTGGAACGAGGAGCGCGGGCACTACGACTTCGGGCCGATCGACTGGGAGGTGTACCGCAGCGCACTCGGCGACGACTCGCACTGCGCCCGTCGGCGGCTGGCGCACCGCGTCGCGGCCCACGAGGACGGTGCCTGGGTCCGGGAGGCGGTCGCCGCGTACGCGGCCCGCGAGCACGCGGACGTGGCGGACACCGCGCACGAGGTGCCCGGGCGGGCCCCGGATGCCGTACGGGAGAAGGAGCCGGTCGCATGAGTGCCGCACGCAACGAGACGACGGCGTCCTGGGAGGTCTTCCTGCGCCCGCGCCGCGGACTGTCGCACCAGCACGTGGGGTCGGTGCGGGCGGGCGACCCGGACGCGGCCCTCGCCCACGCCCGGGATCTCTACACCCGGCGAGGCGATCCGCTGTCCCTCTGGGTGGTCCGCTCGGACGCGGTGCACGCCGTCTCCCCCGACGAGCACGACCCGTTCTTCAGCAACGCCCGGCACAAGCCCTACCGGTACCCCGAGCAATTCGCCCCGGCGGCGGAGGGAGGCGACCACGATGACTGACACCTGCGAGACCACCGTCCCGGCAGCGCGCGGCGCGGGCACGGCGGACGGGGACCTCGCCCGGTTCACCCTGGCCCTCGGCGACGACGCGCTGGTGCTCGGACAGCGGCTGTGCGAGTGGATCACGCGGGCGCCGACGATCGAGGAGGACCTGGCGCTGTCCAACATCGCCCTCGACCTGGTCGGCCACGCCCGCACCCTGCTGGCCTGGAGCGGCCGGATGGACGGCAGCGGCCGGTCGGACGACGATCTCGCCTTCGGGCGCACGGAGCGGCAGTTCCGCAACGCGCTGCTCCCCGAGCTGCCGAACGGCGACTTCGCCGCGACCGTCGCACGCCAACTGGCGTACACCCACTACGCCGTACTGCTCTACGAGGCGCTGGCCGGCTCCGCCGAACGGGAGTTGGCCGCCTTCGCGGTGCGGGCCGCGAAGGAGACGGCCTTCCACCGCCGGCACGCGGACAACTGGACGGTGCGGCTGGGCCTCGGCACGGCGGAGAGCGCGCGCCGTATGCAGGCGGGGCTGGCCCGGGTCTGGCCGTACGTCGCCGAGCTGTTCGACGAGGACGACGCGACGCGCCGGCTCGTCGAGGCCGGGGTCGTGCCGTCCTCCGCACTGCTCCGCCCTTCCTGGCAGGAGAGCGTGACCGCCGTCGTGGCGCGGGCCGGGCTGACCGTGCCCGCACCCACGTGGACGGCACGGGGCGGACGAGAGGGCCTGCACACCGAGGACTTCGCCCCGCTGATCGCCGAGATGCAGTCCGTGCACCGGCAGTTCCCCGGAGGCACCTGGTGACCGCGCACCGCCCGCCCACGGCCACCGAGCCGCTCCCGGCCCGGCAGTCCGTGCCGGGCCCCGTCCCCGCGACCGAGCGCCGGGCCGCCCCGGCTCCGCGCCGGGACATCACCGAGGTGCGCTCGCGGGTGGAGGCCCTTCCGGACCCCGAGCTGCCGATGATCAGCCTGGGCGAACTGGGCGTGATCCACGCCGTCGCCCCGGCGGCCGACGGCGTCCTGGAGGTCGAGCTCCTGCCGACGTTCCTCGGCTGCCCGGCGCTGCCGGCCATGGTCTCCGCCGTCGAGGACGTCCTCAGGGACTGCGGCCATCCGGACGGCCGGGTGCGCCACGTCCTGGCGCCCGCCTGGACCACCGACCGCGTCACCCGCTCGGGTCGCGACAAGCTCGCCGCGCACGGCATCGCGCCGCCCGTGCCCCGGGGCGCGCCCCGGCCGGTGCGCCTCGGCCTCGGCGTGTCCTGCCCGCACTGCGGTTCGCGGGCCACCAGGCCGCACAGTCCCTTCGGTCCGGCGCGCTGCCAGTCCATGCTGCGCTGCACGGCCTGCCGGGAGACCTTTCCGTACCTGACGGCGATGTGAGACGCCCATGACCACAGCTCCCGCGGCACAGCACGCAGGGCCGCACGACACGCGCCCGACGGCGGCCCGGCGCACCGGGTGGTTCCGGCTGCCGGTCTCCCGCCTCGACCGCCTGGCCTCCGGCACGGTGGCCATCACCCTGGACGTCCCGGAGACCCTGGCCGGCACCTTCGCCCACCGGCCGGGCCAGCACGTCGTCGTACGCCACCGGCGCGAGGGCACGGAACTGCGGCGCAGCTACTCTGTCTGCCCGCCGCCCGACGCCCCGGCCGCCCTGCGCCTGGTCGTGCAGCGCAACACACCCGACGGGTTCGGCGAGCACGCGCTGTCCGCCCTGAAGGAGGGAGACCTTCTCGAACTCTCCCCGCCGGACGGCCGGTTCGGGCTCCCGGACGTCACCGGCGGGCACCACGTCCTGATCGCCGGCGGCTGCGGCATCACACCCCTCGCCCCCATGGCCGCCTCGGCACTGCGCGCGGACCCCGGCTGCCGGGTCTCGCTGATCCACTCGGTCCGCACCGTCGGCGACGCGCTTTTGGCCGACGAACTCGCCGCCCTCAAGGACGCGTTCGTCGACCGGTTCACCGTGCTGTACGTCCTCACCCGCGAGCGGCGTGAGAGCGAGCTGTTCAGCGGGCGCCTCGACACGCCGAAGCTGCTGCGCCTGCTCCGGCTGCTCGACGCACGTCCCGGCCCCGGCACGGATTTCGCCCTGTGCGGGCCGTACGGGCTGCTGCGGACCGTGGCGGCGACGCTCGACGCGTGGGGCGCGGCCCCGGACAGCGTGCGCTCGGAACTGTTCTCCGGCGCCGGGACCCCGCCCGGACCGGCCTCCGAGGTTGCCGCGATCCCGGGGGGCCGGATCACGACGGTGCTCGCCGGCCGCACCAGCGTCGTCACCGTGCTGCCGCAGGACGAGGTGATCCTCGACGCCGTTCTGCGTCACCGCCCCGAGGCGCCGTACGCCTGCCGCGACGGCGTGTGCGGCAGCTGCAGGGCGAAGGTGGTGCGGGGAGCGGTGACGCTCGGGCCCCAGCACGCCCTGGACGCCGACGACCTGGCGGCCGGCTACACGCTCGCCTGCCGCGCCCGCCCCCGTGGCGAGGACCTCACGCTCGACTTCGACGCCTGACCCGCGACCCGCGGCTGACCCCCGGTCCCCCTCACCTCGACCCCCCACCCCCACCCTCACCCCGTTCCAGTGAAGGAGAGCACGTTGTCCACCACCCTGCGGCACGAAGGCAGGACCGCCCTGGTGACCGGCGGCAGCCGAGGCATCGGCAAGGGCATCAGCCGACGGCTGGCGCGCGAAGGCGCCCTGGTCGCCGTGCACTACGGCCACCGGCACGACGCGGCCGAGCAGACCGTCAAGGAGATCGAGGCCGAGGGCGGGCAGGCGTTCCTCGTCCACGCCGAACTCGGTGTCCCCGGCGACGCCGAGACCCTCTGGACGGAGTTCGACCGCCAGATGGCCGCCCGGGGCGCCGAACCCCGCCTGGACATCCTCGTGAACAACGCCGGTATCACCCTCCCCCGGACCATCGCGGACGTCACGGAGGAGGACTACGACCTGCTGTTCGCCATCAACACCCGGGCACCGTTCTTCGTGATCCAGCGCGCCCTGCCCCGCCTGCGGGACGGTGGCCGGATCGTCAACATCTCGTCGGTGGCCTCCCGGGTCGCTTTCCCGGCGATCATCGCGTACACGATGACCAAGGGAGCCCTGGACGCCCTCACCCTCTCCCTCGCCAAGGAGACCGGGCCGCGCGGCATCACCGTGAACACCGTCGCGCCCGGCTTCACCGAGACGGAGATCAACCCCACCCTCAAGAACCCGCAGATCCGGCAGGCCTACTCGGCGGCGTCCGTCTTCGACCGCCTCGGCACCCCCACCGACATCGCCGACATCGTGTCGTTCGTCGCGAGCGACGACGCCCGCTGGATGACCGGTCAGTGGATCGACGCCAGTGGCGGCGTCCAGCTCTGACCCCCGTCGAGCCGGTCCGGCACCGGCAGCGCACGCAGGCGCACCCACCCCGCTCGTCTCCCGGCCGCCCGCGGCCTTCTAGGAGTCCTGATGCAAGACGGCACATCCGTACTCGCGGATCTGTCCACGGACGATCCGCTCACCCAGCCCTTCCCGGGGGCGACTCCCTATGACGACTACGTCCACGCGTCGGTCCTCAACTCGCTCCAGCGACCGCTCACCGAGGCCGCCGACGAGATGGGCTTCCTCATCACCACCCAGGTGATGGAACTGTGGTTCACGCTGATCGTGCACGAGTGGCGCACGGCCCGGGACGCCTTCGTGAAGGACGACCTGGACGAGGCCGTGGACGCGCTGGTGCGCAGTCGCCGCGCGCTGCGCGCCCTCGTCGCCTCCTGGCAGCCCATCGCCGCGCTGACGCCCGCTCAGTTCAACGGATTCCGGGCCGCGTTCGGCCGGGCGTCCGGGTTCCAGTCGGCGATGTACCGGCACATGGAGTTCCTGCTCGGCGAGAAGTCCGAGGCGCTGGTGCGTGCCCACCGGGGCGACCCGAACGTCCACGAGGCGCTGCGTGACGCGCACCGGGAACCGTCCCTCTACGACGAGGTCTTGTTGTTCCTGCACCGGCGCGGCCTGCCGGTGCCGCGGCACGTCCGCGAGCGCGACGTCGCCGAGCCCTACGTCCCGGACCCCGGAGTGGTCGAGGTGTGGCGGCACGTGTACGCCGGTCCGCAGCACGATCCGCTGCTGGCACTGGGCGAGTTGCTCACCGACCTCGCCGAACTGGTGGCGCGCTGGCGGTTCGACCACGTGATGGTCGTGCGGCGGGCGATGGGCACCAAGTCGGGCAGCGCCGGTTCCCCGGGCCTGGCCTGGCTGGAGCAGCGCGCCGCCCGCACCGTCTTCCCCGAGCTGTGGGCGGTGCGCGGTGACGTCTAGGGTCGTCTCCGCGTTCGGCGCGGAGGAGGAGCGGCGGGTGCTGAGCCTGAAGCCCGTCCTGGCACCCCGGCACGGGTCGTACGGGGAGCACCCCCACCAGGTCTACGACGCCTGGCCGGCCGAGGACCCGGACGCCCCGCTGGTGGTCCTGCTGCACGGCGGCTACTGGCGCTACGACCGCATGCATCTGACCCCGTTCGCCGCCTATCTCTCCCGGCAGGGGTTCTCCGTGCTGCTGCCGGGATTCCGCCGGTCGGGTGGCGCAGGCGGCTTCCCGGAGACCTTCGACGACGTCGCGCGGCTCGTGGACACCCTTCCCGGGGGACGGCCGTACGTCCTGGCCGGTCACTGCTCGGGCGGCCATCTCGCCCTGTGGTGCGCGGCTCGCGGGCTGCTGCCGCCGTCCTCGCCCTGGTACACGACCCGCCTGCCGGACGCCGTGCTCGCGCTCGCCCCGCTCACCGACCTGGCCGCGACCCGTCGCGACGACCTGAGCAACGGGGCGGCGCTGCAACTCCTCGGCGGTGAGGAGAAGTTCGAGGAGCGGCTGCCTCTGGTGGATCCGCTGGAGCTGCTCAAGGGCGCCGGTTCCACCCGCGTACGGACGGTGTTGCTGCACGGCGCCGCCGACGAGGAGGTGCCGCTGTCGCAGTTCGCCGACTACGCGTCCGTCCACCACGATCTGGAGACCGTCGTCCTGCCGGGGACGGGCCACTACACGCTGATCGAGCCGGGTGCGGCGGGCGCGCAGGCCGTCGCGGACACCCTGCGGCGGCTCGCCGGCGAGTGGTCGGGCGCGAGCGCCGCACGGACGGGAGGCCAGCCGTGACGACCGCCGCCCGCACCCTGGACGAACAGGCCGCGGCACTCGACGCCGAGGACGTCCTGGCCCCGGTCCGGGAACGCTTCCTGATCCCCGACGGGCTCGTCTACCTGGACGGCAACTCGCTCGGGCCGCTGCCTGCGGCGGTGCCGCCCGTCCTCACCGACGTCGTCCACCGGCAGTGGGGCACCGACCTGATCCGCTCGTGGAACTCGAACGACTGGTGGCAGGCCCCGCTCCGCGTGGGTGACGCCGTCGGGCGTCTCGTCGGCGCCGCGCCGGGGCAGACCGTGGTGGGCGACTCCACGAGCGTGCAGCTCTACACCGCGCTCAGTGCCGCCGCCGGGCTGCTCCCCGGCCGGCGCCTGCTGGTCACCGACCCTGGGCACTTCCCCACCGACCGGTACCTCGCGGAGTCGGTGGCCCGGCTGCACGGGCTGCGCGTACGCCCGGTCCCGCCCGGCGAACTGGAGCGCTGCCTCGCCGCGGAAGGCGACGACGTCTGCGTGGTCAGCTACTCCCCCGTCGACTACCGGACGGGCGAGCTGTACGACATGCGGGCGCTGACCGCGGCCACGCACCGGGCCGGCGCGCTCTCCCTGTGGGACCTGTGCCATGCGGCCGGTGCGCTGCCGGTGCACCTCGACGACCTGGGCGTCGACTTCGCGGTCGGCTGCGGTTACAAGTTCCTCTCGGGTGGCCCGGGCGCCCCCGCGTTCCTCTACGCCGCCCGCCGCCACCACGAGGACTGGCGGACACCGCTGAACGGCTGGACGGGACACGCGGACCCCTTCGGTCTCCAGCCGGACTACACCCCCGCGCCGGGCGTGGCCCGGGCCCGTATCGGTACGCCGCCGATCCTCTCCCTGCTCGCACTGGAAGCCGCGCTGACGGCCTTCGAGGGCATCGACATGGCACAGGTCCGCGCCAAGAGCCTCTCCCTGACCGGGTTCTTCCTGAGCTGCGCCGAGGAGATGCTGACCGGACTGGGCTTCGAGGCGGTCACCCCGGCCGAGCCGGCTCGCCGCGCCAGCCAGGTGTCCCTGCGCCATCCGCACGCCTACGGCCTGATCCGGTCGCTGGCGGACCAGGGCGTCGTGGCCGACATGCGCGCACCCGACCTCCTGCGGTTCGGCGTCAACGCCCTCTACACCTCTCACCAGGACGTTCTCACCGCCGTCGGACGCCTCCGGCGGACGGCGGCGAGCGGCGCCTACGATCCGTCGCCGCAGCAGGCCGGCACGGTGACCTGACGTCGCCTCGGATGTCGTGACCCGCTCACCCGCGGGTCGCACATGACCTGCTGCCGTCGGGACCCCGTCCCACGGCGGCCGGTCCACGGCTCCCTTCCGAACCGTGCCGGCGCGGGTCATCCGAAGCGGGTCCAGGTCAGCGGGCGGCTACGGCGGACAGAGAGAATTCCGTGTCTCCGCACCGCGAACCGGGCTGTGTCGCGCCCCTGTTCGGCGGGCCGCACGGCATCTCTGTGAGTGGACGAACGGTACCGGACGGGCATCGACAGGTCCCTATGCTGACCGCATGACCGATCCGCCGCTCCCCGGCCCGGAAGCAGCTACCGCCCCTCAAAACGACGGCAGGTCCACTCCGGTTCCGCGGAGCGACGCCGGCGAGAGCGACCCGACTCAGGGCATGGACACCTGGACCGTCGAACGCCTGGAGGCGTTCACCGCGCGGACGCGAGGCCCGCACCTCGAAGCGGTGCGCGTCCTGGCGCAGGCGCACGCGTACAGCGACGACGAACCCCGGGAAGCCCGCCTGCGCTGGGCCCGGCTGGCGCTGCTGGCCAACGAGCGCCTGGACGGCGACGGTCCGTGGGACGAGGCCCGCACCGCACAACAGGACTTCATGCTCCGCATGTGGGTGATCGACGAGCTGGGGCCCGGCGACGGCGTCTGGAGTCCCGAGGGGCTGGCGGCCGACACCGACGGCGCACTACCTCCGTCTCCCGTCGAGGCCCGCGCCCTCGCCGCGCACTGGCGTGATCTCCCCGTCGAGCGGATCGGGGAGCTGCGGCGGCTGAAGAACCTGACCGCGCATCTGCCCCGGCTGCTGCCCCATCTGCACCCCGGCCCCGTGCGCGACCGCCTCCTCGCCTGGGCAGGGGCCCGCCGCCACCTCCCCTGACCCGGGACGCGGTGGGCAGGGGCCGACGGGCCAGGGTGAGCCGCCCGGCTGCGGACCGCGTACGCGGGCGGCGCGTCCCGCCGGCTCAGCCGGCCAACGAGCACGACCGGGAGTGCTCCCAGTACCGGCGGGTCTCCCGGCTGTCCTCGTCGGCCCCTTCCGGCGCGCCACACGTGCACTGCCCGGCGCTGGGGTCGATGAGGTCGGCGGCCTCGCGATGTCCCGCCTCACGGAGCCGGCCGGCGAGCTGGTGCGCGTAGTCCTCCACGAGGAGCGCGGCTTCCTTGCCCGTACGGCCGGTGCCGTCACGGCGAAGCTCCTGGACGAGTCTGGCGCGCGCCATCATGCGGGTCGGGCTCCTTCTGCTGTGGGCCGCCGGTGCCTGCGCGGTCTCCGTCAACCTAACAAACGGCGGGGTCACGGCTTCCGCGCCCGGCACCGGCGGCCGGATCAGGCCTCGGCGAGCCAGAGGTCCGGGCCGAAGACCTCGTAGTGCACGGCGGAGGCGGGCACGCCCCGCTCCAGGAGCTGGGTGCGGACGGCGCGCATGAACGGCAGCGGCCCGCACAGGTAGACCTGCACGCCCTCTGGCAGTGGCGGCAGCTGTGCCAGGTCGACCAGCCCAAGGCGGTCACCCTCCTCCGGGTCCTCCTCGTACCAGAAGTGGACCGTGGCCCCGGGCAGCTTCCCGGCGAGGGCGCGGTGGTCGGCGCGCAGCGCGTGCGCCTGCGGGAAGCGGTCGCCGTGCACGACGGTGACGGGTGCCTCGTACCGGGTGTCGGCCAGGTGGTGCAGCATGGCCAGCATCGGCGTGCACCCGATACCGGCGGAGACCAGCAGCAGCGGTGCGTCGGTGTGGTCGAGGACGAGATCGCCGTAGGGGGCGGAGAGTTCGATGCGGTCGCCCACGCGCACGTGGTCGTGCAGGTGCCCGGAGACCTCGTTCACCCGCTTCACCGTGATGGAACGCGTGGGGTCGGCGGGTGCGCCGGACAGGCTGTACTGGCGTATCTGCCGTGCCCCGTCGGCCAGTTCGACGCGGACGGAGACGTACTGGCCCGGCGCGCACGAGGGTGCCTCGCGTCCGTCGGCCGGGCGGAGCCGGAAGGTGACGACGTCGTCGGTCTCCGCGACGCGTTCGAGGACCTCCCAGGGGCGCCAGGTGTCGCCGAGCAGTACTCCCCGCTCGGCGTACAGGCGGCGCTCGATGGCGATCAGCGCGTTCGCCATGAGCCAGTACACCTCGTCCCACGCGGTGGCGACCTCGGGGGTCACGGCGTCGCCGAGCACCTCGGCGATCGCGGCGAAGAGGTGGGTGTGGACCACCTGGTACTGGCCCGCGCTGATGCCGAGCGAGGCGTGCTTGTGGGCGATGCGGTCCAGCATGGCGTCCGGTCGGACCTGGGGGTGCTCGACGAGTGCGGTGGCGAAGGCGGCGATGGAGCCGGCCAGCGCCTGGCGCTGCGTCCCGTCGGCCTGGTTGCCCCTGTTGAACAGGTTCCGGAGCAGCTCGGGGTGGGCGGTGAACAGCCGCTCGTAGAAGCGCTCGGAGATACGCGGCAGCGCCGCCCCCACCGCGGGCAGTGTGGCGCGGACAGTCGCTGCGGACGTGTGAGAGAGCACGGCAACCCCTAATACGAATGCTGGATGCTTATTTACGGGTGTGGCATCGCGCGCGGACACCCGGTGGGACCGGGAGGCACCGCGCACTGCGCTTACGGCGTCAGAGCCGCATGTCGCGTCCCCGGCCGATGAGTCCGATCAGCACCGGACCGGTCGGTGGCGCGGTGAGATCCTCGACGGTCAGCGGGTCGAGGGAGGCGTAGAAGGCTTCCTGCGCCTGCCGCAGCGCGCCGCGGAGCCGGCAGGCACCCGCGAGCGGGCACGCCTCGTCCCCCTCGCAGTCCACGACGTCACCGGTCCCCTCCAGTTCGCGGACCAGCCAGCCGATGGACAACGTCCGCCCGCCAGGCGTCAGTTCGAGTCCGCCGCCGCGCCCGCGCCGGGACTCGACGACACCGAGGTGCTGCAGCCGGGCCGCGACCTTCGCCAGGTGCGAGTACGGGACGCGCACGACCGCCGCGACGTCACGCGCCGTCGACGGACCGTCAGCCGTGGCCAGGGCCATGACCGCACGGAGTGCGAGGTCGGTGGACTTCGTCAAGCGCATGGCGGGAGCGTAGATAATGCGAATCTCGGATGCAAATTATCCGCCGCCGAGTCACCGACTCGTCCGATTCACCCCCATTTCGCTCGACCCGCTGCCCGGAGACAGCCCGAAGCCGGACGTCCGACGGGACGGCGAGTGGCCGGTCCCGGCGGCCGTGGCCGCCGGGACCCGTAGGGACCGACCGCTCAGTCCCGCTGCCAGTCGCTGTACCGGATCCGCGCGAGGTCCTTGATCTCGCCCATCGCCCCCCACTCGTTCTTGCCGAGGCGGGACAGCGGCTTCAGCAGGCCGATCTCCGGATGCCCGTCCACCACCGTGTCCGCGCGCACGGCGGCGTGCACCACCCGGCCGAACACCACGGTGGAGTTCCCGAGGCACAGGGTCGCGTGGAGCCGGCACTCCAGCGCCACCGGCGAGGCGGCCACCCGGGGCGGCTTCACCCTCAGCGAGGGTTCCTTGTCGATGCCGACCGCGTCGAACTCGCCCTCCTCGCTGGGGAAGTCGGTCGCGGTCGCGTTGATCTGCTCGAAGAGGGGCTCGGGCGCGAAGTTCACGACGAACTCCCCGGTCTCCTCCACGTTGCGCAGGGAGTCCTTCCGGCCGACCGAGGTGAACTGCACGATGGGCGGGTCGGTGCAGGCGACGGTGAAGAACGAGTGCGGTGCCAGGTTGGCGGTCGTGCCGTCTGCCGTGAGGGTCGACACCCACGCGATGGGGCGGGGTACGACCACCGCGGTGAGGAGCTTGTAGAACGCACCCTTGTCCATGGACTCGGGTGAATAGTCGATACGCATGTCAGGCAGTATCGCTGGCCCCGACGACGCCGGCGCTCCCGCACCCGGCACACCGGCGGCTCCCGCGTCCGTCCGTCCACCACCCGTCGTCCCGGTGTCCGCGACAGGTCCCGCCGCCGGTCGCCGCCGCACCGGCGGCTCGCCCCGGCACCGGTCCACCCCGTCCGCCGGAGGACGGATTGAGCCAGGCCGCGTCCCTCACCCGTCCGTGCGCGAGGACCGTCCTCCCGGCCGCCTCACCGCAGGCCCGAGGCCGCCTTCGCGAGGCTCCGGAACGTCTGTCCCCCGGGCCTCGCGGCGGGCTTTCCGCGGCCTGCAGACCGGCTGGATTTCGCTGACCGCCGATGATCTACGCCGTGTACAGTCTCCGCCGTTGGCGTGCGGATGCTTCCGGGACGGACCCCGGGAAGCCGGGTACGGGGGAGGCACGCGGACCGGGTCCATCGCCCTGCGCACAGCGTCGTGCGCGGGCGTCGCCGCCTCCCTTCCGGCCGACCGAAGGTGCCCCGTCCCTCATCCGTCTTGACGGCCGTTCGGCTCTCCCGATCGTCGGTGATCGGCGGTGGGCGGCGGCCACGAATGAGCGATGAATGAGCGGGGGGTTGATTCATGCGCGCGGCAGAACACGGCGGCGTCGCCTTGGTCCAGGAGACCGGGGCGGCCGAGGACAGCGGGACGATCGACGGAGCGCGGGAGATCGTCGACGAGGCCGAGGGGATCATCGACGGGGTCGCCAGGGGCGCCGAGGAGGGCGGTACGCCGGCGCCCGCCGCGGCCCCGCGCGGGGAGGTGTGGTCGGACAGCCGGGTGGCGCACATGCTGGAGCGCCTGACCTCGGACTTCGTCCTGGACAACACCTATCGCGAGCAGCACCTGAGCCTGACGGCCAGCGAGAACTACCCGAGCAAGCTGGTGCGGATGCTCGGCGGCGGACTGCAGGGCGGCTTCTACGAGTTCGCCCCGCCCTACGCGTCCGAGCCCGGCGAGTGGTCGTTCCCGGACTCCGGCGCGAACGCGTCGCTGGTGGCGAAGCTGACCGGCATCGGGCGCCAGCTCTTCGAGGCCGCCACCTTCGACTGGCGGCCCAACGGCGGATCGGTCGCGGAGCAGGCCGTACTGCTCGGCACCTGCGGCCGGGGCGACGGCTTCGTGCACTTCGCGCACAAGGACGGCGGCCACTTCGCACTGGAGTCACTGGCGGCCGCGGCCGGGGTGAACACCTACCACCTGCCGATGGTGGACCGGACCCTGCTCGTCGACGTGGAGCGGCTGGCCACCCTGGTGAGCGAGCACCCGGAGATCAAACTGGTCATCCTCGACCAGTCGTTCAAGCTGCGCTGGCAGCCGCTGGCGCAGATCCGGGCCGCCCTGCCCGAGGGCGTCTTCCTGGCCTACGACGCCAGCCACGACGGTGCCCTGATCGCCGGCGGGGTCCTGCCCCAGCCCACCCTGCTCGGCGCGGACGCCGTGCACGGAAACACGCACAAGACCATCGCGGGGCCGCAGAAGGCGTACGTCGCCTTCCGGGACGCCGACCACCCGAAGCTGAGGCAGGTCTCGGACTGGGTCTGCCCGCAGATGCAGAGCAACTCGCACGCCGAGCTGATCGCGCCCATGTACGTGGCGCTGTCGGAGGTCGCGCTCTACGGCCACGACTACGCCCGGCAGATCGTCGCCAACGCCAAGGCGCTGGCGGGCGCCCTGCACGAGGAGGGTGTGCGGGTCTCCGGGGAGTCCTTCGGGTTCACCGAGACCCACCAGGTGCACGTGATCACCGGATCGGCGGCCGACGCGCTGCGCCTGGCCCTGGGCGACCTGGCACGCGCCGGGATCCGCACCACCAACATCGAGGTCCCCGGCAGCAACGGGCTGCACGGTCTGCGGCTCGGTGTCCAGGCGATGACCCGGCGCGGGCTGCGCGAGGCTGAGATGCGCGAGGTCGGCCGGCTGGTGGCGCGGGTGGTGCTGCGCCGCGCCGAGCCCGCGGCGGTACGCGCCGAAGTGGCCGATCTGCTGCAGCACTTCGGCCTCGACCGGCTCGCCTACTCCTTCGACGAGTACGTCGACTCGCCGGCGGCGGCCCGGCTGCTCGGCGAGGTGTTCCGGTGAGCGCGGTTCCGGTCGCGGTCCCGCTGCCGGGGCGGGCTGCGGGCGGGCCGGTCGTACGGCGTCCGGCCGACACACCGCACGCGGTGATCAGCGCCGAGGTCTGGAACACGGAGTGGGCGCGAACGCTCCTCGAGCCGCTCGCCCTGCGGACCGTCATCACGGACGAACGGCTCACGTCCGAGCGGGTCCTGGACACCCTGGCCGCCCAGTCGGTGGCGTTCGTGTGCGAGGAGCTGCCGGTCAGCGGCCTGGCCGCGCTGTCCTGGGTGGCGGAGCGGACCCGGGCGCTGCGGCGCGACGACCCGCTGCTCGGGGTGGTCTTCGTGGTCGAGGACCACAACGCCCTGGATCCGCGGGCCCTCGGACCGCTCGTGCGCACCCTGTCCCCCGGTGACACCGACCTGGCGGAGTTCCTCGACCGCGTGCGGCACGTCAGGCGCGAGGTCCACTGGGAACTGCGCAACAGGCGGCCGGGCCCGCCGTCCGGGGCGCCCGCCGGGACACCGCCCGCACGCTGGACGGGCACCGTGCCCAACTTCAACGTGAAGCATCCGTCGATGCTGCTGCCCTACGCCCTGCTCTCGGCGCGGACGCGGCGCGACGTGTACTGCGAGATCTCGCCGCAGGAGGCGCTGCTGTTCGTCGCCGACGGCGCGGGCGGGGAGCCGGCCGCCACCGTCGCCGGGGTCTTCCGCACCCTCCAGCAGGACGTGGACCGGCTCAACGCCACGCTGGGCTCGCGGCTGCGGCTGCACCTCGACCACGCCGACGACTACGAGGTGGTCCGCGCCGCCTGCGAGGCGGGCTTCGACTCGGTCATGGTCGACGGCTCCGGCCGGGCCCTCCACCAGAACGTCCTGTTCACCAACGCCGCGACGGAACTGGCACGCCGCTACGACGTGCTCGTCGAGGGCGAGATCGGCTGCATCGACGGCGCCGGGCTGCGCAAGTGGGCCAGGACGACCACGGACGACTTCGTGCGCTTCGTCGGGGACACGGACCTGGACTTCGTCGGGGCGCACGTGGGCCAGTTCCACAGCTTCGACTACGGGTTCGCCGCCACCCGCCGCTCGCTGGCGGAGGTCGGGCTGCTGGACGACGGCGCCACCGGGGACGACCTGCACGCCTTCGCCGAGGCGTGCGCGCGGGTCGAGAGGTCCCTGACGGAGGCCGGACTGCCCGCCTACTCGGCCGAGCACCGGCTGATCGCCTCCACGGCCCGGCGGGCCATGGAGGGAGAGGGACCGGACGCCGGGCAGCGGCTGGACGCGGTGCTGCGTGAGGCACGGGCCGGTGTCCCGGTCTTCCAGCGTCCGCTGCTGGACACGCTGGAGCGGGAGTGGCTGGAGCGCCGGCTCGCGAAGGCCCGGCGCAAGTCCGAGCTGTGGGACGAGGTGTTCGCGACGGAACCCGCGCGGGAGCACCGGTACGCGGCGATCGACCACGGACTGGTCCGCGAGCTCACCGGTGTCCTCGCGGACTCCGGTCGCCGACTGGTCGTGCACGGCGGCAGTTCGCTGTCCCGGGTCGACCTCGCGTCCCTGCCCTCGCACGGCGTCGCGCGCGTGAACTTCGGCAGCGGGGTGTTCGCGGACTACCTGGAGGCGCTGCGCGCGCACCTTCCCGTCGACCTCGGTTCCCGTACGGGTGACGGGACTTGGAAGCACCTGCGGCGGATGTCGTACCTTGCCGAGGTGACCCGTGACTGGCGGTCCTGGACCGAGGCGCCGCCGTCCTTCATCGACACCTTCGTCAGCCGGCTGGAGCGGCGCTACGCCGCCCCGCTCCGCGGCCGTACGCACGCACAGCCCGTAGGAGGCCTCCGTTGAGTCCCTTTGAGCAGATCATCGATCTCCTCGACCGAGAGAAGGCCGCGTACCGCGTGGTGGAGCACGCGGCCGAGGGGCGTTCCGAAGAGGTGTCGGCGGTGCGCGGCACCACGGTGTCGCAGGGTGCCAAGGCCCTCGTGTGCCGGGTGAAGGGCATCGACTCCCCCGCGGTGCTCGCCGTGCTGGCGGGCGACCGGCGGGCGGACCTGAAGAGGGTCGTCGCCTCGGTCGAGGGCCGCAAGGGCGGCTTCGCGCCGTCGGAGCTGGCCGAGCAGCTGACCGGGTGCGTCGTCGGGGCGATCCCGCCGCTGTGGCTCTCGGGCGGTCTGCCGGTGGTGGTGGACGCCGAGTTCCTGGCCTCCCACGAGGAGATCGCCTTCAACGCGGGCCGGCTCGACCGGTCCGTCGTCATGGCCACGCGGGACTACGTGCGGATCGTGGCGCCGACCGTGGCACCGATCGCCGCGGACCGGAACTAGGAGCCGGTCGCGGCGGCCTCCGGGCCCGCGGGCCCGGAGGCCGCCGCGGCACGGCCGGTGAGAGACGTCAGGCCCGAAGGGGCCGAGGGGGGCCGTGACTTGCGTGCGAGGATCGTCGCGCAGTTCGTCGCGCTGGCATGCGCGTGGGGTTCGAGTTTTCTGTTCATCAAGGTCGCCCTGGAGGGACTGACGCCCGCTCAGGTCGTGTGGGGGCGGCTGGTGTTGGGCGCCCTGGCGCTGTGCGCGGTGATGGCGGTGACCCGCAGCCGCGTCCCGCGCGAACCGCGACTGTGGCTGCGGCTGGCCCTCGTGTCCGTGCTGCTGTGCGTCGTGCCGTTCCTGCTGTTCTCCTGGGCGGAGAAGCAGCTCACGTCGGGCATGGCGAGCATCCTGAACGCCACCACTCCGCTGCTCACCCTCGCCGTCAGCACGGTCGCCCTGGCGGGTGAGCGGCTGACCCGGCGGCGTACCGCGGGCCTGCTCACCGGCTTCGCCGGCGTCCTGGTGCTGATCGGACCGGCGGGCCTGTCCGGCGGCGGTCACCTCAAGGCGCAGCTCGCCTGCCTGGGCGCGACCACCTGCTACGGCTTCGCCTTCGTGCAGCTGCGCCGGCACATCACCCCGCTGGGGCTGCCGGCGGTCAGCGTCGCCTTCGTCCAGGTGACGATCGGCGCGCTGATGATGCTGGCGGCCACGCCGTGGCTGGCCTCCCCGGCGCCGCGGGTGGATCCCGGCATCGCGGTGAGCATGCTGGCGCTGGGTGCCCTCAGCACGGGTCTCGCCTATCTGTGGAACAACAACATCGTCCAGGCGTGGGGCGCGGTGAACGCCGCCGCGGTCACCTATCTGACGCCCGTGGTGGGTGTCACGGCGGGTGTGGTCCTGCTCGGTGAGCGGCTGACCTGGAACCAGCCGATCGGTGCCGTCCTGGTCATCGCCGGCATCATGGCGGCCCACGGCACCCTCGGAACCGTCCGGCGGCGCCGCGCCGCCGGACCGGCGGACTCCGGCGAGGCGGCGCGGCCCCTGGAGGAGGGTGCCGCCCGCTGAGGCGGCTGCCCGGCGGCCCGGCTCGTCAGGGTTACGGAGCCCACACCCGCGCCGCGTAGTCGAGGAAGTTCCGTCCGAGGATCTTCTCGATGCGCTCACCGCGGTAGCCGCGCTTCTCCAGCAGGCGGATGAGTTCCCGGAACTGGTCCACTCCGCGCAGGTCGATGACGAACGGCAGTGTGTCGCTGCGCTCGCCCGCCGCCGACACGCCTGCCTGCCGGCGCAGCGCCACGTGCTCGGCGAGGTGCGCGCGGTAGGCGTCGAGGTCGTCGATGGACGTGACGGGGCCGTCGGTGCCGATCCCGACGTGGTCCTCGCCGCAGACGTTCACCGCGTGGTCGATGTGCTCCACCACGTCCGCGGCACTGGCGTGACCGGAGACGTCGAGGAAGGGCATGAAGTAGATGCCGACGAACCCTCCGCGCGAGGCGACCAGGCGCAGTTCCTCGTCGGTCTTGTTGCGGGGCAGGTCGGCCAGGGCACGGCAGCCGGTGTGGTTGACCGACACCGGACGCCGGGCGATCCTCGCGGCCTCCAGGCAGGTGCGTTCCCCGCTGTGCGAGAGGTCGACCATGAGGTGCTGCTCGTCCAGGGCCGCGACGAGGTCGCGGCCGAACTCGGTGAGGCCCCGGTTGCCCGGTGCCATCGACCCGTCGCCGATGTGGTTGGCCTGGTTGTAGGTGAGCTGGACGATCCGCACGCCCAGCTCGGCGAATGTGGCGACGCGGTGGAGGTCGTCACCGACGGCGACGGCGTTCTGGAAGCCGTAGATGACGCCGATCCTGCCCTCTTGCCTGGCCCGGTGCACGTCGGCGACCGTGAGGATCTTCGTGAGGTCCGCCGCGTTGTCCCGGATGATCGCGTCCCACACGGCTATCTCGTGCAGGGTGTGCTCGTACGGGGGCAGGTCGCCCATGGTGTAGCCGAGGGTGATGTTGACGGCGGTGAGTCCCGAGGCGTGGGCGTCGGCCAGGGCCCGTGCGTCGACGGTGAGTTGCTCGCTGGAGGCGTTGAGCTGGGCGGCGGCCTCGGCGGACCGCGGGGCGTTGGGGTTGTCGAGCTGCCCCAGCGCGTTGATGATCATGGGCGTGGACGTCATCGGCCCTCCTGGGTCTCGTCGCGCCGGGCACGGGTGTCGGCGGCGAGCGTCCGGTCGAACTCGCCGCGGACGAAGCGGTGGCCCCGCTTCACGGTCATGGTGATGGTGCGCAGCCGGTCGACGCCGTGTGTCGGGTCGTCCCCGAGGACGACGAAGTCGGCGAGCTTGCCCGGTTCGACGCTTCCCATGACGGCCTCGGTGCCGGCGCTGCGGGCTCCGATCAGGGTGGCCGAGCGGAGCGCCTGCGCGGGAGTCATCCCGCAGCGGTCCACGAGGAACGCCAGCTCCTCGTACAGCGCGGGGAACGGGTTCTCGGGGCCGGTCTCGTAGTCCGTGCCGGCGGAGACGTCCACGCCGGCCCGGTGCGCCTGGGCGGTGAGTCGGGCCGCGAGTTCGCTGTTGAGCCGGGCACGCTCGGCTCCCTCGGGTCCGTCCCCGGCCAGGGCGTCGCTGGACCACATGCCGGCGGTCGCGTCGAGCACGGTCCCCCGCTCGCGCATCAGGGCGAACAGCTCCGCCACGCGCGGATCGCCACCTCCGGCGAACCTCTCGTGGTCGACGGGCGGTTTGTGCTTGTAGCTCGTCAACTGCCCCTCGGCGCCCTCGAAGGCGAGCAGCGTGACGTGCGAGACGCTGTCAACGCCGGCCAGGACGACCTGCCGGGGAGAGGCGGGGAACACGGTGGCGTGGGCCCAGACGGGGATGCCCTGGCGGTGGGCCTCCGCCGTGATCGCGGCGACCGCGGAGTGGTCGAGGTCCGCGTAGACCTTGATCGCGGCGGCGTGGGTGCCCCGCGCCATCGCCACGGCCAGGCGCAGGTCCGTGTCGTCCGTGATCGCCTGCATCCACGGCACCGCGCCCGGGGTCTCGCCCTGCGACACCTGGTGGGTGCGCGGGTCGTCGAAGAAGCCGGGGCCGGCCATGAGCGCGGCGTAGCGGATGTCGGGGCCGGGGATCTCGCCGACGAGCGTGGCTCTGGCGAGATCGCCGACCTGGCGCAGGTCGTCCGCCATGTCGCGGATCGCGGTGACGCCGCTGTAGACGAGCCGGCGGAGCACCGCCTCGGCCGCGGGCCGGTCGGGAGGCGTCGCGATGTGCTGGTGGGAGTCGATGAGCCCCGGGACGACGAAGTGGCCGTCGAGGTCGAAGACCTCGGCGTCCGAGGGGAGTCGGGCGTCGAGTTCGGCGTCGTCGCCGACGGCGCGGATCCACGCCCCGTCGGTGACGATCGTGGTCGACGGCCGCAGCGGGCCCCCGTGCCCGTCGAACAGCGTGGCACCGCGGTAGACGGCGACGGTGCCGTCCGGCGGCGGCGCGTGCGGGCCCGGCTCGACAGAGGCCTCGTGGGTCATCTTCACCTCGTGGGGGCTTGTTACGGTGTACGTAACAGCTGTATTGTCACTGGAAACACGGGCCACCGTACGCTGGCCACCCGCAGCGCCACAAGGAGTGGTCGGAATTGCCCGCAGCACCCCGCTCGGCGGTGGACAAGGCGCTCGACCTGGTCGAGGCCGTGGCCCGCGCACCGCATCCCCCGCGTCTCACCGACCTCGCCGAAGAGGTCGGCCTGCATCGCGCCACGGCCTACCGCGTCCTGCTCGACCTCGTCCGCAGAGGCTGGGTGCTCCGCGCCGGCGACCGCTATCTGCCGGGCACCGCGGTCCTGGGCCTGTCGTCCGCGGCGGCCAGGAACTCGCTGACGGCCATCGCCCGTCCCGTGCTGGCGGCCCTGTCGGAGGACACCGGGATGATGGTCAACCTCCAGGTCCCGGAAGCGGACCGCGCCCGGGTCATCGACGTCGTACGTCCCGAACGCCTGGCGATGATCACGCACTTGATGGGTGAGGCCCTGCCGGTCCACCGGTTCGCCGGCCCGCTCGCCCTGGTCGCCGCCCTCCCCCCGGAGGCCCGCGCCCCCTACCTCCGCCTCGCTGAGGCGGCGGGACATCCGCTGACCGGGCCCGAGGGCCTGCTGGCCGACATCGAGCGCACCGAGCGGAGCGGCTTCGCCGTCGAGCACGGCCGCAACGAACAGCCCGTCGCCTCCGTCAGCCGCGCCGTCGTCCCCACCCCGGGCGCCCCCGTGTGCGCCCTGACCGTGGTCGGTCTGGACACCGAGTTCGACGAGTCCCGCGTCGCCGGTCTGCGCCACCGACTGCGGGCGTCGGCCGACGAGTTGCAGCGCCTCCTCACCCGTACCGCCGATGCCGAGGAGGGAGCGGTATGAGCGGCATCCTCGTCCTCGACCGCGCTCAGACGCGCGCCGCCCTCGACCCCCACCGCCTCATGGACGCCGTGGCCACGGCGCTGAAGGCCGTCGGCGACGGGTCGGCCTCGGCGCCGCCCAGGATCGCGGCCCGCGCCCCGGCCGGACTGCTGGGCGCGATGCCCGGATACGTTCCCGGACTGGGACTCGCGGCCAAACTCGTCTCCGTCTTCGCCGACCCCGGCCGTCCGGGACGCAGCACGCACCGGGGTGTCGTCGCCCTGTTCGACGCCGAGCACGGCGGCCCGCTGGCCCTGATGGACGCCGAGTCCCTCACGGCGATCCGCACCGCCGCGTCCGCCACCCACAGCGCCCGCGCCCTGGCAAGTCCCCACCACCGCGCCGTCGCCGTCATCGGCACCGGCGCGCAGGCGCGCGCCCAGGTCGAGTTGCTCGCGGTACTCGACCCCGCGACCCCGGTGACGGTCGCGGGCCGCGACCTCGCGAGCGCGGAACGGCTCGCCGGTCTGCACCCCGCGGCGCGCGCCGCCCGGAGCATCGAGGAGGCGGTACGCGAGGCGGGCACGGTCTTCTGCTGCACCGGCGCGACCCGCCCCGTGATCGAGCGGCACTGGCTGGCGCCCGGCACCCACGTCAGCTCGGTGGGCGGCTCCCACGGCCCCGAGCTGGACGCCGCCACCGTCCACGACGCCACCCTCTTCGCGGAGTGGCCCGGCGCCGCCACCTCCGCCGTACCGGCGGGGGCGCACGAGTTGCAGGACCTCCCGGCGGGGCGCACGGTCGCGCTCCTCGGTTCCGTCCTGTCGGGACAGCACCCCGGCAGGCGCACCGCGGCCGAGCTGACCGTGTTCAAGTCCACCGGCCACGCCGCTCTCGACGTCGCGGCGGCCCATGTCGCGCACGCCGTAGCCCGTGCGGAGGACCGGGGCACGATCGTCGACATGTGAGCGCACCGCCGGGCTCCGACCACCCCACGGCGGGCCGTGCGGACGTACGGCCGGGTCCCCCATGGTTCCGCTCTCCTGCCACGCGCCGCGCGAACCCGGGACGACGGAGGCCTCACCACTCCCGGGCGGCCACCAGCTCCTCATGGTCGGCGTCCGCGAACCCGTACGCGGTGGCGACGAACGAGAAGTCCTCCGCGATCTCCTCACGCGCCACCGTCTCGATCTCGCTGCCGGCCGCATCGAACTCGGCCTCCAGGGCGTTGAACTCCTCCGTGGCCTCGGCGGTCAGCGCGTACAGGGCGCCGAGGCCGTCCGGACGTTCCGCCTCGATGCGGGCGCACAGCCTCAGCAGGATCTCCCTGCCCCGGTCCAGCACATGGTCGGGGTAGTAGTCGTCCTCGTACAGCGCCCGCAGGAACGGGTGCCGCAGCACGTTCTCGTTGTTGACGGACATCCCGCTCACTCCCCTACCGCACCGACGACGTGTTCCCGGGATCATGCCGGACGCCACCGACAACGCGGGGCCGGACGCCGCGTACGGCCGCACGCTCCGCGGCGGGCAACGCGAAAACCCCACCCCGGGTGACCGGGGTGGGGTTCGTGGAGCGCCGGGCAGGCCTTGCACCTGCATCTCCCCGCAGGAAGCGGGGCGTCTTTCCTTGGACCACCAACGCGAGGCACGGTGCCGGGAGTTCGGCGACGCGCTCAAGATCGATGATACATCAGCCCCGGTGTGCCGCGCGTCGCCCCGGCGAACACCCCCTCGACCGCGCCCCCTTCACCAATGGGACCCGCCGGCCGGCGGTCACACCGTGAGGATCAGCTTGCCGCGCACATGTCCCGTCTCGCTCAACTCCTGTGCCTCGGCGGCGTCGGCCAGCGCGAACGTCCGGGCTACCGGGACGCCGAGCCTGCCCTCCACCGCGAGCCTGCCGTGTTCCGCCAGCCAGGTCCGCACGACCTCCGACGGAGTGCCACCCCCGGAGAACACCACGCCGTAGTCGGCCGCGTCCTGCGCCGCGATCGTGACGATCCGGTCCGTCGTGCCGCCCCGCAGCTCGACGGAGACGGGCAAGGTGTCGTGTCCGGCGGCGTCGAACACCGCGTCCACGCCGTGTGGAGCGGCCGAGCGGACCCGGTCGGCGAGCCCCTGCCCGTACGCGACGGGGACCGCTCCCAGCGCGCGCAGGAAGTCGTGGTTGGCCGGGGACGCCGTACCGATCACCGTCGCCCCGCGCGCGACGGCCAGCTGGACGGCGACCTGCCCGACCGCTCCCGCCGCCCCGTGCAGCAGGAGCGTCTCGCCGGACTTCAGGCCCAGGAGGCCCAGCACCCGCTCCGTGGTCTCGCCGGCCACCGGCAGCGTCGCCGCGGCCTCGAAGGAGAGGCCGGCCGGCTTGTGGACGATGTCGCCGGCGATGGCGTACTCGGCGTACGCTCCCGTCCTCGTCCACCCGAACACCTCGTCCCCGGGCGCGAATCCGGTCGCCCCCTCGCCCAGCGTGTCCACGACCCCGGCGAACTCCAGACCCGGCACGGCCGGGAAGGTCGTCGGGTAGAACGCCTCCATCCAGCCGTGACGGCGTTTGTGGTCAAGGGGGTTGACGCCGACCGTCACCACGCGGACCCGCACCTCGCCCGGGCCCGGTACCGGCTCGGCGATCTCGCCGAAGCTGAGGACGTCCGCCGCGCCGAACTCGTCGTACCTGATCGCCTTCATGGGAACTCCCCGCTGTCGTGTCGCGCGGCCACGGTGATCGGAACTCCGCGGCCGGTGCCGTCGGGCGACGGCACCTCGACGGCCCGTGGCCTGTCGACGACTCAAGCCTCGTCCGGGGCGCGGCCCGTGGGGGCCGGTCTTCCGGACAGTCGCACCTGTCCGAAAGGACAGCCGGTCCGGCGGGGCCGTTCATTACGCTGAAACGCATGGAACTGTCCGGCTCCGTGCCCGCCCTGACCGCCGCGTACGACGTGATCCGTCAGCCCCTCGGCCGGATCCTGCCGCGGCTGTCCTCCGTCCTCGCCGAAGCGGTCCCCCACCGCGCGGCCGCCGAACTGTCCACGCACTGCGCGCACTCGCCGTTCAAGACCCACGGCGACGAGGACGTCGTCGCCCGGCTCGGCGCGGCCGACCTGGCGCCGCTGCTCGACTCAGGGGTGGCCGGCCGCCCCTGGCAGGGCGTGCTCACCCTTGCCGGCGCGGAGCACCCGGTGCTCGCCGTGCGCAGCGACGCCACGCCCCGGGGCGCGGTCCTGCTGCTGGTGCGGGAGGACCGCTCCGTGCTCGACCCGGCCGTTCTCTCGTTCGTCCAGGCACTGTGGGACCTGGTGACCAGCCACGTCGACCGGCTGGCCGCGGAGGCCGTGCCGGGGGCGCTGGCCCGCTCGCGCACCGCCGCCGACACCCGGGCCCGGGTGATCGCCGAGCTGGGTGAGGCGCACGCCGCGGCGCTGACCGGGATGCTCGGCGTGCTGCGCAGCCGCGCCATGGACGACGCGACCGCCCGGGCCGCCGCAACCGATCTCGCCGTCACGGCCGTGCTGGAGCTGCGCGCCACGGCCGAACGGGACCAGGAGATCGCCGAGGAGCCGGCCGACGAGGCGTTCGCCCGGCTCGCGGAGAGCGTGCGGCCGCTGATGCGCTACGGCCCCGTCCGGCTGGAGCTGGGCGCTCCGCAGTCGACCAAGCCGCTGGCGGCGGACGTGGCCCACACCGCGCGGGCGGTCGTGCGGGCGGTGCTGATGAAGGCGCTGGAGCAGGAGTCGGTCAGCCGCGTCCACATCGGCTGGCAGGTCACGGAGGACGAACTGCGGGCGACCGTGCGGGACGACGGTCCCGGCACGCTGTCGCACTGCGCCCTGGGTCCGGGCCGGGTGGTGGAGCGCCTCGACGTGCTGGACGGGCGCCTGGACGTCGACGCCGTGCCGGGCTGGGGTTCGACGGTCACGGCGACCGTCCCGCTGCGCGCCACTCGGGATCCGGCACCGCACCCGCTGACGTCGCTGGGCGAGCGGGAGCTGGAGGTGCTGACCAGGCTGGCGCTCGGGCACCGCAACCGGGCCATCGCGCAGGAGCTGCACATCACCGAGTCGACGGTGAAGTTCCACGTCGCCAACATCCTGACGAAGCTGGGCGTGGGTTCCCGCGGCGAGGCGGCGGCCCTCTTCCACGCCGCCGCCTGACGCGACACCCCGCGAGGCCGGGCGGGAGGCGCCCAGGACGATTCCCGCAGGCCGGCCACGCGGGTACTGGGCCCTCGCCGTGGGGAGACGGTCGGCCGGAGCCCGGTGACATCCTTGCTACTGACGAGTAGGTTGTGGGCGACGAAAGGACTTCCATGCCCCGCACCTTCACCGTGACGCGCAGCATCCTCGTCGAGGCGTCGCCCCTGTCCGTGTACGAGGAGGTCAGCCGTCCGGCCCAGATGGGGCGCTGGAGCCCCGAGAACCTCGGCGCGACCGTGGCCCGGCCCGACGAGCCCGCGCAGGTCGGGCTGGTCTTCGAGGGACACAACAAGCGCGGCCCGTTCCGGTGGACGACCCGCTGCACGGTGACCGTGGCCGAACCCGGCCGCCGCTTCGCGTTCCGCGTCCACGCCATCGGCGTCAAGCGGCCCCGGCTGCGCGCGCCGATAGCCACCTGGGAGTACCGCTTCACCCCGGACGGGACGGCGACACGGGTGACCGAGTCCTGGACCGACGACCGCCGCTCCTGGCCGGACTTCGTGGCGAACGCCTTCGACCGCATGGCGACCGGCGGGAAGACCTTCGCGGCGTTCCAGACCGGCAACATCGACCGGACGCTGCGCAATCTGAAGCGCGAGATCGAGGCGGGCCGGTCCACCCAGCCGCGCTCATAAGGCGGCCTTATGGGGTCATCAACCGGACCCCCGTACCAAGTAAGGATTGCCTTAGTTTAGGCTTCCCGACGAGCCAGCCTGTCATCGCTCGAAGGGAACCTGATCATGTCGCGCCCTCTGCGGGTAGCCATCGTCGGAGCCGGCCCCGCCGGTATCTACGCCGCCGATGCGTTGCTCAAATCCGAAGCGGCCGGCGAGCCCGGGGTCTCCATCGACCTCTTCGAGCGGATGCCCGCCCCCTTCGGCCTGATCCGCTACGGCGTGGCCCCCGACCACCCCCGGATCAAGGGCATCATCACCGCCCTCCACCAGGTGCTCGACAAGCCCCAGATCCGCCTCTTCGGCAACGTGGACTACCCGCGCGACATCGATCTGGACGACCTGCGGACCTTCTACGACGCCGTCGTCTTCTCCACGGGCGCGACCGCGGACCGGGCGCTCGACATCCCGGGGGTCGACCTCGACGGCTCGTAC
Organism: Streptomyces sp. NPDC028308; assembly: GCF_055565855.1. NCBI lineage: Bacteria > Bacillati > Actinomycetota > Actinomycetes > Kitasatosporales > Streptomycetaceae > Streptomyces > Streptomyces sp. NPDC028308. The sequence goes on from NZ_JBVHTO010000008.1 coordinate 464,057, forward strand.
GGCGCGGCCGACTTCGTCTCCTGGTACGACGGCCACCCGGACGTCCCCCGCACCTGGCCGCTGGAAGCGGAGAAGGTCGCCGTCCTCGGCGTCGGCAACGTGGCGCTCGACGTCGCCCGCATCCTCGCCAAGACGGCCGACGAACTCCTCCCGACCGAGATACCGCCGAACGTCCACGAGGGGCTGAAGGCCAACCGCGCCAAGGAGATCCACGTCTTCGGCCGACGCGGCCCGGCGCAGGCCAAGTTCAGCCCCATGGAGCTGCGGGAGCTGGACCACTCCCCCACCATCGAGGTCATCGTCGACCCCGAGGACATCGACTACGACGACGGCTCGATCGCCACCCGGCGCGGCAACAAGCAGGCCGACATGGTCGCCAAGACCCTGGAGAACTGGGCGATCCGCGACATCGGCGACCGCCCGCACAAGCTGTTCCTGCACTTCTTCGAGTCGCCCACCGAGATCCTCGGCGAGGACGGCCGGGTCACCGGCCTGCGCACCGAGCGCACCGCCCTCGACGGCACCGGCAACGTCAAGGGCACCGGGGTGTACAAGGACTGGGACGTCACCGCCGTCTACCGCGCCGTCGGCTACCTCTCGGACGCGCTCCCCAAGCTCCCCTGGGACCTCGCCACGGGCACCGTCCCCGACGAGGGCGGGCGGGTCATCGAGGCCGGCGGCGAGCATCTGCGGTCCACCTACGTCACTGGTTGGATCCGCCGCGGTCCCATCGGTCTCATCGGCCACACCAAGGGCGACGCCAACGAGACCGTCGCCAGCCTGCTGGACGACCACGCGAACGGCCGTCTGCACACCCCCGCCTCCCCGGCCCCGGAAGCCGTCGACGCGTTCCTCGCCGAGCGCGAGGTCCGCTACACCACCTGGGACGGCTGGTACCGGCTGGACGCCGCGGAGAAGGCGCTCGGCACACCGCAGGGCCGCGAGCGCGTGAAGATCGTCGAGCGTGACGAGATGCTCGACGCCAGCGGCGCCTGACGACACGCCGGAGCGGGGCACGGGCCCGCTCCGGACGGCCGGCTCACCGGGGCCGCGTGGGGGCCGACGCCCCCCACGCGGCCTCGCGGCCTTCCCGGCGACGAGCGGGGCGAACTGTCTCACAGCGCCGGACGGCCGAAGCACGCCCCCTCCCCCGCAGCGCGTGATCAGCACGGCCCATACTGGGACCGCACGCCGTCTCCCAACGTCAGAGTGATCCATGGCCAAGTCCCCCACCGTCCGCGCCACGGCCCCCGACACCGTGTGGCTCGCCCGCGGGCGCTTCGTCGGCCCCGGCGCGGAGGAGGTCGTCCGCCGGCGTCTGCGCGAGCAGAAGAACGACCGGGTCATCCAGGACCACCTCGAACTGGACGACACCCGCGACGGCGCCGGCCGCCGCGTGTTCGAGGCGCGGTGGCAGGTCTCCGGTGCCGTCACCGTGCGCGCGCGGCTGACGGTCGAAGCCGTCCAGGGCAGCACCGACGAATGGACCTGGTCGCTGGCCGCGGAGGCGGAGCGGCCCTGGGACCTGGAGATGCCCTCGCCCGCCGCCATGTTCTGGCCCGAGGACACCGACGTGCCCTGGGACCACGACCTCGTCCCCGGACTGCGCTTGCGCACCATCAATCCGCTCCCGGGCGAGGACAAGGAGCTGCGGCGGCTGCTCAACACCGCCGCGCACAACACCTGGAGCATCCACGTCGTCGTCCACGAGGCGATGACGACCGACGAGCGCGGCCGGCGGCCGCTGGCCCGGCTGATGCCGCCCAGCCTCCGGCACCGCGTCGTGGAACACCGCGCCGCGCCCGACCAGTTCCAGATCGTCAACTGGGCGCTCCGCGATCTGGGCGTCCAGGTACCGCGGGGCGGCGCGGTCGTCCTGCCCGGCACACCCCCGAGGCCCGGCTACGAGGACGACGACTTCACCGTGCGGAGCGTCTTCCTGGACGGCTCGGTGCCGGCCGACCTCATCGACACGGTGACGCGCTACGCCGCGCTGCCCAGACCGCTGGTCGAGGACGCCGCCACAGCCGTGTCCGACCTCCGCGAGCAGTGGCACCTGCTGACCGTCGAGGAGGAACTCGCCCACGCGCGCGCCCTCGTGGCCACGTACGCCGAGGCACTCGAAGCGATGACGAAGTCCCGCGACCTGTACCGGGAGGCCGCGGAACTCGCCCACGAGGCGCTGGCCGCCCTCCAGGAGTCCGGCGCCGGCGTGCCGGTCGTCGGGAAGCCGCGCAGACCCGAGGGGCTCCCCTTCCGGGGCCTGGCGAAGACCCTCGAACGCCTCAAGGACACCGCGGGATCGCTCCGCCTGCCGGGCGCGGGCGCCGCGTCCCCCGGCACCCGGACCGAGGAGCCGGACGCGCGCGCCGACGACCGCCGCGACGACGTCCCCTGCTCCTAGGGCCTGTCGTTTGGATCAGGCCGGGGTCGCGGGGTCTGGCACGCGCATCTGCGGCGTTGTCGTCGGTCGCCGACTCCCTCCTCCGCCTTGCAGCTGCACGCGCCAGACCCCGCTCGGGCCGACCGGGACGAACCCTCTGTCACGGCCGACCTGATGCAAACGACAGACCCTGGCCCGGAGCCGGGGACGGGCGCCGGGCCGCCGGTCAGGTGCCCAGGCCGAAGCCCTTCGTCGTGTAGGCGCACTCGGTGTAGATGTAGCCCGAAGACAGCTTGGCGGTGTCCGAGGCGGGGGTCGTGCCGGAGGTGCCGGACTTCGGCTTGTGCAGGAAGTACGTCGTGCCGACGGGCAGGCTGATCGTCCGCTGGGGGTACTTCTTGCCGCTGTCGCTGCAGGGCTTGAACCCGAGGGAGAGCGTGCTCGACGTGGAGTAGGCCGTGCAGCTGCCGCAGCCCTTGAGGGTGACGCTGCCGGTCACGGGCCCGGTGAAGAGGACCGTGATGTCGTCCGGGCTGTCGTTCTTGAGCGTGACGGTGATGCCGCCGCCGGACGCCGTCGTCGGCAGGCGCTTGCCCGCGGCGGGAACGGTCTGCGCGATCTCGGCGGCGATCGCGATCTTCTTGGCGCGCTCCCGGTTCTTGCTCCCCTTGTTGTCGTCCACGAAGTCGTTCATGGTGCTGAGCGCGTCCGCGAAGTCGCCGTCCTTGTACTGGTCCACACCGCAGTCGTACGCCCCCGAGCCGGCGCTCTTGTCGGCCCGGCCGACCTCCTTGGCGAGTGCCTGCTCCACTCCGGCCTCCTCCCCCTTCAGGCCCTCGACCTGGGAGCTGAGCGCCTTCAGCCGGTCGACGGCGGCACACGGTTCGTCGCCGCGCACGTCCTTGACCGCCTTGTCGACCGCCGAGCCGACGGCCGGTTCGACCTTCGCCGCCTGCTCCGACTCGGGGAAAGTGCCGAGGAGTTCACCGAAGTGTGTCGGCCAGACGGCGTCGCCCGTGGCAAGACCGTCCGACCCGCACTCGTACAGGGAGGTGGCCAGCCGGTCGTCGGGCCAGGTGGCGAGCGAGCCGAGATCCTTCTTGTCGGTGCCGCGCGAGAGTGTGCGCAGGTACTGCAGCGGCGGGATCGCGTCGCAGTACTTCTTCTGCGCGTAGGGGGCGCCGACCGTCGTGTAGTAACTCTTCATCCGGTCCGGCACCCGCTCGGCCGCCCGCGAGTCGGGGTGGTCGTCCCGGAGATCGCCGTACACGCGCCATGCGTCCTTGAGATCGGACCGGGCGCTCCCGAAGGGCTTGCCCTCGGCCTTCGACACGAGCCGGTCGGCCCGTTCGAGCCGGTCGAGGAGCATCTCCTCGGTGGCCTCGTCACGCGCGCCGTCGTACAGCACGACACCGCCGGCCGGAACGGCGAGGAGCACCAGGCCGAGCAGGATCGCGACGGGAGCGGCGGCGGGCCACATGAGCCGGGTGCGCAGTCCCACGACCGCGCCGTGGGCGGCCGCGAGCACCAGGAAGACCGCGTACGCGGTCAGGGCTCCGCCCGACACCCCGTCGGGGTCGGCGGGCAGCGCGACGAACAGCAGGACCGCGGTCGCGGCCCAGCACACCGCCGCGAGGATCCAACGGCGTACCAGCACATAGCCCAGCCCGAGGCCGCTGAGGTTCAGCAGCGCCACCGCGACGGCCCGCAGCGGGTCGGCGGGAGCGGGTGGCGGCGCGGACGGCATCGGAGGCACGGCGAACCCGTACGTCGGCCCGAACTGATCACCTGACATGTCGGCTCCCCCCGGTCAACTACGCCCGCATGTCTGCGATTTGGCAGTGTACGTTCGGTGGCTCCGCCGCGACAGTGGGTTCCGGCGGTGATCTCGGGAACAGCGCGGGACGGGCCGCCGGAAATCTTCCGTGTCATGTACCTGTACAGACGGTCGAGGCCGTGCTGTCATGCCAACTGCCGCCCTTTCCAACGTTGTACAGGCCAGGGCGACTAGGGCCTGTCGTTTGGATCAGGTCGGCCGTGACAGACGGTTCGTCCCGGCCGACCCGAGCGGGGTCTGGTGCGTGCAGCTGCAAGGCGGAGG